>DYKQ01000094.1:0-4124 GCA_020722545.1 Thiomonas intermedia | reverse complement strand
CTACGCCGCCCGTCCGTTCACCTTGAGCGAGCGGCTGCTCACCGAAGGGCGGGTGCTGGTGGACTATCTGCGCTGGATCGTGCTGCCGTCGCCCGATGCGCTTTCGCTCTATCACGACGACATTGCGCTTTCCACCGGCTGGCTTTCGCCGTGGACGACGGCGGCGAGCTGGGCGGCTCTGGCGGCGCTGCTGGGCGCGGCGCTCGCGCTGCGCAAGCGGCTGCCGCTGTTTGCCTTCGGCGTGCTGTGGTGGTTTGCCGGGCAGTCGCTGGTGTCCACCTTCGTGCCGCTGGAACTGGTGTATGAGCACCGCAACTATCTGCCGGACTGGGGGGTGTTTCTGGCGCTGTTCGCCCTGCTGTTCACCTGGAGCCCGCCGGACGCCGAGCGCCGCGGCACGTTGCGCCTGCTCATCGTGGGCGGGGTGTCGGCCTTGATCGCGCTTTACGCCCTGTTTACCGCCATCCGCGCGCAGACCTGGGGCAATCCCTTCCGGCTGGCGTACTTCGAGGCGACCACGCATCCGCAGTCTCCGCGCGCCAGCTACGACCTGGGCCGCATGATGCTCATCACGGCGCAGGGTGCGGGCAGCCCGCAGTTCCAGATGGGCATGCGGCAGATGGAACAGGGCGCGCTGCTGCCCGGCGCCGATCTGCAACCCTTGCAGGCGCTGGTGTTCATGTCGGCGAAGAACGATCTGCCGATTCAGCCGCGCTGGTGGGCCGAGATGCACCACATCATCGCCACCTCGCCGATGAGCGCGGAAGACGTCGGCGCACTCTATAGCCTGATTCAGTGCAGCATCAACGGCGTGTGCCACTACGCCCCGGGCGATGTGCGGCAACTCGGCGAGTTGATCGCCTTCGCGGTGCAGCGCAACCCCGGCCGCGCCGACCTCGTCACCCTGCAAGCCAACTGGGCCGCCAACCTCGCGCACGACAACCCGCTGGCCTACCGGTTGATGCTGCGCGCCGTGGCGCTAGCCCCCGGCAAGTACGACTACTGGAAAAACCTGTTCGTCATGCAGATGGCCGCGGGGCTGTACGGCGATGCGGGCAACGTGCTGGAACGCTTGCGTGAGCTCAATCGCTTTGGCATCCACGACGCGCAGATCAGGAAGCTGACGCAGGAGTTGGCGCAGAAGACGAGGACCAGCGGGCAGGCCCAAACGCAAGGTCGCTAACCATGCGCAACAACCCACCGTCTTCCAGCACCGCCCCGACCTTTCGCCGCATGCTGCCGCTCGGGGCGCTGGCGGTGTTGCTGGCTCTGGCCTGGCTGGCTTACTGGCCCGGGCGCACCGGGCCCTTTCTGTTCGACGACTTTTCCAACCTCGCCCCGCTGGGCGACTATGGGCGGATCGATGCCTGGTGGAAAGTCGTGGCCTTTGTCACCTCGGGCTTTGCCGGGCCGACGGGGCGGCCGCTGGCGCTTGCCACCTTTCTGCTCGACGCCCGCAACTGGCCCGCAGCGCCCGAGGCGTTCAAGCTCACCAATATGGCGATTCATCTGCTCAACGGCGCGCTGCTCGCCGGGCTGAGCGCGGCGCTGGCGCGGGCGCTCGGGCTGGCGCGGCAGCCCGCCGCCTGGGCGGGCGTGCTGGCTGCAGGGCTGTGGCTGCTCGACCCGTTCTGGGTGAGCACCACGCTGTATGTGGTGCAGCGCATGGCCATGCTCGCCGCCACCTTTGTGTTCGCCGGGCTGTGGGGCTACGCGCATGGCCGGTCGTTGCTGGCGCAGGGGCGCAGGCGCGCGGCTTACGTGTGGATGAGCCTCTCGCTGACGCTGGGCACGCTGCTGGCGGTGCTCTCCAAAGAGAACGGCGCGTTGTTGCCGGTATTGGCGTGGGTGTTGGAGGCGCTGGTGTTCGACCGCCACCGCACGGCCGTCGCGCAAGGCGGGCGCGCGTTTCTCGTCTGGCGCTGGGTGTTCATCCGCCTGCCCGCGCTGGCGGTGCTGGGCTATCTCGCCACCTTTCTGCCGGGCCTGTGGACGGGCGCCACGGCGGGCCGCGACTTCACCCCGCTGGAGCGCCTGCTCACCGAGAGCCGCATCGTCTGGACGTATCTGGGCGACATCTGGCTGGCGCGCACACATGACGGCGGCTTGTTCCACGACGACATCGTGCTCTCCACCGGGCTGCTGCAGCCGCTGTCCACGCTGTTCGCCGTGCTCGGCATCCTGGCGCTCATCGTCTTTGCCGCGCTGTCGCGCTGGGCGCGCAGCCCCGTGGTGGCCGCGGCCGGTGTCGCCGTGGGCTTCTATCTCGCCGGGCAGGTGATGGAAAGCACCTGGCTGCAGCTCGAACTGGCGTTCGAACATCGCAACTACCTGCCGGCAGGGCTGATGTTTCTGCCGCTGGCCATCTGGCTGGTGCGCACCGCGCAAGGCAGCGAGGCGCAAGCCGCGCCACGCAGGCGCTGGCCCGTCTGGTTCGCCGTGGCGCTGCTGGCCTTGTTTGCGCTGCAGACCGCGCGCCGCGCCGATGTCTGGGGCAAGCCCTTCCAGCAGGCGCTGGCGTGGGCGCGCGAACATCCGCATTCACCGCGGGCGCAGAGCTATCTGGCCAATTTCTGGAGCCATGTCGGCAACACCCCCGAGGCCGCGCGCCTGCTCGATGCCGCATTGCGCGAGCATCCGCACAGTCTCATTTTGCTGATCAACCGCGCCGGTGTGGCCTGTGCGCAGGGCCAGGCGCCCGACGGCCTGCGCGCCAGCCTGCTGCAGGCCGCCCGCACCGCCGATCTGGCCGACAACGTCACCCAATACCAGTTCGGCAAATTGCTCGATGGCCTGGGCGCCTGCACCGCGCTAGGCGCTGACTTCAGTCAAGACCTGATTACTGCGGCGCTGGCCAATCCGCAGGCCAGGCAGACCACGGTGCAGCGCGATTTGCTGCACCGTGAAGCCCTGTCCGCCCTCGCCGCGGGGCATGCGCAGGCGGCCTATGCGCTAGACCTGAAAGCCTTGCGGCTGCCCGGTCTGCCGGTGGGCGCACGCTTGCGCTTTGCCGTGGAACTCGCCAGCGCCGGGCATCAGCAGAAGGCGCTCGACCTGCTCAATGCGGTGCCGTCGCCGCTGGCGCACATTCATGGCTGGAGCATGGCCGCCCTGCACCAGCGCTGGCTGCGGCATGTGGGCTTTTATCAGGACAGCGAGGCGCATTTGCGCAAGGTGCTGACCGAAGAAATCGGGGAGAAGAAATGACGACTGATCTGCAGGGGGTCAGGTCTAGCTTTGTAGCAAATGCATCAAAGCTAGACCTGACCCCCATCAAGTTATCCGTGATTCTCCCCGCCCGCAACGAAGTCGGCGCTGTGGGGCAGACGGTCGCTCGCATCCGCGCGATCTACCCAGAAGCCGAAGTCATCGTGGTGAACGACGGCTCCACCGACGACACCGCCGCGGTGGCCGAGCAGGCGGGCGCGCGGGTCATCAGCAAGCCTTACGGCATGGGCAACGGCGCCGCCATCAAAACCGGCGCCCGCGCAGCCTGCGGCGACGTGCTGGTGTTCATGGACGCCGACGGGCAGCACGACCCCGCCGACATTCCCCGCCTTCTCGCCAAGCTGGACGAAGGCTACGACATGGCCGTAGGCGCGCGCGGCGACGGCTCGCAGGCCAGTGTGGGCCGCAGTCTGGCCAACCGCTTCTACAACCGGCTGGCGAGCTGGATGACCAATCACCCCGTGCTCGACCTGACCAGCGGCTTTCGCGCCGCGCGGGCCGACAAGTTCCGCGAATTCATTCATTTGCTGCCCAACGGGTTCTCCTACCCCGCCACCAGCACCATGGCGTTTTTCCGCAGCGCCTACCCCGTCGCCTATGTGCCCATCGTGGCGGCGCGGCGTATCGGCAAGAGCCACATCCGCCCGCTGCGCGACGGCGTGCGCTTTCTGCTCATCATTTTCAAGATCGCCACGCTGTATTCGCCGCTCAAGCTGTTCGCGCCCGTGGGGGCGGGATTCTTCCTGCTGGGACTGGGCAACTACGCCTACACCTATGCGACGGAACATCGCTTCACCAATATGAGCGCGCTGCTCATGAGCGCCGCCGTCATCGTGTTCCTCATCGGCCTGATCTCGGAGCAGATCACCAACCTGACCTATAAGCGCGACGGGTGA
>DYKQ01000093.1:3347-9775 GCA_020722545.1 Thiomonas intermedia | reverse complement strand
CCACTTGTGGGGGAGGTCGGGAGGGGGATGGGTCTTTGCTCATCTGCCTTTGCGCGTCTTGGGCGCGAGCAGGGTGCCGCGGCAGTTGGGGGCGCCGCAGCGGCAGGCGTAGTCACGCTTGAGTTTGGCGGTGTAGCGGGCGTCGAGTTCGAGGGCGTAGTCGAAAAACAGTTCTTCGCCGGGGGCGATGTCGCGCAGGGCGAAGATGAACACGCGGCTGCCGATCTGCTGCGCTTCGCAGTTGGGCGCGCAGGAGTGGTTGATCCAGCGGGCGTTGTTGCCCTGCACGCCGCCGTCGATCACGGTGTCGTCGCCGAGCGAGAAGTAGAAGGTGTGGTTGGGCTGGGCCGGGTCGCGCGGGTGGCGGCGCAGGGCTTCGGGCCAGTCGATGCGCTCACCCTTGTATTCCAGCAGGCGCTGCCCGGCATGGATGGGACGGCGGGCGAATACCCCGCGTCCGTGGATGGGGGAATCCTGCACCTGGGTGTAGGGGCCGCCGGTGGGAGCAGCGGCGGGGGCGGGGCGGCTTTTGGGCATCGGTGATCAGGGCGAGACGGGTGGGAATGCGCGGCGGCGAAGAAACTCGGTAAAGTAAAAAAAGAGAACGCGAGAGGTGGAGGAGACAAACCGCCCGGAATCGTTCTCGCTTTGGATGAATCGACAGCATTCTAGGGAGCCGTCATCATGGATCAATTTCGTCGTACTCAGCTGAAATGGTTTGGCGCCGCGCTGGTCGCGGCGTCTGCGCCAGCCTGGGCGCAAAGCGTGGCCGAGCAGATCGCAGCCTTGGAGAAAAAAGACAAGAAGGCCGTGCCGTTACCAAAGGAGGGCAGCGTGTTTGCGCTGCCGCCCACGGTGGAGTTGCTGGGCGGCAAGACGCTGCACACCAAGGACTGGGCGGGCAAGGTGATCGTGCTGGAATACTGGGCCACCTGGTGCCCGTTCTGCGCGCGGCAGATGCCGCATGTCGAGGCGCTCTACAAGAAGGAGCACAGCCGCGGGCTGGAAGTGCTGGCCCTGTCCATCGACAAAAAGGCGGCGGATATTGCGCCGTTTCTCAAGAGCAAGAACTACACCTTTCCGGTGGCGTGGCTGTCGCCCGCGCTGGCCAAGGTGTTGCCCAAGCCCGCGGGTCTGCCGGTCACCATTGTCATCGGCCGCGACGGCCGGGTGAAGATGGCCGATTCGGGCGAGCTGTTCGCCGAAGACATCGCGGGCATCGCCAAATTTCTTTGATCGCATCCATTCCGTCCTATGAGTAAAACCCTGGTCATCGCCGAAAAGCCCAGCGTGGCGCAAGACATCGTGCGCGCGCTGACGCCGCAGTCGGGCAAGTTCGACAAACATGATGAGTATTTCGAGAACGAACAGTATGTCGTGACGTCGGCGGTCGGCCATCTGGTGGAGATCAAGGCGCCGGACGACTTCGAGGTCAAGCGCGGCAAGTGGAGCTTCGCCCACCTGCCGGTGATTCCGCCGTACTTCGACCTCAACCCGATCGAAAAGACCAAGAGCCGCCTGGCCGCGGTGGTCAAGCAGATCAGGCGCAAGGACGTGACGGCGCTGGTGAACGCCTGCGACGCGGGGCGCGAGGGCGAACTGATCTTCCGACTCATCCTGCAATACGCCGAGGGCAAGAAGGCGCTGGACAAGCCGGTGCGGCGGCTGTGGCTGCAGTCGATGACGCCGCAGGCCATCCGCGAAGGATTCGAGCGTCTGCGCGGCGATGCCGACATGCGCCCGCTGGCCGATGCCGCGCGCAGCCGCAGCGAGGCCGACTGGCTGGTGGGCATCAACGGCACGCGGGCGATGACGGCGTTCAACTCGAAGGACGGCGGCTTTTTTCTCACCCCGGTGGGCCGGGTGCAGACGCCCACGCTGTCCATCGTGGTGACGCGCGAGGAGCAGATCCGCAAGCACATTGCCCGCGAATACTTCGAGGTGCACGCGCAGTTCGCCGCGCCTGCCGGGGCGTATGCGGGCAAGTGGTTTGACCCGGCGTTCAAGAAGGGTGAGGACGGGGACGCGCGCGCCGACCGGCTGTGGGACAAGGCGCGCGCCGAAGCCATCGTCGCCGCCTGCGCGGGGCAGCCCGCCACGGTGCGCGACGAATCCAAGCCGTCCGCCCAGCTCTCGCCCGCGCTGTTCGACCTCACCTCCTTGCAGCGCGAGGCCAACGGGCGCTTCGGCTTTTCCGCCAAGACCACGCTCGGCCTGGTGCAGGCGCTGTACGAAAAGCACAAGGCGCTGACCTATCCGCGAACCGACTCGCGCCATCTGCCGGAAGACTATCTGGCTGTGGCGCGGCAGACCGTTCAGGCGCTGGGCGAGGCGGGCGGCGTTGTCGCGCCGCATGCCCGCCGCGCGCTGGAAGCCGACTACATCCGCCCGAGCAAGCGCGTGTTCGACAACACCAAGGTGTCGGATCACTTCGCCATCATCCCCACCACGCAGACGCCCGGTGCGCTGACCGAGGCCGAGGCCAAGATCTACGACCTGGTGGCGCGGCGCTTTCTCGCCGTGTTCTTCCCGGCGGCGGAATATCTGGTGACCACGCGCATCAGCACCGTGGGCGCGCATCAGTTCAAGACCGAGGGCAAGATTCTGGTCAAGCCCGGCTGGCTGGAAATCTACGGCAAGGAAGAACAGGGCGCAGATGACAACCTGCCCGCCGTGAAAGAGGGCGATGCGGTGCAGGTCGAGACCGTGGAACTCAAAGCGCTCAAGACTCGCCCGCCTGCGCGTTACACCGAAGCGACCCTGCTGGGCGCGATGGAAAACGCGGGCAAGATGGTGGAAGACGAAGAACTGGCCGAGGCCATGTCGGGCAAAGGGCTGGGCACGCCGGCCACGCGCGCGGCCATCATCGAAGGGCTGCTGGCCGAGGCGTATATGGTGCGCGAGGGCCGCGAGCTGATTCCCACCGCCAAGGCTTTCCAGCTCATGACCCTGCTGCGCGGCTTGCAGGTGGAAGAGCTGACCAAGCCCGAGCTCACCGGCGGCTGGGAGCACAGGCTGGCGCAGATGGAGCGCGGCCAGCTCTCGCGCGAAGCCTTCATGCGCGACATTGTCGGCATGACCGAAACCATCGTGCGCCGGGCGAAGGAATTCGACCGCGACACCGTGCCCGGCGACTACGCCACGCTGCAGACCCCCTGCCCGAACTGCGGCGGCGTGGTGAAGGAAAACTACCACCGCTACGCCTGCACCCAGTGCGATTTTTCCATCGGCAAACATCCGGGCGGGCGCAGCTTCGAGCTGGCCGAAGTGGAGCAACTGCTGCGCGACAAACACCTTGGGCCGCTCACCGGTTTTCGCAGCAAGATGGGCCGCCCGTTCGCCGCCGAACTCAAGCTGGCGCAGGAAGACGGCAAAGGGCAGTGGAAGCTCGAATTCGACTTCGGCGACAGCGCCCTCGGCAGCGATGGCGGCGAAGCGCCGGATTTCAGTGAGCAGACGCCGCTGGGCGCTTGCCCGAAATGCGGCGGTGCGGTGTTCGAAGCCGGCAACTCCTATGTGTGCGAGCGCAGCGTCGGCCCGGCGCCGACCTGCGACTTCCGCAGTGGCAAGATCATTTTGCAGCAGCCCATTGAGCCCGAGCAGATGCGCAAGCTGCTGGAGACCGGCCGCACCGATCTGCTCGACGGCTTCGTCTCGGCGCGCACCAAGCGCAAGTTCAAGGCCTTTTTGGTGAAACAAACGGGTGGCAAAATCGGCTTCGAGTTCGAGCCGCGCTCGGACAAGGCCCCGGCGAAAAAGACGGCGCGAAAAACCGCCTGATCCCACGGGTCTGCCGCCAGATCGCGCTCGGCTGGAGCGGCAAATGGCCCGTCACAATTGGGCGCTAGTGTGAATGCTTTCTCAGGGAGGGTTCTCGACATGAACACGACATCGTTGCGCATGTCCGCGTTGCGACGCGGGGCCGCAGCAAGGTTTTGCGCCCTGTTTTTTGCTTTACTTCCCGCGCCTGCGGCGTTGGCCTTCACCGTGCCGCAGACAGGTTTGTGGGAAACGCGCACGCAATCCACGTTCAACGGCGTGGACATGATGGCGCAGATGCGCAAAAACCTCGATGAGCAACTGCGGCAGATGAGCCCGCAGCAACGCGCGCAGATGGAGCCGATGCTGCAGCAAATGCGCGATAGCCTCTCCACGGTGCACAAGGAATGCATCACGGCCAAGGATGCGGACGATGTGCGCACGCCGCAAGCCTGGGTCGATGAGATGAACAAGGAGGACAGCAGCTGCCGCTTCCGCCTGGTCGAAGACCGCGGCGACACGCTGCGCGTGGCAGGCGATTGCAAGCCGACCACCAATACAGACGGGTTTTCCGGCACGGTGCAGGGAGAGATGAAGACCTCCGGGCCGCGCGCCTGGAGCATGGTGCTGCGCGGCACGGGGCGTTACGTCTTCTCGGAAGGCGCGTCGCTGCCCCCCGAGGTGAAACAAAAACTCGTCGGCCCGGTGAACTTCGAGATGAAGGCAAGCGGGCGCTGGCTGGGCGCGCAATGCGGCGCGGTCAAGCCATGATTCGCGAGGCCATGCCGCGCTGGATCGCCCACCGCGGCGGCGGCAGCGCCGCGCCGGAAAACACCCTGGCGGCGTTCAAAGCGGGTTTGAAAGCGGGTTTCACCGCGTTCGAATGCGACGTGAAACTCAGTGCCGACGGCGTGCTCTGGCTGCTGCACGACGACACGCTCGACCGCACCACCGATGCGCGCGGCCCGGCGGCGCCCTGGCGCTGGGAAAACCTGCAACTGGTGGATGCCGGAAGCTGGCACAGCGCGGCCTTCAAGGGCGAGCCTCCGGCCTCGCTCGATCAGGTGCTCGACTTCGCCGCGCAGCACCGCGTCTGGCTGAATCTGGAAATCAAGCCCAACCAGGGGCAGGAAGCGCAAACCGGCGAGGCCGTAGCGCGCCGCGTAGCGCAGTGGCTGGCCGATCAGCCTTCAGCGCCGCGGCCCTTGCTGTCGTCGTTTTCGCACGCCGCGCTGCAGGCGGCCCGCGCGGCGCTCGACGCCTTGCAGTCCGATGTGCCGCTGGCCTATCTGGTCGAAACCTACGACGATGGGGTGCTAGAGCAGGCCGCAGCGCTGGGCGCCGAAGGGCTGCACACCGATTGGCAACAGGTCAAGCCTGCGGTCGTGGCGGCAGTGCATGCGCGCGGATTGAAGCTGCGCGCGTATACGGTGAATGAGGCAGATCAGGCCAGAGCGCTGCTGGCTGACGGTCTGGACGGACTGTTTACCGATCGCCTGGATCTGCCTTCTCGTTTGTAAGTCCGGCGCGCCACAGTTCGAACAGCAGCGCCCGGCTGTACTGACTGGCCACGGCGTGGATGAAGCGACCGAAGTCGATGTGCGCGGTGTCGTCGGCGCGGTCGGAAATCGTGCGCACCAGCGCGAAGGGCACGGCGTAATCGCGGCAGACCTGCGCCACTGCGGCGCCCTCCATCTCTACCGCGAGCGCGTCGGGCAGCGCGTGGCGCAGCGCGTCGCTGTCGGCGCGGGTGGAGATGAAGCGGTCACCGCTGACGATCAGCCCGCGATGCACGCGCGGGGCGTGCAGCCCGAAGGCTTGTCGGGTCTGGGCATCTATCAAGGGCTCGGCCTGCGGTGACAAAAGCCGCTGCGCAGCGGCGTGCAGGCGGTCGGTGAGCGCGCGGTTCGCGGCGAAGTGCGTCAACCCCGTGTCGGGCACTTCGTATTGTGGATAGAGCGGCCGAGCATCGAGATCGTGCTGCAGCAGCGTGTCGGCAATCACCAGGTCGCCCACTGCCACGCCGTCTCCCAGGCCGCCAGCCACGCCGGTGAACAGCAGCGCGTCGCAGCCGAATTCGACAATCAGGCTGGTGGTCGTGGCGGCCGCCGCCACTTTGCCGATGCCGCACAGCACCAGCACCACCTCGCTGCCCCACAGCGTGCCCAGGGTGTAGTCGCGGCTGCCGTGGCGCACGCATCGCGGCTGCTGCAAACATTCCAGCAAACCCTGCTGCTCCTGTGCGATGGCGCTGACAATGCCGAAACGGACCGCGTTCATCGCCTGCGCCCGATGCGGCTTAGCCGGGTCAGGCCGAACGCTGTTTGTTTTGTGTCAAACCGTAAACTATGTCGCGATTTATTCTCGAGGCTGTTCAACAACAAGGAGGAAGGCATCATGGGATCCGTTTGGCAAGGATTGTTTGGCACCGATTATGGGCTGTTCAGCTTGATTGGCAGCATTTTCATGCTGGGCATGGGCGTGTTTTTCATCTGGTTTTTCAGCCGCAAAATTCAGCAGAGCGCCGACGAGCACGCGCGTGAACTGCGAGAAGGCGCAAACAAGCCGCCAGTCAGCAACGGTCACGGCTAAGGGCGTCGGGTATCGACCAGCGCTGCCTATTCTGCGCCCCTTTTGGCGCTCCCTTCGGCGCTCCCTTCGGCGCTCCC
>DYKQ01000093.1:0-3247 GCA_020722545.1 Thiomonas intermedia | reverse complement strand
GGCGCTCCCTTCGGCGCTCCCTTCGGCGCTCCCCTTCTGTACCCCCTTTTGCGCTCCCTTCGGCTGTTTTATCCCCCCGGGCCAACCCTGGGCGCTTCACCCGCGGGTTGGCGTATGCTTTCGCAGGTTACAAAAAAGCACGTTTCATTTCACAACACAACAAATCAACGGAGATCGCCATGCAGCGTCGTCAAGCAGTCATTGGTCTGGGGCTGGCCGCAGCCGGTTTGGGTCTGAGCCCCCTGGTGCGGGCGCAACAGCCCATCGTCATCAAGTTCAGCCATGTGGTCGCGCCCAACACCCCCAAGGGGCAGGCCGCCGAATACTTCAAAAAACTGGCGGAAGAGCGCACCAAGGGCCGGGTGAAGGTGGAGGTCTATCCCAACAGCCAGCTCTACAAAGACAAGGAAGAGATGGAGGCGCTGCAGCTCGGTTCAGTGCAGATGCTTGCACCTTCGCTGGCCAAGTTCGGGCCGTTGGGCGTCAAGGAATTCGAACTGTTCGACCTGCCCTATATCTTTGACAACTACACCGAGTTGCACAAGATCACCCAGGGCCCGATCGGGCAGAGCTTGCTGAAAAAGCTCGAATCCAAAGGCATCCTCGGTCTGGCATACTGGGACAACGGCTTCAAGGACATGAGCGCCAACAAGCCGCTGCGCAATCCCGCAGACGCCAAGGGCCTGAAGATGCGCATCCAGTCGAGCAAGATTCTCGACATGGAAATGCGGGCCATCGGCGCCATTCCGCAGGTGCTGGCGTTCTCCGAGGTCTATCAGGCGCTGCAGACCGGGGTGGTGGACGGCACCGAGAATCCGCCGTCCAACTTCTACACCCAGAAGTTCTATGAAGTGCAGAAGGCCATGACGCAGACCCAGCACGGCTATCTGGGTTACGCAGTCATCGTCAACCAGAAGTTCTGGGATGGCTTGCCGGCTGACATCCGCAAGACCCTCGATCAGGCCATGGTCGAAGCCACCGAGTTCGCCAACAAGGTGGCCAAGAAAGACAACGACGACGCCACCGAGGCGGTGCGCAAGTCGGGCAAGTGCGAGGTCATCGCGCTCACCCCCGCCGAGCGTCTGGCGTGGAAGAAGGCGATGGCGCCGGTCTACAAGCAGGCGCAGTCGCGCGTGCCCAAGGCGCTGATGGACGCGGTGTTCAAGGCGACCGGTTTCGATCCCGCCAAGCTCTGAGCCGTTCAGAATCGATGTGCAAAGCCCGTGCCCATCCGGCATGGGCTTTTGTCGTTCTGCGCCTGACAACCCCCTCCTGATCGGACCCTCCCATGTCTGTTCTTGCCCTGTTCAACCGCGTGCTCGACCGGTTGGAAGAGACGCTGATCGCCATTCTGATGGCGGCGGCGACCTTGCTCATTTTTGTCGCCGTCGTGCATCGCTATATGGCGGGCTTCGCCATTCCCGGCCTGCAGGACTGGCTGTTGTCGCTCAACTTCAGCTGGGCGCAGGAACTCTGCATCTATATGTTCGTGTGGATGGCCAAGTTCGGTGCGGCGTATGGCGTGCGCACCGGCATTCATGTGGGCGTGGACGTGTTGGTCAACCGCCTTGCGCCGGAAAAGCAAAAACCCGTCATTCTGTTCGGCCTGCTGGCTGGAGCGCTGTTCACCGGCATGGTTGCGGTCATGGGGGCGAACTTTGTCTGGCATGTCGGCCACACCGACCAGACTTCGCCCGATCTGGAACTGCCCATGTGGTGGGTGTACCTGGCGATTCCGCTGGGATCGTCGTTGATGTGCTACCGCTTTTTGCAGGTCGCCTGGCGCTTCAACCGCGATGGGGAATTGCCGCATCACGATCCGGGCGAGGTGGAGGGACTGGATGAGCCGATGGAGATTGCGCCCGGAGCAGACAACATTCATCCGGCACCGCGGATGGGAGGTGCGAAATGAGCGCGCTGATCATTTTCGGCCTGCTGCTCGCCCTGATGCTCACGGGCATGCCCATCTCCATCGCTCTCGGGCTGACGGTGCTCACCTTCCTGTTCACCATGACCGATGTGCCCATTCAGGCCGTCGCGCTCAAGCTGTTCTCGGGGATCGAGAACTTCGAGATCATGGCGATTCCGTTCTTCATTCTGGCCGGCAACTTTCTCACCCACGGCGGCGTGGCGCGGCGCATGATCACGTTCGCCAGCAGCCTCATCGGCCATTGGGCCGGCGGGCTGGGGCTGGCCGGGGTGCTGGCTTGCGCGCTGTTCGCTGCGGTCTCGGGTTCCAGCCCGGCCACCGTCGTGGCGATCGGCTCCATCCTGATGCCGGCCATGGCGAAAGCCGGATTCCCGCGGCGGTTCGGCGCAGGGGTCATCACCACCTCGGGCGCGCTCGGCATTCTCATTCCGCCGTCGATCGTGATGGTGCTGTATTCCATCTCCACCAATTCGTCGGTGGGCGCGCTGTTCATGGCCGGGGTAGTGCCCGGCATCATGCTGGCCACCATGCTGGGCGTGACCACCTGGTGGCGCGCGTGGCGCGGCAAGTACCCACGCCAGCCCAGGGCGACATGGGCGCAGCGCGGGCGGGCGCTGCGCGAGAGTTTCTGGGGGCTGATGCTCATCCTCATCGTGCTGGGCGGCATTTACAGCGGCATGTTCACCCCCACCGAGGCGGCGGCGATGAGCGCGGTGTACGCCTTCATCATCGCCGTGTTTGTGTACAAGGATCTCAAGCTCAGCGATGTGCCGCGGGTGCTGCTGGCTTCGGCCAATATGAGCGCCATGCTGCTCTACATCATCACCAACGCGGTGCTGTTCTCGTTCCTGATGACCTCGGAGCACATTCCGCAAAACATGGCGCAGTGGCTGCTGGGCGCGGGCCTGGGGCCGGTTGCCTTCCTGCTGCTGGTGAATGTGCTGCTGCTGGTGGCCGGCAATGTGATGGAGCCGTCGAGCATCGTGCTCATCCTCGCGCCCATTCTGTTTCCCGTGGCCATGCACCTGGGCATCGACCCGATCCACTTCGGCATCATCATGGTGGTGAATATGGAAGTGGGCATGTGCCACCCGCCGGTGGGCCTCAACCTCTATGTCGCCAGCGGCATCGCCAAAATGGGCATCACCGAACTCACCATCGCGGTGTGGCCCTGGCTGCTGACCATGCTGGTGTTTCTGGGTCTGGTGACCTACATCCCGGCGATCAGCCTGGCGTTTCCGCGCTGGCTGGGCATGGTGCAGTGAACCTCGGCGCAGCTCAGAGGGTGTGAATGAATCCGGCGTGACCGAGCAGCGC
>DYKQ01000092.1 GCA_020722545.1 Thiomonas intermedia | reverse complement strand
GTGGCGCAGACCGACGCGCACGACCTGCCGGCCATCGACATCCTCTGCGTCAATCTCTATCCCTTCGAGGCCACCGTGGCGGGGCCGCACACGCTCGATGAAGCCATCGAAAACATCGACATCGGCGGCCCGGCCATGGTGCGTTCGGGCGCCAAGAACTATCACCATGTTGCCGTGCTCACCGACCCGGCCGACTACGCCGTGGTGGTGGCTGAGCTGCGCGCGGCGGGCCGGGTGAGCGACGCCACGCGCTTTCGCCTCTCGGTGGCGGCGTTCAACCGCATCGCCCAGTACGACGCGGCCATCTCCAACTACCTGTCGGCGCTCAAGGATGACGGCACGCGCGCTTCCTTCCCCGGTCAGTTCAACCTGTCCTTCGTCAAGCAGCAAGACCTGCGCTACGGCGAAAACCCGCACCAGAGCGCGGCGTTCTACGTCGAGCCGGGGGCGCGCGAGGCCAGCATCGCCACTGCCCGCCAGCTGCAGGGCAAGGAGCTCTCGTACAACAACATCGGCGACGCCGACGCCGCGCTGGAATGCGTGAAGCAGTTCGACGCCGCGCCCGCCTGCGTCATCGTCAAGCACGCCAACCCCTGCGGCGTGGCCTATGGCACGTCCCTGCTGGACGCTTATGAGCGTGCCTACAAGACCGACCCGGAGTCGGCCTTCGGCGGCATCATCGCTTTCAACGGCGAACTCGACGGCGCCACCGCGCAGGCGATCGTCGAGCGGCAGTTCGTCGAAGTCATCATCGCCCCGAAGGTGACGCAGGCCGCCATCGACCTCTGCGCGGCCAAGAAGAACGTTCGCCTGCTTGAATGCGGCCAGTGGCCTGCGCAGCCTGGTGCGCGGCTGGACTACAAGCGCGTCAACGGCGGGCTGCTGGTGCAGGATGCCGACCTGCTGCTGTCCGGCGACATTCAGGTGGTGAGCCAGCGCCAACCGACCGCGGAAGAAATGCGCGACCTGCAGTTCGCCTGGCGCGTGGCCAAGTTCGTCAAGTCCAACGCCATCGTCTACGCCAAGGACAACGCCACCATCGGCGTCGGCGCCGGACAGATGAGCCGGGTCAATTCCGCGCGCATCGCCGCCATCAAGGCCGAGCACGCGGGTCTGCCGGTTCCCGGCTCGGTGATGGCCTCAGACGCCTTCTTCCCCTTCCGCGACGGCATCGACAACGCGGCGCAGGCCGGCATCAAGGCCGTCATCCAGCCCGGCGGCTCGATGCGCGACGCCGAAGTCGTCAAAGCTGCCGACGAACACGGCATGGCCATGGTGCTCACCGGCATGCGGCACTTCCGGCACTGAGCCGCGGCGCACCACCATGCGCATTCTCGGCATCGACCCCGGACTCAACACCACGGGCTACGGCGTGATCGATGCCCGCGGCCAACGTCTGGGCTATCAGGCCAGCGGCGCCATCCGTATCCCGAAGGGCACGCTGCCCGAGCGTCTGAAGGCGCTGTTCGACGGCGTGAGCGAGGTGGCGCGGCAGGCCGGCGCCGAGGTCGCGGTGGTGGAGATCGTGTTTGTCAACGTCAACCCGCAGTCCACGCTGCTGCTCGGACAGGCGCGCGGGGCGGCGATCGCGGCGCTGGTGGCGCAGGGCCTGCCGGTTGTCGAGTACACCGCGTTGCAACTGAAAAAATCCATCGTCGGCTACGGCCGCGCCAGCAAGTCGCAGATTCAGGAGATGGTGACCCGGCTGCTGGCCTTGCCGGGCCAGCCCGGCCCGGACGCCGCTGACGCGCTCGGGCTGGCGATCTGCCACGCGCATGCCCAGCGCAGTCTGACGGCGCTGCATCAGGCGTCTTCTCCTGCGAATGTGGGCACGGCGGACGTGGCCTGCGGCAAGCTCAGCGCGGCGCAACTGCGGGGCATGCGGGTGCGCGGGGGGCGGCTGATCGGTTGACGGCCGTCTGCTGGTGCAGATGTAGATGCATCTGCTTACAGGCCGCGCGCGGTTCTTGCTTGATGATCCGGGTTCGTTTTTCAAGCCGGATCTTTCAAGGAGAATCTCATGACTTCATCGTTGCGATTGACTGGAGTGTCTTTGGCGCTGTTTGCCGGACTGGGGCTGTCGGCCCATGCGGCCGAGCCGCGCGTGGTGCTTGGCGTGGCCGTGCCGCTGTCTGGCCCCCTGGCCGCCAGCGGGCAGGATGCAGTCAACGGGGTGCAAATGGCGCTGAACCAGCTCAACGCCGAGCATGCCCGGATTGGCGGCAAGCCGGTGCGCTGGGCGATGGATGCGGAAGATGACCAGGGCCTGCCCACTCAAGCCACACTGGTAGCGCAGAAGCTGGTGGATGAGGGCGTGAGCGGCGTCATCGGCCATCAGACCTCGGGCTGCACCTTTCCGGCCGCGCGCATTTACGCCCGGGCGGGCATTCCGCAGATCACGCCATCTTCCACTTCGCCGAAGATCGCCGAGCAGGGCTACAAGACCTTCTTTCGCCTGATCGCCAACGACAACGCCCTGGGCGCCGGGCTGGCCGAGTATGCCCACGACACCTTGCATGTCCAGCGCGTGGCGGTGGTGGACGACCGTACCGCCTACGGCCAGGGACTGGCCGATGTGTTCTCGGCCAAGGCGAAAAAGCTCGGCATGGACGTGGTGGACCGCGAGTACACCGATGACAAATCCACTGATTTTTCCGCCATCCTCACCCGCATCAAGGCCGACCATCCGCAGGTGATCTTCTACGGCGGCATGTACAGCCAGGCTGGCCCGCTGGTGCGGCAGATGCGCCAGATCGGCATGACGGCGCGGCTGATGGGCGGCGACGGCATCTGCGCGCCCATCATGGCCAAGGTGGCGGGCGATGCGGTCAACGGCACAATCTGCGCCCAGGGCGGCGCGCCGCTCTCTGAGCTGCCCAAGGGCAAGGCCTGGAAGGCGCGTTACGACGCCGAGTTCGGCGCGGCCGCCTTCCAGCTCTATTCACCCAACGCCTTTGATGCAGCCATGGTGCTGGCCCATGCGATGATGAAAGCCGGGTCGAGCGACCCGAAGGTCTATCTGCCCTACATCCGCCACATCGACTACGACGGCGTGACCGACAGCGACATTCACTTCACCGCCACGGGCGAACTCGCCGATCCCAGCATCACCCTGTCTGAGTTTGAGCACGGTGTGAAAGTGCCGCTGGCAGTGGAGCAGGTGAAGTAGAGAGGAGTAGGGAAGTGTGGCGGCCCGCGCAGAAAAAGCGCTCAGACTTTCTGCTCAGCCTCCAGATAGGCGAGGCTGATGTATTTGCCGATGTTGTTGTCCCAACCGGCCGTGTCTTTGGCCTTGGACGCCACGCGTGGATCGGCCTTGGCCGCGGCGATGGCGGCTTCGGGGCCGGCCAAGTCGTGCGCCGCTTTCTGCGCGTGTTCCCAGATGGCGGCAAACAGCTCGCGCTGCCAGACCATCACGGCCTGTCCCGCGTGGCCGTGGCCGGGCAGCCAGTTGCTGCCGGGGATGTTCTGCGCCAGCTTGTCCATGTAGTGGAGCGAGCCGGGGTAGGAGCCGTCGTCCATATTGGCGATGCGGCCGTTCATCATCACGTCTCCTACATGGGTCATCTTGTCCTGTACCACTTCGATGCAGACATCCGAGGGGGTGTGGGCTGTGCCGTAGTGATGCGCGCGCAGGGTGACGTCGCCGAAGTCGAACACGTCGCCGTGCTTCACGTCGCGGTTGGGGGCGACGATGCGGGTGCCCGCGCTGGACTGGTTGGTCCACTTGAGCATGGCCTGCTGCCATTCGGTGCCGGTGGCGCCCGCGATCTGCTCGCGAGTCTGAGGCATGGCGTAGATCGGCAGATCCTGCCCGTAGGCGCTCACAAAAGCATCGTTGCCCAGCCAGTGATCGCCGTGATAGTGCGAGTTGAACACCGCGACCACCGGCTTGTCGCTCACCTTGGGCAACTGCCGGATGACCATCTCGCCGATCTGCACCGAGGCGCCAGAGTCGAGGATGATCAAGCCTTTGGCGGTTTTCACCGCCGTGATGTTGCTCATCATGCCCTGATTGCTCTCGGTGGGAAAGCCATCGGCGGCGTAGATCACATAGACGTGATCGGAAATTTGGGTGAACGGCACATCGGGCACCTTGGGGCCGCGAATGAAGTCCACCGCGTCGGCGGCGAAGGCGGCAAGGTGCGGCGCGGCAGCGCCAGCGGCGGCCAGCCCGGCCGCGCTGAAGCCCCAGCCCATCAAGCGGCGGCGTTGGGCGCTGAAGGCGGGGGGATGCGGGCGGAAGAAAGTCATGGCGGGCCTATACATTTGGATACAAATCCCTATTGTCCTCCTGAACCGCATTGGCGCAATGCCGGGGAATTCCCGGATTCCTGCAGGAAAGCAGACTATTTCAGGAGTCGTACGAAGCCCGCACCGCGACGGCTCAGGGCGGGGGTTGGTCGGCGTGATCGCCCTGCAGCCAATCGAGGCCCAGCTCCCGGGCGACATCGACCAAGTCCGGCTGATCGATCTGATCGACCTGGTCGGCCACGGTGAGGCAGTCGAGCTGTTTGGCCAGTCGCACGATGGACGACAGAATGAGATGCGCCTTGGGCGCGGTGGCCGCGCGCTTCAGGTGCGCCGCGTGGATTTTGAGGAAGCGGATGGGTAGCTCGGTCCAGTGCGCCAGGGTGGGCAGGTCAGGGCCCGATTGTTTGAGTGCGAGCCGCGCTCCGGCGTCCAGCCAGGGCTGCAGCGCGGTGCACGCCGCATCGAGGTCGAGTTGCTGCGCACGAAAGTCGAGTTCGAGCACGATACGTCCCAGCAGCTGGTCTTGTGGGCTGTGTGCGGTGCGCTGAAGAAAGTCGTCGAGCAGGGCATGCATCAGGGTCGGTCGGCGCAACAGGTCGGCCGAGAGATTGATGAAGCAGTCGCCCTGAAATCGCCCTTGCAGGCAGTCTTCCAGTACGAGCGGAATCACCTTTTCGTCCACCCAGTGAGCTCGGTGCATCTGCTGCAACGCGGGCATGAAGCGGGCGGCTTTCAGTGGGGTTCCGTCGGGCAGGCGCATGCGCGCAAATCCCTCCTGGCCAACCTGCGCGCCCGTTGCCAGCGAGATGATGGGCTGGTACATCAGATCGAGTCGATCCGCACGCAGCGCCTCCTGCGCCTGGCTCGCCAAATCGAGTACGCCTTCCCCTGTCATGCGCTCATGCCACACGCAGTTGCGCCCGGCCTGCTTGGCCTCGTAGAGCGAAAAATCGGCTCGCTGCAACATCTGTTCGAGCGTGTCGCCACGGTCGGGCGATGCGGCGCTCACCCCCGCGCTGATCGTCAGCGCAATGGGCTGACGTCCCTGCTTCAGTTCGAGCGCCTGCACCTCGGCGCGAATGCGCTCGGCTATCGCGATGGCCTGTTCGAGCGAGGTGTGCGGCAGCAGGCACAGGAACTCCTCGCCGCCCCAGCGGGCGAGATGATCGTCTGCCCTGAGGGCGCCCTGAATGGCGCGTGCGACTAGCCGCAGTGCTTCGTCACCTGCAGCATGGCCGTGTTGATCGTTGACTCGCTTGAAGTGGTCGAGATCGAGCAGAATGTTGCTGAACGTTGCCCCAGTACGCAGAAAGTCGGCGTGGGTGCGGCCCAATTCGTCGAGCATGCCGACGCGGTTGAGGGCCTGGGTGAGGGCGTCGTGCCGCGCCTGGTGGTGGAGCCTGGCCTGCAAGGCGCGCTGCTCGCGCACGTCGCGTAGCACGATGATGCAGCCCTCATCTGCCTCGCTGAGTGGAATCACCGTGAGATCGACGTCTGACCAGTCGGCCTCGGTGGCATGCAGCCGACACCGTCCGTCCAGGGTATGCATTTGCTGCTGGGCGCGGGCTTCGTCGACCACGGAGCGGATGTCGCCCGATTCCAGAGCGAGGACGGTTTCAATCGGCCGATCGAGTGCGTAGTCGATCAGTTTCAAGCCCAGCAGATCGGCCGCTGCGTGATTCAGAAATTTGATACGGCGCTGCGGGTCCAGCGTCAGCACGCCGTCCGACAAAGCCATCAGGGTGACCGCGGCCCGCTCGCGCTCATGCCGAATGGCGTTTTCCAGTGCAATGCGGTCTGAGATGTCGCGGATCGTGCCCACGCTGCCCAGAAAGGCGCCGTCGCCGTCGTACAGCACGCGCAGATCGACCTCAATCCAGACGAACGATCCGTCGCGGCACAGCAGCCGTTTGGTGTGACGCGAAGCGGATATTTCGCCGGATTCGAGCTGCTGCTTGCGCAGGCTGTTGGCAGGGCGGTCGTCGGGGTAGACGAAGTCGAGGATGTTGCGGCCCAGCGATTCCTCGACAGTAAAGCCCGTCAGTGTGGTCCAGGACGGGCTCAGGTAAGACCAGAAGGTCTTGCCACGGGTGCGGAACACCACGTCCCGCAGACTGCCGATGAAATCGGCCGGCTCAGTATCGCGCTCGGCGCTCGTCTCGGGGGCGTGTGCCTGCATGGTTTCGTTCCGGCATCAAGTCAGCAATATCGGGCTGCTTGCGAAACGGAACCGGCCGTTCGGCTCAGAACCCTTCGGTGGAGGTGAACAGCCCGACGCGCAGATCCTTGGCGGTGTAGATCTCACGGCCATCGACCAGCATCGTGCCATCGCCGATGCCCATGACCAGGCGGCTGTTGATCACCCGCTTGAGGTCGATGCGGTACTGCACCAATTTGGCCGTGGGCAGCACCTGGCCGGTGAACTTCACCTCGCCCACGCCCAGCGCGCGACCGCGGCCCAGACCGCCCATCCAGCCGAGGTAGAAGCCGACGAGCTGCCACATCGCGTCCAGCCCCAGGCAGCCGGGCATCACCGGATCGCCCTGAAAGTGCACGCCGAAAAACCACAGGGCGGGATGAATGTCGAGTTCGGCCTCGATCACGCCCTTGCCGTAGGCGCCGCCTTCGCTGGCGATGCGGGTGATGCGGTCCATCATCAGCATTTCGCGCAAAGGGAGCTGCGCATTGCCGGGGCCGAACAGGCGGCCCTCGCCGCAGGTGATGAGGTCTTCTTTGCTATAGGAGGAAGGTCGGGTCATGGAAGGTCGTCGCAGAACAATCGGCGAATGTTAGCGGTTGCGGCTGCTACAGTTTCGCCCATGATCGGACGACTGCACGGCACCCTGCTCGATAAATCCCCCCCGCAGATTCTGCTCGACGTGGGCGGCGTCGGCTACGAGGTGGACGTGCCCATGAGCACGCTGTACGACCTTCCCGTCGTGGGGCACACCGTCACCCTGCTCATTCAAACCGTCATCCGCGAAGACGCGCATCTGCTCTACGGCTTTGCCACAGCGGCCGAGCGCAGCACGTTTCGCGAGCTGCTCAAGATCAGCGGCATCGGCCCGCGCATTGCGCTGGCCGTGCTCTCCGGTCTGAGCGTGAGCGAGATCGCCCAAGCCGTCACTCAGCAGGACACCGCCCGCTTCACCCGCGTGCCGGGCATCGGCAAGAAGACCGCTGAACGCCTGCTGCTCGAACTCAAGGGCAAGCTCGGCGCCGATCTGGGCGGGGCCGCAACGGCCGCCGCGGGCAGCGCCTCCGATGTGCTGCAGGCCCTCATCGCCCTGGGCTATTCCGAGCGCGAGGCAGCGACCGCAGCCAAAGCGCTGCCGGAAGGCTGCAGCGTGGATGACGGCATTCGCCAGGCGCTGAAAAGCCTCGCGCGCTGAACTTGCCTCATGCCCAGATTTGGGCGCGGCTAAGGCGGAAACCGGACGCCTGCAGCTTGTCCGATTGCGACAAACCGTTATCCATCCGTATGGGTTGAAACCAGATGTTGCCCTGAGGAACTTGGTCACGGAGCCGACATTTGCGCTCTCAAGAATCACGGTCGTTGCGTGAAGCGCGGGCTGCGATCAGCCCCCACGCGATCCATCGTTCACATTCTTCAGGGAGTTCACCATGTTGCGCCAAACCCTCCTGGCCTCGGCGGTTGCCGTGGCCGCCGTCACGGTCGCCGCCTGCGGCGGCGGTTCCGATGCCGTCGCCACCGTGCCCGGCACCCACTACACCGCGGCCCGCGCGTTCGCGACGGCCACGCCGATCAAGCACCTGGTCGTGCTGTATCAGGAAAACGTGTCGTTCGACCACTACTACGCCACCTATCCCACGGCGACCAACCCGGCGGGCGAACCGGCGTTCACCGCCAAGTCGGGCACGCCCGCAGTCAACAACCTGGTCAGCGCCAAGCTGCTGAGCAACAACCCCAACTTCACCAACACCGCCAACGGCAAAGATGCCGCCGAGCCTTTCCGTCTGGATCGCACCCAGGCCGCCACCGCCGACCAGAACCACGCCTACACCGCCGAGCAGCAGGCTTATGACGGCGGCAAGGCCGACCTGTTCCCCAAATACACCGGCAAGGGCACGACGGGCGGCGTGGGCGCCTTCGGCACCAAGGGGCAGGTCATGGGCTATTTCGACGGCAACACCGTCACCGCGCTGTGGAACTATGCGCAGAACTTCGCCCTGAGCGATGACGCCTATACCGACACCTACGGCCCGTCCACCCCGGGCGCGCTCGAGGCGGTAAGCGGCCAGACCAATGGCGTGCAACTGGTTGCGACCACGGACCAGCCTTTCACCCTGAGCAAGTATTCGTACTACATCAGCGACGGGCAGGGCGGCTACACCATGATCAACGATGTCGATCCGGCCTATGACGTCTGTTCCAACCCCAAGAATCAAGTCTCGATGAGCGGCAGGAACATCGGCGATCTGCTCAACGGCAAGAACATTTCCTGGGGCGGTTTCATGGGCGGGTTCAACCTCGGCGTGACCAACCCCAACGGCACCACGGGCTGCAAGCGCAGCACCTTCTCGCCAGTGGTCAACTCCACCGTGGGCGACTATATCCAGCACCACAACTGGTTCCAGTACTACAAGAGCACGGCCAACCCCACGCACGCCCGCCCAAGCTCGACCCTGGCCATCGGCCACACCCTGCAGACCGACGGCAAAACCCCCGATCCAGCCAACCACGAATACGGCCTGCAGGACTTCTTCGCCGCGGTGAAGGCCGGCAATATGCCCGCTGTCGCCTACCTGAAGGCGCCGGCCTTCGAGGATGGTCACGCCGGCTATTCCGACCCGCTGGACGAGCAGGCTTTCGTGACGCAGGTCGTCAACTTCCTGCAGCAGCAGCCGCAGTGGAGCAGCACCGCTGTGATCGTCACCTGGGACGATTCCGACGGCTGGTATGACCACGCTTTTGCCAACACCACCAATCCCTCGTTCGACAGCCAGGCTGACCAGCTCAACGGGGCGGGCGTATGCGGCAAGGGCACGCCGCTGAATGGCGTGAACGGCAAGCCGGTCAACGGCCGCTGCGGTCCGGGCACGCGCATTCCCTTCCTGGTGATCTCGCCCTGGGCCAAGACCAACTATGTGAGCCACACGCCCATCAGCCAGGCGTCCATCGTGCGGTTCATCGAGGACAACTGGCTGGGCGGCGAGCGTCTGGGCGGCGGGTCGTTCGACGCCACGGCGGGATCGATCAACGACCTGTTCGACTTCAGCAAATCGGCGGGCAGCGCGCCCAAGGTGTTCATCGATCCGGCGCAGGGCACGGTGCTGAGCGCTCCTCCTGCGGGCAGCCTGACGCCGCAGTTCAACGTCTCGCTGTTCACCAAGCAAAGCTGATCGGCTGAATAGTCCTTGGCTGCAGATCGCCCCGCTTGGGGCGGTCTTTTCCGCGGGTTTCGTCTGTCATGAGCGCCCCCAGGGCCGGGCTGCGCCCAGCCCGTCCCCCCGAGGGGGATGAGAAAACTTGGGGCGGCCCTGCGTTTTCTCATGAGCGCC
>DYKQ01000091.1 GCA_020722545.1 Thiomonas intermedia | reverse complement strand
AAAGTTCATTCTTCATTGTGCCGGATCAATAGAATCAGTGCCTTATGTGAGTATCTTCAAGCGGTAGGTGAGGCCTTGATGGACGACGATCTGCTGCAAGAGTTTGATCGATACCTGGCGCATCTGGGGGGCGGGCTTGGTCATGCGGACCGACAAGCCGGGCTGCGCGGTTACTGCGCCGGACTGATGGCGCCGCTCAAGCGCAAGAGCGTGGAGCCCATGGCCGCGCACCAGGCGCCACAGGCCACGCGCGTGCGCCACCAGTGCCTGCACCACTTCGTGGCCGAATCGGCCTGGTCGGATGAAGAGATGCTGCTGCGCGTAGCCCAGTGGGTGGCGCCCAAGATGGATTTCAGCGAGGGCGGCTGGTGGATCGTCGACGGCACGGGCTTTCCCAAGCAGGGGCGTCATTCGGTGGGCGTTGCTCGGCAGTACTGCGGCATGCTGGGCAAGCAGGGCCTGCCCTACGTGGTCGGGGTGGCGGGCCAGGTGACGGTTTGGCCGCCGGGCCAGGCGCCACGGTCGCCCGCGCCCTGCAGTGGCAAAGGCGTGCGTCCCGCACGTCAGCGGCTGGGCCATGCCGTGCATGAGCGGCCGCAATCGGTCAAGGAGCTGGCGTACGCGCTTGAACCCTCGAACTGGCAAAGCATCGAGTGGCGCGAGGGCGGCAACTTCACGCTGCGCTCACGCTTTGCCCGAGTGCGCGTACGAGCGGCCCATCGCGAGCGCCTGCGCACCGAGCAGCGCGCCCAGGAATGGCTGCTCATCGAATGGCCTGAAGGCCACAAGGAGCCGATGAAGTACTGGCTATGCACGCTCGGCGAGAACATCACGCTTGAGCGCATGGTCTACGAGGCCAAGATGCGCTGGCGCATCGAGCGCGACTCCCAGGATCTTAAGCAGGACCTGGGCCTGGGACACTTTGAAGGCAGAGGCTGGCGCGGGTTCCACCACCACGCCAGCTTGTGCATTGCCGCCTAGGGGTTTCTGATGGCGCAGCAGCTTGACCATCCCCGGGATGTCGGGAAAAAAACGCTGCACCCAGCGAAGAACCTGCCCTACCCACGCCTTACAAGCCTCGGGGCAGTCCCGCGCACGCAGCGCCACGTCCCCTCGTCCATCACGACTTTGCGGCTGCGCATCGCAGCCGCATTGGCTCAAACGCTGCCGCGATGTCCGTGGTGCTTGCGCGTGAATGCCAGGTTTTGTTTTTGACACAGTAAGACTAGCGACGGCGCGGCCATCCGCGACGAGACCCTGCTGCGTCTGACTGCCCTCGAAGAAGAGGCGGAGGTCGTGCTGGTCGATGCCGCGGCCTGAATGAAAACGGGCCGACTCATGCAGTCACCGGCCCGTTTTCAGCAAGCAAAACTCGGGGGGCTTACTGCCCCGGCACCTTGCCTTCCACACCCTTCACGTAGAACGTGATGCCGTGGAGGAACTTGTCGTCGGCCACTTGTCCGGCTGCAACCATCGTCTTGCCGGATTGATCGACGATGGGGCCTTTCCAGATATTGAAAGTGCCGTTCTTCAGACCCGCTTCGCGTTCGAGCACGGTCTTTTTCAGCGCCTCCGGCACGGCCGGACTGATGTCCTGCAGCTGAATGACGCCGTGCTTCATGCCCCACCAGTATTGCGCGGGCTTCCAGTCGCCCTTGAGCACTTCGGCGGTGAGCATTTCATACAGCGGCGCCCAGTTGATCGTGGCCGAGGCCAGATGCGATTTGCCGCCAAACTTGCTCATATTGCTGTCCCAGCCAAAACCGTACTTGCCCATTTTGGCTGCGGTCTGCAGCACGGCGGGCGAGTCGGTGTTCTGAAACAGCACGTCGGCGCCCTGGTTGATGAGCGAGGTGGCGGCCTCGGTTTCCTTCGGCGGATCGAACCACTTGTTCACCCAGACGACCTTGGTCTTGATCTTCGGATTGACCGATTGCGCCCCGAGGGTGAAGGAGTCGATGTTGCGAATCACTTCGGGAATGGGCACTGAACCCACCACGCCCAGCACATTGGTCTTGGTCATGCCGCCGGCGAGCACACCGGCGAGGTAAGCGCCCTCATAGGTGCGGGCGTCGTAGGTGCCGACGTTCTTGGCGGTTTTATAGCCGGTGGCGTGCTCGAACTTGACGTTCGGAAAGTCTTTGGCCACGCGCAGCACCGATTCCATATAGCCAAAGCTGGTGGCGAAAATCAGGCCGTCGCCCTGCTGCGCCAGATCGCGGAACACCCGGGCCGAATCCGGGCCTTCCGGGACGCTCTCCACGAACTGCGTCTTGATCTTGTCGCCGAACTTGGCCTGCAGCGCCAGGCGAGCCTGGTTGTGCGCAAAGCTCCAGCCAGCATCGCCCACCGGGCCGACGTAGACGAAGCCGACCTTCAGCGGATCGGCGGCCTGCGCGGGCGCCGTGCTCATCGCCAGCACACTGGCCACGGCCGCAAGTGCGACCAGCGGTTTTTTCAACATGGTTTTCAACATGGAGTCCTCCGTAAAAGTGATGTGAAACTGTATACAAAAATCGTGCCCGCGGGCGAGAAAAACTCACCCTCCGGGAGTGAACGGCTTGCCGATGGACGAAGGCATATTGATGCGAATCCACAGCGGGTTGCGCGACATCAGCGCCAGCACGACGATGGTGGCGATGTAAGGCAACATCGACAGGAATTGCGACGGAATCTGCACCCCGCTGCCCTGAAAAAAGAACTGCAGCATGGTCACACCGCCGAACAGATACGCGCCGAGCAGCACGCGCGCCGGGCGCCAGGTGGCGAAGGTGGTCAGCGCCAGCGCGATCCAGCCTCGCCCCGCCGTCATGCCCTGCACCCACAAGGGCGTGTAGATCACGGAAAGATAAGCGCCTGCAACACCCACCAACGCGCCGCCGCACATCAAGGCTAGCAAGCGGATGCGCCGAACCGGATAGCCCAGGGCATGCGCCGATTCGGGGGACTCGCCCACCGCGCGCAGCACCAGGCCGGCGCGGGTACGGTCGAAAAACCAGATCAGACCGAGCGCCAGCAGCACAGTGAGATACACCATGAGATGATGGCGAAACAGCGCCGGGCCGACGAAGGGCAGATCGCTCAGCCCCGGAATGTCCCACGGCTGAAAGTTGGGCAGGGTCTTGCCCACGTAGTCAATGCCGATGAAGGCCGACAGCCCGGCGCCGAACAGGGTGAGCGCCAGCCCGGTGGCGTATTGATTGGTGTTGAGCCAGATCACCAGCAGCCCCAAGGCGCCGGCCATCAGCGCGCCGACCACGGCCCCCGCGCCAAAGGCGACCCACTGATTGCCGGTGTGCAGCGCCACGGCAAAGCCGATGACCGCGGCCATCAGCATCATGCCTTCGGCGCCAAGGTTGACCACGCCCGACTTTTCGTTGATCAGCAGGCCGAGCGAAGCCAGCGCCAGCGGCGTGCCCGCGCTCAGGGTGGTGGCGATGAGAGAAGCGGCCATATCCATGCGTGATGTCCTTCAGCGCTTGAGAAAGCGCAGGGCCGCCCCAAGTTTTCTCACCCCCCTCGGGGGGCGGGCCGGGCACAGCGCGGCCCCGGGGGCACTCTTGAAACGGATGCGGTTGTCGATCAAGGTATCGCAGGCCAGCAGCGAAAACAGCAGCAGGCCCTGGAACACGCCCGTCATCGCATTGGGCAGACCCAGGCGCGACTGCGCCAGTTCGCCGCCGATGTAGAACATCGCCATCAGCGCGCCCGACAGCACGATGCCCACCGGATTGAGCCGCCCGACGAAGGCCACGATGATGGCCGCGAAACCATAGCCCTGCGACACCTGCGGCGTGAGCTGCTGCAGCGGGCCGATGGCGTCGAGCGCCCCGGCCAGACCGGCAAATCCGCCCGACATCAGCAGCACCGTCCACAGCGCCTTGCGCGAGGAATAACCTGCGTAGCGCGCCGCGCCCGGCGCCAAACCGCCCACCTGCAGGCGAAACCCGGCCACGCTGCGAAACAAAAACAGCCACACCAAACCCACTGCCACCAGCGCGATGGGGAAACCCCAGTTCAGCCGCGTGCCCTCAATCAAGTGGCCCAGCAGCGTGGGGTCGGCAAACATCCTGGTCTGCGGAAAGTTGTAGCCCTCCGGGTCTTTCCACGGGCCGTACACCAGATAGTCGAGCAGGTATTGCGCGACGTACACCAGCATCAGGCTGACCAGGATTTCGCTGGCGTTGAACCAGTCGCGCAGCGCCGCCACCAGCGCCGCCCACACCATGCCGCCCAGAATACCGGCCAGCAAAATGGGCAGCACGATGACATGCGAGGTGTGGTCGCCGGCCAGCAGCGCCACGCCGCCGCCGAAAATCGCACCGAGGATGTACTGCCCTTCGGCGCCGATATTCCACACATTGCTGCGATAACAGGCCGCCAGCCCCAGGCCGATGAGAATGAGCGGCGTGGCCTTGAGCGCCAGCTCCGACAGGTTGTAGGCGCTTTTGATCGGCTCCCAGAAAAACATGCTCAGGCCGTGGACCGGGCTCTTGCCCATGGCCAGAAAAATGCCCACGCCGAAAGCCACGGTCATGCCCAGCGCCAAAAGCGGCGACAGCCACACCATCCACCTTGAAGGCGCGCCACGGGGCTCAAGCCGCAACATGCGCTGCCTCCGTTGCGGTTTGCGCGGTGGTGGCCGGGCCTTGCGGCCACAGCCCGCTCATCCACATGCCGATCTGCTCCACCGTGGCGTCGGCGCGGGCGATGGAGGGCGACAGCTTGCCGCGCGCCATCACCTGCAGTCGGTCGGCGATTTCGAACAGTTCGTCGAGTTCTTCCGAGATGACCAGCACGGCGCAGCCCGCGTCGCGCAACGCCAGCAGCTCGGCGCGGATTTGCGCCGCAGCGCCCACGTCCACGCCCCAGGTCGGCTGCGCAACGATGAGCACGCGGGGCCGTCCGAGTATTTCGCGGCCCACGATGTATTTCTGCAGATTGCCACCCGACAGACTGCGCGCCGCCGCCTGCGGCCCGCTGGCCTTGACGCCAAAGCGCTCAATGACCGCCTGCGCCTGCTCGCGCAGGATCTGGCGGCGGATCAGGCCCCGCGTCGTCGCCTCGGCGGGACGCGCGGTCAGCAGCATGTTCTGCTCCAGCGACAGCACCGGCGCCGTGGCTCTTCCTAAGCGTTCTTCCGGGATGAAGTGCAGCCCGCGCTTGCGGCGCTGACCCGGCCCTAGCGTGCCCACCGGCTCGCTCGCCAGCAGCACGGCCGCGGGGCGGGCGCGCCGATCCTCACCCGATAGCGCGGCGAGCAATTCCTGCTGGCCGTTGCCCGACACCCCGGCGATGCCCAGAATCTCTCCGGCCCGCACCTGCAGCGAGAGGTGGTCGATGGCCACGCTGAACTCGCCATCGCCCGGCAGGGCCAGATCGTCCACCTTCAGCAGTACCTCGCCCGCCTGCGACGGGCGGTGTTGCAGCGCGGGCGGATCGGCGCCGATCATCAGCCGCGACAGGCTGGCCTCGGTTTCCTGCGCCGGATCGACGCGCCCGCTCACCCTGCCCCCGCGCAGCACGGTGCAGTTGTGGCACAGACTGCGGATTTCGTCGAGCTTGTGGCTGATGTAGAGAATGCTGCAGCCGTCTGCCGCAAGCTGGCGCAGCACCACAAACAGTTTTTCGACCGCCTGCGGCGTGAGCACCGAAGTCGGCTCGTCGAGGATGAGCAGCTTGGGATCGGCCAGCAGGCAGCGAATGATCTCCACCCGCTGGCGCTCACCGACCGACAGGGTGTGCACCGGACGGCGCGGCGCGCAGTCCAGCCCATAGCGCGCCGAGATGTCCGCAATGCGGGTTTCGATTTCCGCCAGACTGACACCGCGCCCCAGTCCCAGCCAGATGTTCTCGGCGGCGGTGAGGGTGTCGAACAGCGAGAAGTGCTGATACACCATGGCGATGCCCAGCTCGCGGGCCATGCCGGGGTTTTTCACGCGAACGGGCGCGCCGTTCCACACGATGCTCCCGGCATCGGGCTGCACCGCGCCGTAGATGATTTTCATCAGCGTGGACTTGCCCGCGCCGTTCTCGCCCAGCACCGCATGGATTTCCCCGGGCTGCACCGCCAGGCTGATGTCGTCGTTGGCCTTGACGCCGGGATAGGACTTGCTGATGTGTTCGAGCGCGAGCCGCATATGAGAAATCGAATGAAGCGGAAAGACGGAATGCCGGATTGTCCTATACCTGACCTTGCGCAGATGCGGCCCGCGGCCCCAGGCGATGCGGGCCTGATGCGGGCCTGAAGTTGTCGTCTCTACCCCGGCCGGTATCGCAACCGCCCCTGCACATAGGTGGCCGCGACATTGCGTTCATCCGCCAGCAGCATCCAAGCGAACAAACGTTCATGCAAGCTGCGTGCCATGTCTTGCCGCCGCTGCTGCACGGCGCCCTCGGCCCAGCGCCACACCACCACGTCCGCCGCGGTGCCGGGGGCGAAGTGGCCGATCTCGTGCTCCAGATCGAGGGCGCGCGCCGCGCCCCGGGTGGCGGCGTAAAGCCCCTGCCAGGCCGTCATGCGCTGGCCCTGCAGCGCCAGCACCTTGTAGCCATCGGCCAGGGTGCGCAACTGGCACAGGCTGGCGCCGCCGCCCACGTCACTCGCCGGGGCCACGCCTACACCCGAGGCCTCGGCTTTGGCCCAGTCGAACAGGCCGCTGCCCAGAAACAGGTTGGACGAGGGCGAAAAGGCAATGCTGCTGCCGGCCTGCGCCATGCGCTCGCGATCGGCGTCGTCGAGCCAGATGCCGTGCGCCAGAATGCTGCGGCGGGTGAGCAGGCCGCGGCGGTCATACACGTCGAGATAGCTGCGGCTGTCGGGAAACAGCTCGGCGATCCATCGCACCTCGTCGCGGTTTTCGGCCACATGCGTCTGCATATACAGCCCCCCGGCGCGCTGGGCGTAGCGCTGCAGCAGGCCGCCGGCCATGGTCAGTTGCGCATCGCTGCTGGTGGCGGCGAAGCGCGGGGTCACGGCGTAGGCCAGGCGGTCGACACCATGCCAGCGCTCGATCAGGTCGATGCAATCCTGCTCGGCCTGCACGACATCGTCGCGCAGGTCGGCCGGGCAGTTGCTGTCCATCAACACCTTGCCGGTGATGAGTCGCATGCCGAGCTGACGCCCCGCTTCGAACAGCGCCTCGCTGCTGGTCTTGTGCACCGTGGCAAACACCAGCGCCGACGTGGTGCCGTGCGCCAGCAGAGCGTGCAGAAAGCGCTCGGCCCCCAACCGGCTCTGCTCCGCATCGGCGTAGCGCGCTTCGGCCGGGAAGGTGTAGCGCTCCAGCCAGTCGAGCAGCGCCGCGCCGAAGGAGGCGATGACATCGAGCTGCGGCGCGTGCACATGGGTATCGATGAAGCCCGGCATCACCAGATGGCCGCTCCAGTCCTGCCGCGCCCAGCTCGCGTCGGGCGGCTCGTCGGCGGGCCGCACCGCATGCACCCGCCCCTGCTCGATCAACAGCCAGCCGTCGGGCTCGAAGCGCACGGCGCCGGTGGCATCCTCGCTCCAGCCGGGATCGCGCAGGAAGTAGAGGATGTCGCCGCGCAAGGCCGTGCGCGCATGGCCTGGGGCGACGGTAGAAGGCAAAGTGTCCACAGCAGTCATCAATCGTCAGTCAGTCGGAGGGAAAGAGCGCGTAGCGCAGCAGAAACAGCGCCGCCACCACCCACAGGAGCGGATGCACTTCTCGTGCCCGCCCGGTCAGCAGCTTGAGATGGACGACATGGCATGGCGAGAAATATCGTCAGTCCCGCCGGGATTTGTTCATCACCCGTGCATTGTTCATGGTGTAGTCCCTTGCGGCATGAGCCGTCTCGCAGTTTTGTATACAGTTCAGCATAGGTCAATCGCGCCGGATCGTGGCCCAATCCTTGCAATATCCCGTGTCAGTCTGTTTTTCATCTTTCCACCGCCTGATGGCCAGCAAGCTGCCATGAACACCCAACCCATCCGCTTCGTCCATCGCGGCCAGATCACCGAAGTCGGCGGTCTGCCCGTCACGACCACCGTGCTGCAGTGGCTGCGCGAGCATGCGCACCAGTGCGGCGCCAAGGAAGGCTGCGCCGAAGGCGATTGCGGCGCCTGCACCGTGGTCGTGGCGGAGCTGGCCGATGGCATCAATCCAGATTGCGCCGCGGTGACCGTGGGATCGTTGCAGCTGCGCCCGATCAACGCCTGCATCCGCTACTTGCCCACGCTGCACGGCAAGGCGCTGTTGACCGTCGAAGACCTTCAACGACTCACCCCGAGCCGCCCGCTGCACCCGGTGCAGCAGGCCCTGGTCGATTGTCACGGCTCGCAGTGCGGCTTCTGTACCCCCGGCTTCGCCATGTCGCTGTACACGAGCTACGAGCGCCACCAGGGCGCGGGCACGCGGCCTACGCGCCAGCAACTGGCCGACGACCTGTCGGGCAATCTGTGCCGCTGCACCGGCTACCGCCCCATTCTCGATGCGGGCCAGGCGATGTTCGAGGCGCCAGCGGCGCGGCTCGACCCCGAGCCCCTTGCCACGCTGCTGCGCCAGATCGCCGAACGCACGACCGAGCCTTTTGTGCACGCCGCGCCCAACCCCGCCTACCCCGACGCGCAGGGTCAACCCCGCATCGACCATTTCATCGGGCCACGGACCCTTGCGCAATTTGCCGCCGTCCGGGCCGAACGACCAGAGGCCAGACTGCTGGCCGGCGCCACCGACATCGGCCTGTGGACCAACAAGCAGTTCCGCGACGTGGGCGATCTGCTCTATCTGGGCGACGTGCGCGAGTTGCACGCCGTGGAGGACGACGGCGCACTGCTGCGCATCGGCGCGGCCGTGCCGCTGGAAGATGCCTGGGCTGCGCTGGTGCAGCACTGGCCCGAGCTGCGCGAGATGGCGCTGCGCTTCGCCGGACCGCCGGTGCGTCACGCCGGCACGCTCGGCGGAAATGTGGCCAACGGCTCGCCCATCGGCGACAGCGCACCGGTGCTGCTCGCGCTCGACGCCGTACTGCTGCTGCAGCGCGGGACGGTGCAGCGACGACTGCCGCTTGCAGACTTCTATCTCGACTACATGAAAAACGCCCTGCAGCCCGGCGAGTTCCTGCGGGCCATCGAAGTGCCTCTGCCCGCCACGAGCGAAACCTCGCAGCAGGCGCTGCGACTGCGCGCCTACAAACACTCCAAGCGCTACGACTGCGACATTTCGGCGGTGAGCTGCGGCCTGGCCCTGCAGCTTGATGCGCAAGGCTACGTCAGCCACGCGCGCCTGGCCTTCGGCGGCATGTCGGCAGTGGTCAAGCGCGCCGCGCAGGCCGAAGCCGCGCTGCTGGGCGAGCCGTGGAGTGAAGCCAGCGTGCGCGCGGCCATGCAGTCGCTCGACGCCGACTTCCAGCCCTTGACCGATCTGCGCGCCAGCAGCGCCCACAGACAGCGCGTGGCGCGCAATCTGCTGTGGCGCTTCTGGCTGGAAACCCGGCTCGAAGCGCCCCTGCCTGCCAGCCTGACCAGGGTCTGGGCGGGACTTCAGCCCGCGCTGCACACGGTTTGAGGAGCGCACCATGAACAAGCCCCACGACCTCTTAGCCCTATCTCCCGCCATTCGGAACTTTGCCCGTCAGGACAACCCGCCGTGGCCCGAGGCCGAATGGCCCGCCCTGCGCGAAGGCGCCCGCGTGGGAGTCAGCCCGCCGCCGGGCCGCCCCAAGGCGGGGTGCGCCCCCTCGGGGCTGAGTGCCGCGGCTCCAGTCTGGCCTGCGCCAGATTGGACGGCAGGAAGAGGCTTCGCCTCAGGCGAAGCCGCGCCCTGCAAGGGCAGCGACCGCGAAGCGGGAGCGTGGGGGCCGTCCTCCCCGCCGCACGAATCG
>DYKQ01000090.1 GCA_020722545.1 Thiomonas intermedia | reverse complement strand
GTCTGGGGGCAACCCTTCGGGCCGGGGGTATAAATAGCGTTAACAGGCCCTAATCTTTGCGCATTCCGACTATCAGCAATCGCCCCGTGCCCCTTCCCGAACAACCTCAAGAAAAAAAGCCGGGCCGCCCCAAGTTTTCTTGTCCACCTCGCGGCTTGCAAGCCGCTCTGATTCGGCTGTGTCCAAGCTGCCGCAGGGCAGCTTGGAGCCGCGGGCCTCATCCCCCTCGGGGGGCGGCCGCCGCAAAGCGGCGGCCTGGGGGCGCTCTCTGGCATGCCCGCGAAGCGACTGACGCGCTGGCGGCCTTGCAAAGCGATGCGCAGCGCGGCCTGAGCGCGGATGAAGCTAGGCGGCGCCTGCGCGAGCAGGGCCCCAATAGCCTGCCTGCCCCGCCCCGGCGCGGCCCTTTGCTCCGCTTCGCGCTGCAATTTCACAATCCGCTGATTTATGTGTTGCTCGCCGCAGGGTTGGTCACATTGCTGCTGCGTGACGCCGTGGACACTGCGGTCATCGTGGGAGTGGTGCTGATCAACGCCGTGATCGGTTTTGTGCAGGAGGGAAAGGCTGAGCAAGCGCTGACCGCTGTGCGCGCCATGCTCGCCAGCCGGGCCACCGTGCTGCGCGACGGGGTGTATGCCGAGTGCGACGCGTCCGAGTTGGCGCCCGGTGACCTGGTACTGCTGGAATCCGGCGCCCGGGTTCCAGCCGACTTGCGCTTGCTGCAGGTCAAAGACCTGCGCATCGACGAATCTGCGCTCACGGGCGAATCAGTGGCCATCGAGAAGGACACCGCCGCAGCAGACCAGGCAACGCCCGTGGCGGAACGCCGCTGCATGGCCTACGCCGGAACCGTAGTGCGCTACGGCCAGGGGCGGGGTGTGGTGGTGGAAACCGGGCGCACGACGGAAATCGGCCGCATCGGCGACATGGTGCGCGAGGCCGCCGTGCTGGAAACCCCGCTGACGCGCCGCCTGGACCGCTTCTCGCGCCAGATCACCTGGGTGATTCTGTTGCTGAGCGCACTCACCTTCGCCTTTGGGGTTGCCGTGCGGCGCATGCCCATGTTCGATGTGTTTCTCGCCGTGGTCGGGCTCGCGGTTGCGGCGATTCCCGAGGGTCTGCCGGCCATCGTCACCATCGTGCTGGCGATCGGCACGCGCAATATGGCGCATCAGCGCGCTGTGCTGCGTCGCCTTCCCGCAGTCGAAACCCTGGGCTCAGTCACCGTGGTCTGCACCGACAAAACCGGCACGCTCACCCGCAACGAAATGACCGTGGTGCGGGTCATGCTGACGGGATGCGAACTCGCCATCAGCGGCGCGGGCTACGCGCCGACTGGCGTGTTTGCTTCCGCGGGCAGGCGGATCCATCCGACGCAGCATGCGGCGCTGCAGGCGCTCGCCACCTGCGCCTTGCTGTGCAACGACGCGCAATTGCAGCAGGACGCGCAGCAGCAATGGCAACTCGTCGGCGATCCCACCGAGGGCGCGCTGCTGGCGCTGGCCTACAAAGCCGGTCTCGACGGGGCGGCGCTGCGCGCGCAGTTTCCGCGGGTCGATGCCATCCCGTTCGAATCCGAACTGCGCTACATGGCCACGCTGCATCACAGTCCGGCGGGCAAGGCGTTCATCCTGCTCAAGGGCGCGCCGGAACAGGTGCTGGCCTTGTGCACGCTGGAGGCGAATGGCGCGCCGGTGGTGCAGTCCGACTGGCTCGCGACCATCGAGCGGGCGGGGCAATCGGGCTTGCGCGTGCTGGCGCTGGCACGCTGCGAAGCCGCCTCAGACATGGCGCAACTCACCGTCGCCGACATCACGCCGCGGTTCACCCTGCTGGGCCTGGCGGGTCTGATCGATCCGCCGCGCGATGAGGCCGTTGCCGCAGTGGCCGAGTGCCAGCGTGCCGGACTGCGGGTGAAAATGATCACCGGCGACCACGCTGCAACCGCAGCAGCCATCGGTGCGCAGATCGGGCTGAATGCCGCGTTGCCGCTCGACGGCGCACGCATCGACCAACTCGATGAGGCCGCCTTGCGCCGCGCCTTGCTCCAGACCGACGTCATCGCCCGCGCCAGCCCGGAACACAAACTCAGGCTGGTGCGCGCGCTGCAGGCCGACGGCGAACTCGTCGCCATGACCGGCGACGGCGTCAACGACGCACCGGCGCTCAAGGCCGCCGACATCGGCGTGGCGATGGGACGGCGAGGCACGGACGCCGCACGCGAGGCCGCCGATCTGGTGCTCACCGATGACAACTTCGCCACCATCGCCCGCGCCGTGCGCGAAGGCCGCGCGGTATTCGACAACATCAAGAAGTCGCTGCTGTTCATCCTGCCGACGAATATCGGCGAGGCTGGCGTGATTTTGTTCGCCCTGCTGGCGGGTCTGGCCCTGCCGGTCACCGCCAGCCAGATCCTGTGGGTGAACATGGTCTCCGCGGTCACCCTGTCGCTGGCGCTGGCCTTCGAGCCGCCCGAAATCGACGTCATGCTGCGTCCGCCGCGCTCACCGGCCGAGCCGCTGATCACCCGCTCCATGCTGGTGCGCATCGGGTTCGTCAGCCTGCTGATGGGCGCAACCACCTTCGGCATTTTCGAATGGGAACTGGCGCGCGGCAGCAGCCTTGAGCTTGCACGCACCGCAGCGGTCAATATGCTGGCCCTCGCCGAACTGGCCTATCTGTTTCAGGTGCGCAGCTACACCGCCTCGGCGCTGCATCGCACTGTGTTGCACGGCAATCCGGTAGCGCTGGCGGCGGCCATTTTGCTGGTGCTGCTGCAGCTGGCGTTCACCTACGCGCCGCCGCTGCAGTCGCTGCTCGGCGGCGCGGCGCTGCCGCCGTCGTCGTGGGCGATGATCCTGGGGCTGAGCCTGGCGGTGTTTGCCGCTATCGAGATCGAAAAAGGGCTCTGGCGGCGAATGGGCCTGCAGCGCATGTGAAGGCGCATCCGTGGCAGGGGCCGGCCCCGCCGCAGCAAGCCGCATTCCTACGGCAGCGCGAGAGAGTTCAGAGCCGCTGCATCACCGCGCCGAAGTCGGCGGCCTTGGCGTTGTACAGGCTGGAGGTCACGAGCACGTCCACCCCGCTGGCGGCGAAGGCTGCGGCGTTGTCGGGGCGGATGCCGCCGGCGGCGTTGATGGTCAACTGCGGTTGCAGCGCGCGCAGCTGCGGCACGAGCGTGCAAAGCTGCTCGGGCGACATTTTGTCGAGCTGCACGCCGTCGGCCCCGGCGCGGGCGGCGGCCAGCGCGTCGTCGGCGCTTTCGGCCTCGATGAGCACGAATTTTTCCGGGCTGTGCGCCTTGGCGCGCGCCACGAGTTGCGCCGCATCCAGCTCAGGCAGAAAGGCGCGGTGCTGGGCGAACACGAGGATGGTTTCCGACAACCCCGCGCGGTGCACCATGCCGCCGCCGCACAGCACGGCGTAGTGCTGCAGCTTGCGCGCTCCGGGATGCGCCTTGCGCGTGCCCGCCACCTGAATGCGCGGATTGCCCGCGCGCGCGGCATCGACCATCCGCGCCGTGGCGCTGGCGATGCCGCTCAGGTATTCGAGCAGGTTCATGCCCTGCTTCCAGGCGATGTGCAGCGCGTGCGCGTTGCCGTGCAGCCGCAGCACCGCCTGCCCCGGCGTGGTGGCGTCGCCATCGGCCGCCAGCGGCTCGGGGCGCAAGCCCAGCGACTGCGCCAGCCGCAGCAGCGGCGCCATGCCCGCGAGCACGCCGGGCTGGCGCGCGGAATAGGTGAGGCTGCCGGGCACGTCCGGCAGGGCCAGCGCCCGCGTGGTTTCGTCGTGCAGCGGCAGGTCTTCAATGATCAGTTGGTCGATGTCAGCCTGGGTGAAATACATCATGTTTGGCAAGCTCCTTGTTTTGCAGCAGACGCACGGCAACGAACAGCAGCAGGCTGAACCCGCCCAGCAAGGCGCTGAGCCAGGCCGCCTGGGCGTAGTCGCCCGTGGTCACGGTGTTGAAAATGGCCAGCGACAGGGTTTCGGTGCGGCCGAGGATGTTGCCGCCGAGCATGAGCGAAATGCCCACCTCGCCCATGCCGCGCGCCAGCGCCAGCAGCAGCCCGCCGAGCAAGGCGGGCAGGGCGATGGGCAGATGCATGGTGAGGTAGGCATTGACCGGCCCGCGCCCCAGGGTGAGCGCCACCTCGTGCCAGACGCGGGGATGCGTCTGCAGCGCGGTCTGCAGGGTCTTGACCGCCAGCGGCAGCCCGGCGATGAACGCCGCCAGCAGCAGGCCCGGAAAGGTGAAGACGAAATCCACGCCGATCTGCCGCAGCGCGCGCCCAAGCGGGCTCTCGCGGCCCAGCAGCCACAGCAGGCCGAAGCCGATGACCACTGGCGGGAACACCAGCGGGATGGTGATCAGCGCGTCCAGCCAGGCCGGGCGCCGCAGACCGAATTGCAGCGCGTAGCCCAGCAGCACCGCAGCCAGCGCATACGCGGGCAGCACGAGCACCGCGATCTGGGTGCTGAGCCACAGGGCCGCCCAGGCGTCCGGGGTGAGTGCGGACATCCGGCAATGGTCAGAGCCCGGCGTTGCGCAGGATGGCTTGCGCCGCAGCGCCTTGCAGGAACTGCGCAAACTGCGTGCGGCTGGCCGCGCTTTCGGGCTGCGCCCCGGCGATGGGAAACGCGGCCACGATGTCGATGGGCGCATAACTGTCGGCGCCCGGCTGCAGCGTGATAAAGCCACCGAGCTGCCCTTTGACCGCAAGCGCTTCGGTCAGATTCATGAACCCGGCGTCGATCTGCCCCGAGGTGAGGTAGGCGCTGACCTGCGGCACGGTCTGCACGATTTTGAGCTTGTCCTGCAGCGGCGCCCACAGGCCCTTGGCCTCGAGCCACTGCTCGGCGGCGCGGCCGTAGATCGCCTGCTTGGGGTTGGGCAGGGTGATGGACTGCATCTGCGGCAGATCGCGCACCGGGTCGGTGATCGGGTCGGGGCTGCGCCGCCCGAGCAGCTTGCGCCGCCACGCCAGCACCAGCTTGCCCTGGCCGAGCATCTGGCGCTGCGGCAGGTTCAGGTCTTTGGCGTGGTCGATGAAGTCGGCGTCGCCGATCAGCACGTCCACCCGCCCGCTGGCGCGCGCCTGGGCGAAGATCTGTTGCAGATTGCCATAGCTGCGCTCGACCGCAATCCCGGTTTCGCGGGTGAAGTCGGCGCACAGCGCCTCGACCGGGCGCTTGTAGCCCGCGCCGGCCATGATGAGCAGGCCGGCAGGTTCGGCGGCAACCGCGCGCGCCGCAGGCAGCATCGAAATCAAACCGCCCAGAACGAGGCGGCGACGTGTGAGCAAAACAGCTTGCATGGCAAACTTTCCTTGTCCTCAGGAGGAACGACGGTGGCGAAACACCTTCCAGGCCGAGACGGCCAGAATCAGCGCCAGCAACAGGCCCAGGCCGTCGGTGGGCACGACGCCCAGCAGCAGCCCGCCCAGCAGCGCGCCGAGCAGTGAGCCTGCGGCCATGCTCAGCAGCATCGCGCGATGCGTGCGCAGCACGGCGAACGCCGCGCTTTCGCGGTAGCGGGTGAAGCCCGCGATCATGGTCGGCAGCGACACCAGCAGCGACAGGCTGCCCGCGAGCTTGAGGTCCAGCCCCCACAGCAGCACGATGGTCGGAATCAGCAGTTCGCCCCCGGCCACGCCCATCACCGCGGCGAACAGGCCGATCACCAGCCCGGCGGCGATGCCCAGAGCAGCATGCCCCCAGGGCGGCAGGATCTGCGCCAGATTGGGCAGGGCGCGCAGGCCGAACACCTGCTCGGCCGCCATGGTGCAGGCCAGCAGGATGAGCAGAACCAGCAGCACGCCATCGAGCGTCTTGCGCGGCAGGCGCATGGCCCAGCCCGCGGCCCACCAGGCGCCGAGCAGGCTGCCCGCCAGCAGGTTGAGCACCACCGGCCAATGCGGCAGCAGAACCGCCAGCGGCACGGCGTGCAGCCGGGCGACGATGGCCACGCCCACCACCAGCAGCGACAGCGCCTTGTTGGCGATCACCGCCTGCAGCGTCACCAGGCCGAACAGCCCGACCAGCACCGGCAGGCGGAACTCCGCCCCGCCCAGCCCGACCAGGCCGCCGAGCAGCCCGATGGCCAGCGCGGCGAAAAAGCCGCGGGCGGCGCAGGCGGCGGGGCAGGGGGCGGATGCGAGCAGGGATGCGTTCATGTCATCGCTCCACGGATGCGGCCTTGATCAGCGCGACCACGGCCTCGTCTTCCTCAAGCCGCAGCGCCACGCGGGCGGGCGCGGTGATTTCGCTCCACAGCCCCTGGCCGTCTGCCAGACACAGCCGCACCAGCCAATGCCCGGCACGGCTTTCGGCGAAGCCGCAGATGCGCGCGGGCAGGTGGTTGAGCATGCTGATGTCGGCGGGCACGCTGCGCGCCAGCGCCACGTCGCGGGCGTAGATGCGCAGCCGCACCCGCCCCGGCTCGGCGGCGGCAGGAAAGGTCAGCAGGCTGCCGTCGATGCGCAGTTGCGCCAGACCGTCTGCCAGCGGGACGGCCTCGCCTTCGAGCACGGCCACCGGGCCGAGCCGGTCGAACAGCGGCGAGTCGGCGCGCATCAGCGCTTCGGCCAGCGCCTCCACGCGCAGGATGCGCCCGTCCTGCATGAACACCACGCGCTGCGCCAGGCGCTCGATTTCTTCCGGCGCGTGGCTCACCAGCACCATGGGCAGATGCTGCGTGCGGGCGATGCGGCCGATGAGTTCGAGCAATTCGTCCTTGGCTTTCCAGTCGAGCGCGGCCAGCGGCTCGTCGAGCAGCAGCAGCCGCGGGCGCGACAGCAAGGCGCGGGCGATGGCCACCCGCTGCTTTTCCCCGCCAGAGAGCGCGGCGATGCGACGGTCGAGCAGATGAGCGATGCCCACCTCGGCGGCGACCTGGTCGATCACCGCAGGCGCCTCGCCTTTCGGCGCGCGGCTTGCCGCAAACAGCAGATTGCCGCGTACGGAAAGATGCGGAAACAGCGCGGCGTCCTGGAATACATAGCCCACGTCGCGCTGCGGCGCCGGGGTCTGCCGCCGCCCGTCCAGCCAGAGCGCCTCGCCCACGCGCAGCGTGCCGCTGGCGCGCGGGATCAGCCCGGCGATGGCGCGCAGCAGGGTGCTCTTGCCGCAGCCCGAGCGCCCGAAAATCGCGGTGATGCCGTCGAGCGGCCAGGAAAAATCGCCCGTCTGCAGGGTGAAGGCGCCCAGCCCCGCCCGCACGTTGCCGCTGACTGCTGCGGCTGATTCGCGCCCCGGCATCAGCCGTGCTCCTTGTTGCCGTGGCGGTACAGGCCATAGACGATGGTCAGCACGATGGCGGCAAACACCAGCATCAGCCCCGACAGCATGTGCGCCTGGGCGTACTCCATCGCCTCGACATGGTTGTAGATGTCGATCGACACCACGCGCGTCTTGCCCGGAATATTGCCGCCCACCATGAGCACCACGCCGAATTCGCCCACGGTGTGCGCAAAGGTCAGGGTGAGCGCGACGATCAGCCCGCCGCGCGACAGCGGCAGCACCACGTTGAAAAACCGGTCCCACCAGCCGGCGCGCAGGGTGGCGGCGGCGTCGAGCAGGTTGCGCGGCAGGCTCTCGAACGCGCGCAGCAGCGGCTGCACCATGAAGGGCAGCGAATACACCACCGAGCCGATGATCAGGCCGATTTTGTTGAAGGTGAGCTGACCTTCATAGCCGAGGCTGTGCAGGGTTTGCGTCACCCAGCCCTGCGGGTTGAGAAAGACCAGCAGATAAAACCCCAAGACCACCGGCGGCAGCACCAGCGGCAAGGCCACCACCGCCTCGACCACGGCGCGCAGCGGCGAACGCCAGTTCGCCAGCCACCAGGCCAGCGCCAAGCCGGGAACCAGCAGGATGGCGGTGGCGATGCTGGCGACCTGCAGCGTGAGCCCCAGCGGGCCGAGATCGAGTGGATGACCGAACAGGGTCATCGTCCGCCGCCCGTCAACGGGGGATGGTGTAGCCGTACTTCTCGATCACGGCGCGCGCCTCAGGCCCGCGCAAAAACTCCAGATAGGCTTTTACCTCGGCCTTGTTCTCTCCCGGCTTGAGCACGATGGCGCTCTGGTCGATGGGCGCGTAGTCGGCCTGCGGCACCACCCACCATTGCCCCTTGCCCGCGCCGATGCCTTGCGACAGCGCGACGAAGCCGAGCTGCGCATTGCCGGTGGCGACGAAGTCGAAGGTCTGGCCGATGTTCGACCCTTGAACGATCTTCGGCTTGAGCGCCTCATACACCCCCATTTTTTTCATCGCCTCGATCGCCGCGGCGCCGTAAGGCGCGGTCTTGGGGTTGGCGATGGATACGTGGGAGAAATCACCCTTGCGCAGGATCTGCTCGCCCTGCTCCTTCACCGGCAGGGTGGTGCTGTAGAGGATGAGCGCGCCCCGCGCGTAAACGAAGTTGCTCGATGCCACGGCGAAGCCATCTTTCGCCAGCGCGGGCGCGGTGGTGTCGTCAGCCGCCAGCAGGATGTCGAACGGCGCGCCATTGCGGATCTGCGCCGCGAACTGACCGGTGGCGCCGAAGGCGTACTTCACGTCGACGCCGGTCTTGGCCTTGAACGCCGCGCCGATCTCCCCGGCGGGCTTCTTGAAGTTGGCCGCCACAGCCACGGTGAGGGTTTCGGCCTGGGCGGTTGCCGCCAGGGCGAAAGGCAGCGCCAGCGCGAGCGCCGCGCGGCGCAGGATTCGGACAAATCGGTTCATACGCACCTCCGTCAAACTTGGTTACAGGGGAATAAAAAAAGCGGCCCCGGGATCGCCCCGAGGCCGATAAGCGAGATGGGACGTTTAGTCCACCCCGAGGATGACATGAGCGGCCTTGATGAGCGCGCATGCGGCGTCGCCCACCTTGAGGCCGAGCGTCTTTTCACTACCGGTGGTGATCATCACCACCAGGTCGGCGCCGCCCTTGAGTCCGAGCACCACTTCGGTGTTCACCGCGCCGGTGGTGATGGCCTTGATCGTGCCGCACAGGGTGTTGCGCGCCGAGGTGGCCGGGGCGGCGCCCTTGACCAGAATCGGCCAGGAGGCCTTGACCAGCGCCCAGGCCGATTTGCCCGCGGCGAGGCCCAGACGGTGGGCGCTGTCTTTGGTGACGATGGCCACGAGGTGCTGGCCCTCGCCGAGGTCGAGCACGACTTCGGTGTTGACTGCACCGTCGTGCACCGCATGAACCTTGCCTTGAAGATGATTGCGCGCGCTGGTTTGCATGATGGATCTCTCCTGATGAAGGGGTGGATGATGTATTCAGTGTATATGAATGACTATTACGCTTGAGCTAAAAAACCGAATCGATCTTCCCCTTCAGACTGTGTCAACGACATGCGCTGACGACCAAAAAAACCATCACCCCCCTTGCTGCAGCTTTGACCGCCATCACGAAAACAGCTTGCTACGTTGTATTTCCCTAAATATATTGAATGCCTCGCGCACCTGTCAAGCGCTGAATTGGATGAAGGAGCAAAACCATGCAAAGACGCACTGCCGCCAGCCTGATCGCAGGAATGGCGGGATCTCCCTGGCTACCCTCCCTGGCTCAGGCGGGCGAAGCGCTGGACAAAGCGAACGCTCCCGTTATTCGCCTGCGGGTCAACGCGGGATTGAGCGCGCATGACTGCGTGCAGTCGATGCAACTGCGAGCCAATCTGCTCAACATGAAACAGGTCGGCGACTTGCCGCTGTCCGAGCAGGTGCAGGCGATGACCGGAAAACCCCAGCGCCTGATTCGGGTATTCCTGTTCTGCGATCCCTTGACTGCCGTGCAGATGGTGGACGACGGCAGCATCGACTTCGCCGCCTATCTGCCTTGCCGCATCACCCTGGTGGAAGACGCGCATGAGCAACTCTGGCTAGGGCCTGTTAACGCTATTTATGCCCCCGCGTTGCCCCCAGACGGGGAGGG
>DYKQ01000089.1 GCA_020722545.1 Thiomonas intermedia | reverse complement strand
GGCCCCCCGAGGGGGATGAGAAAACTTGGGGCGGCCCGGCGTTTTCTCATGAGCGACTCCAGGGCTGGACAATCCCCACCCCAACCCTCCCCACAAGTGGGGAGGGAGTGATCTCACCTCCCCCACGTTGTGGGGGAGGTCGGGAGGGGGCGGGCTGGGCGCAGCCCGGCCCTGGGGGCGCTCATGAACAATCTGTGTTGAACCCTGCTGTAAAACCTGTTTACGCCGCATGCTGGCATACTGCGGCTGCCCGTTTTTCAGGAGGTCGCCATGCCGCAGTCTGCCCCATCCAACGATCCCTTGCGTCCGCCGCCGCCACGCCGCGTGGGCTGGTTGGTGGCGGTGTTGTTGGTTGTGGCGCTGGCCGTACTGGGCTTGGCCAACCGCGAGCGTCTGCAAAAGTGGACGCAGGCCTGGATGGGCCATACCGCCGCTGTGCCCACGGCAGGCTCCGCCCCGGCTGAGACTGGCAGCGCACCCGCCGCGCTCAGCAGTGCGCCCCAGCCTGCGGCCTCGGTGGCCTCGGTGGCATCGGCGCCGCTGCAACTGCCCGCCAGCACGGCCTCGCTGCCCGCCTTGCACCACAGCGATGCGGCGGTGCTGCAAGAACTCGGCGCCTTGATCGGCAAGCCCGGGCTGGCCTGGCTGGCGCCGCGCCATCTCATCGTGCACTTCGTCGCCACGGTGGACAACCTGACTCGGCAGACCGTGCCGCTGCAGCTCTGGCCGGTGCATCCCGTCCCCGGCGCGCTGCGCACCACAGGGCAGGGAAGCGATCTGGCCATCGCCCCGGACAACGCCCGCCGCTATGCGCCCTATGTGCAGATCCTCACCGCCATCTCGCCGCAGCGCGCCGCGCAGCTTTACGTGCAGCTCTACCCGCTGTGCGAACAGGCTTGGCGCGAGCTGGGACATCCCAAGAGCGCCTTCAACGACCGCCTGCTGGCCGTGATCGCCAGTCTGCTGCAGGCGCCCGAGCCGCAGGGGGCGGTGCTGCTGCGCCAGCCCAAGGTGCTCTACACCTATGCCGACCCAGCGCTTGAAGCCGCCCCGGCCGGGCAGAAAATCCTCATGCGCATGGGGCTGGAAAACGAGCGCGCGGTCAAGGACTGGCTGCGTCAGTTCCGTCAGGATTTGCGGGCGCAGATGCAGCCTGCGGCAACAGCGCCTTCGCCTGAGCAATGAAGTTGCGCAGCGGCGGCTGCGGATCATCGCGCCGCCACACCAGGAGCACCTCGGTGCTGGCCTGCACATCGGCCAGCGGCCGGTAGGCGACCCAGGGCAACTGGGCGCGCTGCATCGACGCGGCGACGATGCCCACGCCCAATCCGGCCGAGATCAGCCCGATGAGGGTGGGCATTTCGTGCACTTCCTGCGCGATATGCGGGTTGAATCCGGCCTGGGCGCACAGCGCCAGCGTCTGTTCGCGCAGACCGGCGCCCAGGCTGGCGCTGTAAATCACAAAGGGTTGATCGCGCAGATCGTTGAGACGCAAACTGGCCCGCGCGGCCAGGGGGTGGTCGGCATGGAGAGCGGCCAACAAGGGCTCGCGCTGCACCACCAGGGTGGACAGGCGGGGGTCGTGCATCAGTTGCGTGGTGCGGATGAAACCCAGATCGAGGCGGTGCGCGAGCAGGTCGTCGATCTGCGATGGCGAAGGCTGCTCGCGCAGATCGAGCGCGACCTGCGGCCAGGCGGCGCGAAAGTCGCGCAGCAGCCGGGGCATCACCTCGGTGAAGGGCATCGAGCCGGCAAAGCCCACGGCCAGCCTGCCGGTCTCGCCGCGGCCGACCTGCCGGGTCTGCGCAACGGCGTGTTCCACCGCGTCGAGAATGCTGCGCGCCAGCGGCAGCAGGGCGTCGGCGGCGGCCGTGCGCTGCACTCCGCCGCGCCCGCGGGTGAACAAGGGCACGCCGAGCTCGGCTTCCAGCGCCTGGATCTGCTGGCTCAGCGGCGGTTGCGACACGTGCAGACGCTGCGCGGCCCGGGTGAAGTGGCGCTCTTCGGCCACGGCGACGAAGTAGCGCAGATGGCGCAAGTCCATATCGAAAACAGATCAGAGTTTTAGAAAATGATATTTCACCTATCAAACAGGCGGACTTAAGCTGTGATGAGGCGGGGCGCGTCGGCCTCGCCGTATCGCCACGAATCATCCCGCCCATGTCCACCACCGCCTTGTCCCCATCGCTTCAGGATGCCGCAGGCCCGCCCGAGTGGCTGCGCCGTGCCGCAGTCACGGCGGCGGGCATGTGCGCGTTTTTCACCATGTACCTCACGCAGGGCCTGCTGCCCAGCCTGCAGTCGGTGTTCCACGCCAGCGTGGCCGAGCTCAGTCTGACCATCACCTTCACCACTCTGGCGGTCGCGGTGGCGGCGCCGTTTTCAGGCATCGCGGCAGACCGCTTCGGCCGCAAGCGGGTGCTTCTGGCCTCGCTCGCGGGGCTGGGGCTGTCCACCCTGCTGGCGGCCACGGCCACCTCGCTGCACGGTCTGCTGGTGTGGCGGGCCATCGAGGGCTTGTGCATTCCCGGCGTGTTCACCGCGACGGTGGCCTATATCAGCGAGGAATGGCCGCCCTCCGAGGTTCCGGCGGTGACCGCGCTCTACATCTCGGGCTCGGTGGCCGGTGGCTTCAGCGGACGCTTCATCGCGGGCATGGTCACGGCGCACGCGGGCTGGCAGGCGGCCTTCGTGGTGCTGGGGGCGATCAATCTGCTGTTCCTGCTGCTCATTGCGCGCGGCTTGCCCGCATCGCGCCGTTTTGCCGCAAGCCGCGGCGGGTTGCGCGCCGCGCTGTCCGGCTTTGCCTTGCACCTGCGCAACCCCAAACTGCTCGGCACCTACGCCATCGGCTTTGGCATTCTGTTCTCGCAGGTCTGCACTTTCACTTATGTGAGTTTTCATCTGGCCGCGCCGCCGTATGGCTTTGACCTCAAGGATCTGAGCCTGCTGTTCACCGTATATCTGGTGGGCATGGCGGCCACGCCGGTGGCAGGCAAGCTGGCGTGGAAATTTGGCAAGCGGCGGGTGTTCGTCGCCGCGGTGGTGCTGGGCAGCGGGGGCATGTTGCTCACCCTGCTCAGTCCGGTCTGGGCCATCGTGCTGGGGCTGACGCTGAGTTCCGGCGGCGTGTTCATCGCGCAGTCGATGGCCACGGCGCAGGCGCCCGCGCTCGCGGGTCAGGCGCGATCGGCCGCCGTTGGGCTGTATGTGCTGTGCTACTACGTGGGCGGCAGCGTGGGCGCTTTCGGCCCGGCCTGGGTCTGGGCGCACGCGGGCTGGGCCGGGTGCGTGGCGCTGGTGCTGGTTGCTCAGTTGGCTATCGGCGTGGCGGCTTGGCGGATTTGGGCTACACCAGCCGCGCGATGACGTAGGCGAGGAAAGACAGCAGAATGCTCGAGCCGAAGGGAAATATCCATTCCCGGCCGAACAGTTTGACGGTGAAGTCCAGCGGCATGCGGCCGATGCCGAAGCGGCGCAGATGGGGCAGCAGCGCCGAAAACACGATGGACGCGAGAATGAAAACGATCAGCCAGCGCATGGTCGGCTCTACAGCGTATGGGTGCGATCGCCGCGCGCAAAGCCGCGCAGCGCGTTGGCGTCCACCCCACGGCCCAGGGCGATGACCTTGAACAGTTCGCCCATTTCGCTCTCGTTCAGCAGTTTGTTGACGGCGGCGGTCTGCCGCAGGTAGTGCGAGCCGCCGGGCGCGGCGGTGGCCGCGCATAGTGCGGCGGCGCTGCTCGGAGCGACGGGAGGCGGCCCGGCGGCCAGTTCGGCGGCGACGAGATCGAGCAGGCCGCAGTTCATCAAAAAACTGGCCTGGCTGGTGTAGCCCAGCACATCGAGCCCGGCGTCTTGTGCGGCCAGGGCGATGGCGGTGAAATCCACATGCGCGGTGATGTCGGCCAGCCCCGGCCACAGCAGCACGTCGTCGAGCACGCGGTGGCGGTAGTGCGACTGCAGCGTGCCCATGTGGCGCTGCGGGTGGTAGTACTCGCGCTGCGGAAAGCCGTAGTCGATGAACAGCGCCGCGCCGCGCGCAAGCCGGTCGGCCAGGGTGCGCACGAAGGCCAGGGCCTGCGGGTGGATTTCGGTCACGGCGCCGATGGGCAGGGCGTGCGCTTCGGGGGCGGGGGGCAGCAGGGCGGTGGCGCGGTCGGCAAAGACCAGATCGTCGCCCTCTTGCGCCACGCCGCGTTCCATCCAGCCGCCTTCGTGTCTGTGCAGCAGTTTCACGGGCATGGCATCGAGCACTTCGTTGCCGATGACCACGGCCTCGAAAGCCTCGGGCAAGGCCGTCCACCACTGCACGCGATCAAACAGATGGGGCACGGCGCTGCGCAGCGTTTGCATCTGGCGGTGCTTGAGCGCGCCGGAGACTTCGACAATGGCGTAGTGCCGCGGCGCGCAGCCCAGATGATCGAGTTCGCCCAGTATCTGCGCGGCCAGCTTGCCCGAGCCCGCGCCGAATTCCACCACGGTGTGCAGATCGCCCTGCTGCAGCACTTGTGCCACCTGAGCGGCCAGGGTGCGGCCGAACAGCGGGGACAGTTCGGGCGCGGTGACAAAGTCGCTGTCGCTGCCGAAGTCGCCAAACTGCCCGGCCTGCCCGGTGTAGTAGCCCAGGCCGGGTGCGTAGAGCGCCTGTTGCATATAGGCATCGAACGGCAACCAGCCCCCGCCCGCATGCAGAGCAGCCCTGATTTGCGCCAGGAGTTGCGCGCTGCGCTCCAGCGCCATCGGGGCGGGCGCCGGTAGACTTGTCGGCTGTTCGTTCATCAGGACATTCTAGAAAGCATGCCGCCCGACGCCACAACCCTTCCCCTTACCCGACCCAAGGCGCTGGTGACCGGCGGCGCGCACCGGCTCGGGCGGGAAATCGCCTTGCATCTGGCCGCACAAGGCTGGGATGTGGCGGTGCACTACCACCGCTCAAAACCGGCGGCCGACGCGGTTTGCGCCGAGGCGCGGGCGCTGGGGGCGCAAGCCGCAGCCGTCGGCGCCGACCTGTTCGACCTCGCCGCCGCGCGAGACCTGTTGCCGCAGGCTGTCGCAGCCTTGGGCCGGGTGGACGCGGTGGTGAACAACGCCGCGTTGTTCGAGTTCGACGACGCGCAGCACTTCAGCGTGGAAGCGGCGCAGCGTCACTACCAAGTCAACACCATCGCCCCGGTGCTGCTGGCGCAGGCGTTGCATGCGCATGTGAGCGCGCGCGGCGCGCAGGGCTGCGTGGTCAATCTGCTCGATCAAAAGCTCGCCAATCCCGACCCGGACTATCTCTCCTACACCCTGTCGAAAGCGGCGCTGCAGGCCGCTACCGTGGCGCTGGCGCAGGCGCTGGCGCCCGTGCTGCGGGTGGTGGGCGTGGCGCCCGGCCTGATGCTGCCTTCCGGCCCGATGACCGATGACGAATTCACCCGCGTGCACAGCCGCACCCCGCTTGCGCGCGGCTGCACGCCGCAAGACGTGGCGCAGGCCGTGCATTTCGCGCTGCAGGCCCGCGCCATGACCGGCGCCACCCTGCTGGTCGATGGCGGCCAGCATCTCGCGGGCACCGGGCGCGACGTGCTGTTTGCCGCACGCGATCAGGCAGTCCGTTAATTCAAGGAATCTCACCATGTTCAGCGCCCTGTCGCACCCCGCCCTGCGCGCTTGCCGCCGCCTGTTTTTGCAGAACTACGAAGTCAACATCAATATCGGTGTGCACGAGTTCGAGAAGCGGGGCGAGCAGCGCGTGCTCATCAATGTCGATCTGTTCATTCCGCTGGCCATGTCCACCCCGCAGCAGGACAAGCTCGACGAAGTGGTCGATTACGACTTCATGCGCAGCGTGATCGCGGCGCGTATCGCGCGCGGCCACATCCATCTGCAGGAAACCCTGTGCGACGATGTGGCGCGCATCATGCTCGAACATCCGCGCGTGAAGGCCGTGCGGGTGTCGACCGAAAAGCCCGACGTCTATCCCGATTGCGAGAGCGTGGGCGTGGAAGTGTTCCATGTGAAGGATTTGCAGCCATGAAAGCGTCGGAATCAGACGCGGAGTCTGCCGCCACCTGCCGCGCGGCGCACAAGGCCGCGTACGAGAACAACAAGCTCTCCAAGCGCCTGCACCGCCTCATCGGCCAGGCCGTGGTGGACTTCAACATGATCGAGCAGGGCGACCGGGTGATGGTCTGCATGTCCGGCGGCAAAGACAGCTACGCCCTGCTCGACATCCTGCTGAGCCTGCGCGAACGCGCGCCGATCGACTTCGATCTGGTGGCCGTCAACCTCGACCAAAAGCAGCCCGGCTTCCCGGAAGATGTGCTGCCCGACTATCTCAAGAGCCGCGGCGTGCCCTTTCACATCGAGGAGCAGGACACCTATTCCATCGTCAAATCCATCATCCCCGAGGGCAAGACCACCTGCGGGCTGTGCTCGCGGTTGCGGCGCGGCATTTTGTACCGCGTGGCGGGCGAGCTGGGGGCGACCAAGATCGCGCTCGGCCATCATCGCGACGACATTCTCGAAACCTTTTTCCTCAATCTGTTTTTCGGCGGCAAGCTCAAGGCCATGCCGCCCAAGCTGGTGAGCGACGACGGCAAACATGTGGTCGTCCGCCCGCTGGCCTATGTGCCCGAGGCCGATCTGGAGCGCTGGGCGCAGGTGCGCGAATTTCCGCTGATTCCCTGCACGCTGTGCGGCAGTCAGGAGAATGCGCAGCGCAAACAGATCAAGGCGATGCTGCGGCAATGGGAGCGCGAGACGCCGGGCCGCACGCAGACCCTATTCAACGCGCTCACGCAGGTGGCGCCTTCGCATCTGGCCGACCGCGCCCTGTTCGACTTCGCCAGCCTGCGCGCCACGGGCGTGCCCGACCCGATGGGCGACATCGCCTTTGATGCGGAACCCTGCGCGGGCGCGCAAGGAAACGCCGGGCCGTCCCAAGTTTCCTTGCCCCCCTCGGGGGGCGGGATGGGCGAAGCACAGCCCAGGGGGCGCAGTTTGGAACGCCCGCGCGCACAATCCGTCCAATGGTTTTGATGCGGAGAACAGCCATGCGCGATTTTGTTCACCTCCTGCGCCGCCTGGCTGCGCTGCTGGCCTTACTGATGCCCGTGCTGCTGCTCGGCGGCTGCGCCAGCCTCACCGATCTGCGCGCTACCGTCGTCACCCCCAACCCCGCGCCGCAGGCTTTGATCGGCGCCAAGGTGCAGGTGCAGGCCGCTCCCGGCAATGCCGACAGCGCCGATGCCTACACCTTGCAGACCGCCGTGCTCGACGCCATGACCCAGGCTGGCATGGCGCCCTTGCTGGGCGCACCGGCGCCCTATACCGCGCGCTATGCCTACACCGTGCGTCTCGACCTCGAAGCCACCTACGGCCCCTCGGTCTGGCCCCCGCCCGTGCTGCTGCCCAATGGCGCGGTTTACTTCCCCGGCGGATACCGCGGTTGGGGAGGCGGCATGTTCGGCTGGATGCCGCCGCCCAACTATTACGAGCGCAGCCTCTCGCTCGAAATCCGCGACACCGCCACCGGCGCGCTGATTTGGCAGTCGCACGCCACGACCGGCGGCTACGAACGCGGTCTGGCCTCGGTGGCCTTGCCGCTGGCGCAAGCCGTGCTGCGTGGATTTCCTTCGGAGTACGGCGAGCACAAGGTGCTGTTCCCGCGCTGAGAGCGCCCCCAGACCTGCCGCTGCGCGCCAGGCCCCCCGAGGGGGATGAGAAAACTTGGGACGGCCCGGCGTTTTCTCATGAGCGTGTTCTCACCTCCTCCACGCAGTGGGGGAGGCCGGGAGGGGGCGGGTTCAATTCAAAAACAGCCGCGTCACCGGATTGTCGGTTTCCTCGGAGTAGTGATAGCCGAGCTGCTGCAAAAACTGGCTGAACGCCTTTTTGTCCGCAGGCGGCACCTGAATGCCCACCAGCACATGACCGCTGTCGCCGCCCTGGTTGCGGTAATGGAACAGGCTGATGTTCCAGTTCGGGCTGAGCGCGTCGAGAAAGCGCAGCAGCGCGCCGGGACGTTCGGGAAAGTCGAAGCGCAGCAGGCGCTCGTTCTCCGCCATGCTCTGCCCCTGCGCGCCGCGCGGCGCGGGGCCGCCGACGAGGTGGCGCACATGCACTTTGGCCAGCTCGTTGTCGGTCAGGTCGAGCACGCCGTAGCCTGCGCGCTCGAAGGTCTGCGCCATTTTCTGCGCATCCTCGCGGCCGTTGACCGTCAGGCCGACGAACACATGCGCCTCTTCCGGCCGCTTGATGCGATAGGTGAACTCGGTCACATTGCGCGCGCCCACCAAGCGGCAAAGGCGGCGGAAGCTGCCCGGTTTTTCGGGAATGGTCACGGCGAACAGCGCCTCGCGCGCCTCGCCCACTTCGGCGCGCTCGGCGACGAAACGCAGGCGGTCGAAATTCATGTTCGCGCCACAGGTCACGGCCACGAGCGTTTCGCCCTTGAGCTGATGCTGCGCGCAATAGGCCTTGAGCGCCGCCACCGACATGGCCCCGGAGGGCTCCAGCACGCTGCGGGTGTCTTCGAACACGTCCTTGATCGCGGCGCTCACCGCATCGGTATCGACCATGACGAAGTCGTCCACCAGATCGCGCACCAGGCGGAAGGTCTCGCGCCCGACCTGCTTCACCGCCGTGCCGTCGCAGAACAGCCCCACTTCAGACAGCGTGACCCGGCGACCCGTCTGCACGCTGCGCAACATGGCGTCGGAATCCACCGTCTGCACCCCGATCACCTTGATCTCCGGTCGCACCGCCTTGATGTAAGCGGCCACCCCCGAGATCAGCCCGCCGCCGCCGATGGCGCAAAACACCGCATGGATCGGCGCCTGGTGCTGGCGCAGAATTTCCATGGCGATGGTGCCCTGTCCGGCGATCACGTCCGGGTCGTCGAAGGGGTGGACGAAAGTCAGCCCTTGTTTGTCTTGCAGCGTCAGCGCGTGGGCGTAGGCGTCGCTATAGCTCTCGCCTTCGAGCACGACATCCACGCTGGCCCCGCCAAAGGCGCGCACTGCGTCGATCTTCACCTTCGGCGTGGTCGCGGGCATCACGATCACCGCGCGGCAACCCAGCCGGTGCGCCGACAGCGCCACGCCCTGCGCGTGGTTGCCCGCCGAGGCGCAGATCACGCCGCGGGCGCGCTCCTGGTCGCTCAGGCGCGACATCTTGTTGTACGCCCCGCGCAGCTTGAAGCTGAACACCGGCTGCGTGTCCTCGCGCTTGAACAGCACCTTGTTGTGCAGGCGGCGCGACAGATTGCGCGCAGGCTCCAGCGCCGATTCAATCGCCACGTCATACACCCGTGCGTTCAAAATGCGCTGCAGATAGTCGGTATGCTTCGCGGCCATTTGGATCTTCCCAGAGCAAAAGAGCCGATTCTATGAACCCCGCTGATCGCACCTTGCAGGCATCGCCGTGCTGATGCCGCCCGAGTGGGCTGGCGCCGCCCTCGGTGTGTGGCATGAATTGCTGCAGTCCGCCTCTGGGCCGGGAGGTCTTTACGTGTTGGCGGTGCTCAGCTTTGCCGCGGCCACCCTCATCCCCTTCAGTTCCGAAGCCGTGCTGCTTGGGGTGATTGCCGCCCAGCCGCAGCACACCCTGCTGGCCGTGCTCGTCGCCACAGCCTCCAACACCCTCGGCGGCATGACGACCTACGCGCTCGGCCGCTGGGTGCGCCATTGGCAGACCCCCGACGCCTGGCGCTGGGCGCCCCAGGTGCGCCACTGGGGCGCGCCCATCACCGTGCTGGCCTGGGCGCCCGGAATTGGAGACGCCCTGGTCGTCGTGGCCGGCTGGCTGCGCATCAACGCCTGGGCCTGCGCCGCGTGGATGCTGCTCGGCCGCAGCCTGCGCTACATCGCCGTTGCGGGTCTGGCGTGGTCGTTATGAGCGCCCCCAGGGCCGGGCAATCCCCACCCCAACCCTCCCCACAAGTGGGGA
>DYKQ01000088.1 GCA_020722545.1 Thiomonas intermedia | reverse complement strand
GGCGCTTGCGGCGCCGTTGTTGGCGCTGTGGTCGGCGCTGTGGTCGGCGCAGCGGCTGGTACGCTTGCAGTGGCCTGACCTGAAGCCAAACCGAGCGTGAGCACCACGTCCTTTTCCAGGCCTTTCTCGCCACCCTTGTCTGCCGTCTTGCCCGCCGTCATTTCTGCGGCCTTGATCGCAGTCCCCATCTGCACCCGCGCCGCAGGCAAGGCCTTGGGGCCGGTGGTCAGCGCCGTGACCACGGCCTTGGCCCGTGCCAGAGCCAGCGCATCGAGAGCCGATTGGGGAATCACCACCGCCTTGGCCAACTGCGCCAGCATGGCGTGCAGCAAAGCGTGCTCCGGCTGATCGGTTTTGGGCAGCGATTTTTTCAGCGCTTCGAGCGCGCTGGTCGGATGCTGGTCGAGATAGAGCGCATTGATGGCATTGCGGGTGCGGGCATTGCCCAGATCGAGCGGGCCTGGGCTGACTTCAGGCGGCACAGTCACGCCCAGTTTGAGCAGCACCTGACGGCGCACGGCAGCCTCCTGCAGCGCGGCGGTATCGCGCGCGGCATCGAGCGTGGGCGGCGCCTGCAATTCCAGCCGCGGCCGCTTGAGCAGCACCTCGCTGATCTGCAGCAGCTTTTCACGCTCGGGCGGCGCCAGCACTGCGCTGCCGGGGGCGAAAGCCACGTTCTGCGGCGTTTGCTCGCCCCCGCCGCCGAACAGTGCGCCCAGCGCGCGGAACGGCGCGGTGACGATCTTGGTGAGCACGTTGACGATGGCCTGCCAGATGATGCCGCCGTAGCTGAACTTGGGGTTGTTCAGGTCGCCGTGCACCGGCAGGTCGATGTCGATCACGCCGTCGCTGTTTTCCAGCACGGCGATGGCCAGATCGAGCGGCAGGTTCATCGCGCCGGGGCTGTCGACATGCGGGCCCAGCTTGAGCCGGGTGATGGTGAACTGGTTGTCGCCCTGCATCTGCGCCTTGACGATCTTGTACTGCAGCTTGGCATCGAGCCGCCCCGATTCGATGGTGCGCCCGGCAAACTTGCCCGAGTAGGGCGAGATCGAGGCCATGTTCAGGTTGCGGAAATCCAGCGTGACCTCGGTGTTCTGGGTGGCGCGGAAGGGCTGCAACTGCCCCCGCACCTGGACCGAACCGTAGTCGTTGACCTGGCCGTCGAGTTCGATCCGGGCGCTGCTGCCCTGCGCGTCTGACAGCCCGTTGATCACCCCGGAGAGTTTTTGCATGCGCACCCGGAAGTCGGGCTTGATGGACTGATCGGTGAAGTTGACATCGGCGTTTTCGATGGCGGTGCGGTCGATGCGCAGCGCCAGCGGCAAGGGCTTTTCCGCACTGCTGCCCGCAGCGGCGGGCGGCGGGCTCTGGGCGGGTTTGCGCGTGAGCAGGATGGCCTGCACATTGAGCGTGCGGTCGGGGTTGATGACAATGCGTCCATAGGGCTCCACCGCCTGCAGCGCCGTCATGCTGACCGAAAGCGGCGCGCTATCGACGCGCAGCCCGGAGGCCGCCAGCTTGCGCCAGCCCAGAAACGGCGTGCGCCCTTCGGGCTCGACCAGCGCGAGGTTGTCGATCTGCGCGCTGCCCTCATAGCTCACCTTCGGCACGCTGCCCTGGCCCTTGCCCAGCTTCACCGTGCCGTCGGCCGAGGCGGTTCCGCTGGTGAGCAGCAGCCGCACATAAGGCGCCAGCAGGCTGCCAAAGGGCGTAAGCGCAAGCTGCTGAAGTTGCGCCTGCAGGGAACCGGCCAGCGGCTGCGGGGCGACCTGGCCGCGGGCGCTGAACCGCCCGCCCTGCTTGAGCGCGAAGCGCACTTGCAGCGCAACGGGTTTGCGCAAATCCAGACTGAGGTTGCGGGCGCTGGCCTGGCCCTGGATCACGTCCAGCCGAATGGGCGCGGAAGTCTGGCGATCTTCGACCTGAGCCGAGAAGTCGCGCAGAGCAAGGCTTTTGAGTTGCAGATCGGGCGGCTTGGCGGCCGGGTTTCGTGCGGCAGGCTTGGCGGGTCGTGGCGCTGCGGAGGCGGGAGTAGCGGACGCGGACACAAAGGCCTGCGCCCAGTTCAGACCGTCCTGCGCCAGAATCACCTCGGTATTGAAGCCGTCCACTTGCAGGTCCCCGGCGCGAATATGGGCCACGCCGGAGGCGGGCAGACTGATTTCGCTGGAGCCGAGTTGCAGGCTTTTCCACCGCGCCAGCGCTTGACGGGCGCTGTCGAGCCGCATCGCGCCGAGTTGCAGTTGCAGGTCTTTGGCCTGAACCTGCGCCGGGCTGCCCGCAGGCAGCACCACCTTGGCCGCCGTGTTCATCTTGAGGTCGCTGAGCTGCAGTTGCAGCGGCGCCTTGAAGCTCTGGTCGGTGTAATCCAGCGCTTGCACCCGGGTGGCGACGCGCTGCACCTCCAGAGTCCAGGCGGAGGCGTGCTGAACAGCGGGCTGAGCGGCTTGAACGGCTGATGCAGGCGCTGAAGTGGGCACTGAGGCGGGAACTGAAGCGGGCGGGCTGGGCGGCTTCGACGCTTTGGAGGCGCTCATGGCCTGCAGCAGATCGATCTGCCCGTTCGTCAGACGCTTGAGCTGAACTCGGGCCGCGTCGAGCTGAACGGCGCCGAGTTGCACGCGGCGCCGGGCCAGATCGGCCTGCACCGCATCGACCTGAAGCAAGGGCAGCGAAAGCCAGGGGGGCGCCTGCGCAGCCTCTGCGCGCAACTGGCTGTTCTGCAGGGTGATTTGCGGCAGTTGCAGGGTGCGCTGGGCCAGATCGACCGTGCCCGGCTGCGTCTGCAGGCTGCCCGCCTGCAGTGCGGCCTGGCCGATCTGCCCGCTGATGCCTTGCACGCGCAGCGGCCCGAAACCTGAGCGTTGCCGGCTCCAGTCGAGCTGCGCGCCCTGCAATTGCGCGGTGCGGAACTGCAGCTGATCGCGGCCCGAAGTGGCGCTCAGCCCATCCAGCGACAAGGACTGCATCGACGCGGTGCGCTCTGAGCCGTCGATTTTTGCCCGATCCAGTTTCAGGCTTTGCCACTGCACGGCGCCGCCGCCCGCCCGCGCGGCCAAGGTCTGAATTTGAACGCCGAGGTCATTGATCGCCCACAGCCAGCCTTGCCGCCCCTGCACCGCGCTGTAGGCGGCGTGAATCGACGCCGTGCCCGAGGTGATCTGCAAGGTGCGCGACAGATTCGGCACGGCCCGCGCCGCCGCTGCCAGGTCGAGCCCGGTGAGTTCGGCCTGCCCGCCTGACACCAGCGGATTGACGCCCACATAGCCCTTCCAGCGCAGCGTGGCCTTCTGCTCGGGCAGCACCAGACTGATGGCGTATTGCCCGCGCGCCTTGGGCAGAGTGGACAGATCGTTGACCTGCACGTTCAAGGGCGTCAACCGAGTGGCATAGGGATGGGTGCGGTTGGCATCGGCGTAGCGCAGCGTGCCGCCTGCGATCTGCAACCGCTCGATCACCACGCGCGGGAGGGTGTCGGAAGGTTGGGCCGGTTTGGGGCCGCGCTGCAGGGCGCGCACCAGAGCGTCCCAGTTCATCGCGCCGCCTTGCGCAATGGCCACATTCACCTGAGGCTGATCGATGCGGATTTGATGAAACGTCCACGCCCAGCGAAGCAGGCTCACCGGGGCGAAATCGACGAACAACTTGCCAAACCCCGCCAGCGGCGCCCCCTGCGGCGTGCTCAGTTGCAGCTGGTCCACCGTGAGATCCAGGCGCAGGGGATCGAACGCCACCTTGCCCACCGTGGCCCGGCTGTCGAGCTGCGACTGCGCCAGCTTGGGGATGTAATGCTCGGCCAGCGGCCCGACCGCAAGGTAGCCAAAAGCCACGTAAAACACGAACAGGCCCGCCACAATGCGCACCGGCAGACTGAGCAGCACGCGGCTCAATCGCCTCCAGACGGACGAAGCAGTGGCAGACATCAAAACCTCGCGAATGATCGAAGGATCGGTTGCGCTGCATTATGGCTCCACCCCGCGACGCGCCGCCGCTTCGGCCGATACCATCCCGGCTTGTTGCGCAACTCAATCCAACCGAACCCATGACCGACTCGATCCCCGCTTATGTTCAGTACGTGGGCGCCGCCCTGTTCGCCATTGCAGTGATCCATACTTTTTCCACCAAATTCTTCGAGGGCCTGGCGCACCGCCAGCCCGCGCACGCCGGGCTGTGGCATCTGCTCGGCGAGGTCGAGGTGGTGTTTGGTTTCTGGGCCATGGTGCTCATGGTGTTTTTGTTCGCCACGCTGGGGCAGCACGAAGCGGTGGCCTACATCGACTCGCGCAATTTCACCGAGCCGCTGTTCGTCTTCGCCATCATGGTCGTCGCAGGCACCCGGCCCATCCTCCAGGCTGCGGGCGACGTCGTCAACGGGCTGGCTCGCGCCGTTCCCCTGCCGGGCGCGATCATGTTTTACCTGCTGCTGCTCGTGGTCGTGCCGCTGCTGGGTTCGTTCATCACCGAGCCCGCAGCCATGACCTTGGCCGCCCTGTTGCTACGCGACCGCATTTTTCGCGCCGAAGTGTCGTTGCGCCTCAAATACGTCACCCTGGGGGTGCTGTTCGTCAACGTATCCATCGGCGGCACGCTCACCCATTTCGCCGCGCCGCCGGTGCTCATGGTGGCCTCCACCTGGCAGTGGGATCTGGGCTTCATGTTCACCCATTTCGGCTGGAAAGCCGCCATCGCGGTGGCCATCAACGCCGTGGGCGCCACCCTGCTGTTCCGCCGCGAACTGGCCGGGCTGGCGCGACCGGCTGCGGTGGATACGCCCGACCCCACACAGCAACGCGCGCCGCTGAGCGTCATCGGCATCCACCTGTTGTTTCTGGTGGCCGTCGTGGTGTTCGCCCATCACCCGGCGGTGTTCATTCCCCTGCTGCTGTTTTTCGTCGGTTTTGCCACCGCCTACGCGCGCTATCAAGACACCCTGATGCTCAAGGAAGGCATGCTGGTGGGCTTCTTTCTGGGCGGGCTGGTGGTGCTGGGCGGCCTGCAGCAATGGTGGCTGCAACCGCTGCTCACCCGCATGGATGCGACGGCGGTTTTTTTCGGCGCCACGGCGCTGACGGCCATCACCGACAACGCCGCGCTGACCTACCTCGGCTCGCTGGTGCAGGGCCTGAGCCCCGAATTCAAATACGCGCTGGTGGCGGGGGCGGTCAGCGGCGGCGGCCTCACAGTCATTGCCAACGCCCCCAATCCGGCTGGCATCGCCCTGCTGCGCAACAGTTTTGACGAAGAAGCGGTGCACCCGCTGGGCCTGTTGGCCGCCGCCCTGCTGCCCACCGTGGTGGCAATGAGCTGCTTCTGGCTGCTGTGATCCATTTTCCAAACGCTTTCCTACCCTATGAACACTCCAACGATCGCTGATTCTGCAACTCACACCGTCGCCTTCCTCGGCCTGGGCATCATGGGCGACCCGATGGCCGGGCACCTGGCCCGCGCCGGGCACCGCGTAACCGTTTACAACCGCACCGCGAGCAAGGCGCACGACTGGGTGCGCCGCAACGGGGGGCATTCAGCGGCGACACCGCGCGAGGCCGCGGCGGGGGCCGACTTCGTGTTTTCCTGCGTCGGCAACGATGACGACCTGCGCGCCGTGACCCTCGGGCCGGACGGCGCTTTCGCCGGCATGCAGCCCGGCGCGGTGTTCATCGACCACACCACGACCTCGGCCGATGTCGCGCGCGAGCTGGGCCTTGCGGCGCGCGAACGCGGCCTGTTTTTTCTCGACGCCCCCGTCTCGGGCGGGCAGGCCGGTGCGCAGAACGGCACGCTCACCGTGATGTGCGGCGGCGAGACCCAGGCGTTCGAGCGGGCGCAGCCGGTGATTGCCGCGTTCGCCCGCGCCGTCACCCGTCTGGGCGACAACGGCGCCGGGCAGCTTTGCAAGATGGTGAACCAGATCGCCATCGCCGGCGTGGTGCAAAGCCTGGCCGAGGCCATCGCCTTCGGCGAGCATGCCGGGCTGGATCTGTCCACGGTGCTGCAGGTGATCGGCAAAGGCGCGGCGCAGAGCTGGCAGATGGACAACCGCGGCCCGACCATGATCGAGGGCCGCTACGACTTCGGCTTTGCCGTCGACCTGATGCGCAAGGACTTCGGTCTGTGTCTGCAGGAGGCCCGCCACAACGGCGCGCGGCTGCCGGTACTTGCCTTGGTCGATCAGTTCTATGCCGATGTGCAGGCGGCAGGCGGCGGGCGGCTCGACACCTCGTCGCTGCTCACGCGGCTGCGCGACAAGAACGACTGAAACCGCCCGTCCACAAACGACAAAGGCCACCCGAGAGTGGCCTTTGTCGTTTTACTGACGACGATTATTTGGCCGTGTAGCGCGCAGCGCTCGCGGTGATTTCGGCGCGCGCGGCATCAATCCCGGCCCAGCCTTCGGTCTTCACCCACTTGCCCGCTTCGAGGTCTTTGTAGTGGTTGAAAAAATGCTCGATCTGCTTGAGCAGTTCGGGCGGCAGGTCTTCGGGTTTCTGGATGTGGCGGTACTGCGGCAGCAGTTTTTCCACCGGCACGGCGATGAGCTTGGCGTCCACCCCGGCTTCGTCGGTCATTTTCAGCATGCCGATGGGGCGGCAACGCACCACACAGCCATGCACCAGCGGAATGGTGGTGACCACGAGCACGTCCACCGGGTCGCCGTCTTCCGACAGGGTCTGCGGAATGTAGCCATAGTTGCACGGGTAGTGCATCGCGGTGGACATGAAGCGATCGACGAACAGCGTCCCGCTGGCCTTGTCCACCTCGTACTTCACCGGCGGCGCGTGCGCGGGAATCTCGATCACTACGTTGAAATCGTCAGGCAGGCTTTTGCCCGCAGGCACGTCGCGCAAACTCATAATCAGTCCTTGGGTTAAGAGTGAGGTAGGGGTAGAAAAAATTTAGGCAGGATTGTCGCCGCGCGGCTCGGGCGGCGGCGCGTAGGTCTTCTGCGGATTTTGCATCTGCTGCAACTGTTGCTCGCTGATGATGTTGAACATGGTCACGACCTTCGACACGCCCGAGGTGTCGCGTGCGATCTGAATGGCGCGGTCGGCCTCGCGCTGGGTGACGATGCCCATGAGATAGACCACGCTGTTGGACGTGGTCACCTTGAAAGCATTGCCGAAAATATCGTGGGCGTCGATCAGGCGGGCGCGCACCTTGGTGGTGATGAGGGTGTCGGTAGCGCTGCGGTTGAGATCGGCCACGGGCCCGATGTCGATTTCGTTGAGCACGGCCTTGACATTGGGCACGCCTTTGACGATTTGTTCGGCCTTCTGTTTGTCGGCCTCGCTGGGCACCTGCCCGACCAGCAGCACCTGCTGGTTGTAGCTCACCGCGCGCACATTGGCATCAGCGCCCAGGGCGGAAGAAATGCGGTTGTCCGCCTTGAGCTCAATGGTGTTGTCTTCGAGGATGGAGCCTGCCGTGCGTCGGTCGGTCGCCACATACGCGGTTGTGGCCACCGCGCCCAAGCCCAGCACGAAGCAGCCCTGCAGCTGCGTGGCCGCGAGCACGACGGTCAGCAGACTGGCCGCGCGCCACAAACCGCGCGAACGACGCACGCCGCTCGCCGCAGAAGCCGATTTAGAACAAATATCCACGTTCATCTGTGTCATGCCAAAGACTCCGGATCACCCATCAGCACCCAGTCTAAGCCATCGCAAAGGCAATGCAACGTCAGCAGATGCACCTCCTGGATGCGGGCGGTACGGTCGTTGGGCACGGCGATATGCACATCCGCTTCGCGCAGCAGGCCGGCCACCCGGCCGCCGGTGCGCCCGGTCAGCGCCAGCACGCTCATCTCTCTGGCCTGCGCGGCCCGCACGGCTTCGACGATGCTCGACGAATTGCCGCTGGTGCTGAACACCACCAGCACATCGCCGGGCAGGCCCAGCGCCCGCACCTGCTTGGCGAACACATGGTCGAAACCGTAATCGTTCGCCACGGCGGTGAGGGTGGAGGTGTCGGTGGTGAGGGCGATGGCGGCCAGTTCGGGGCGCTCGCGCTCGAAGCGGCCGACCAGTTCCGCGGCCAGATGCTGACTGTCGGCGGCCGATCCGCCGTTGCCGCAGATCAGAATCTTGTGACCATTCGACACCGCTGTCGCCAGTACATCGACGGCGCGCGCGATCGGCCCGGTCAGCGCCTCGGCCGCCTGATACTTCAGGTCGGCGCTGTCGAAAAAATGCTGCTGGATACGCTGCTCTAGCATGACGTGACTGAGAGACAAAAGGGTGATGTTAGTCGGGGTCGAGCGCCTGCGTCGTCACTCTTCCGCCGAAAACACACCGGGCAGCCACTCCAGCCTGCCCGCTTCCAGCGCAACCACATCGAAACGGCACGTCGGCTCCTCGATGAGGCGCGCCAGATAGTGACGCGCGGCCAGCACAATACGGCGGCGTTTGCGCGCATCGACACTGCCCGCCGCCCCGCCATACGCCGCCGCATTGCTGCGGGCGCGCACCTCGACAAAGACCAGCGTGCCGTCGGCCGCGCGCATGATCAGGTCGATCTCGCCGCCCCGCACCCGATAATTGCGCTCGACCAGCCGCAAGCCGCGGGCCTGCAGCTCGGCGCAGGCCTGCGCTTCTGCCGACTGCCCCAGACGGCGCGCCGCGCGCTGCTTCCACATTTGCATCATGCCCGCCATGTCCACTCCCCTCCAAACCGCACTGGAATTCTGCGCCCAGCAGGATTTTCCACCCGCGCTCTACATGGTGGCCGCGCCCATCGGCAACCTGGCCGACATCAGCCTGCGCGCCCTGGCCGCGCTGCACCATGCCGACCGCATCGCGGCCGAAGACACCCGGGTGGCGCAGCGTCTGCTCGAAGCCTACGGTCTGCGCAAACCCACGCTGCGCTGCGACCGGCACCGCGAGGCGCAGGCCGCGCAGCACATCGTCGCCGCGGTGGCCGCGGGCGAGCGCGTGGCTTTTGTCAGCGACGCGGGCACGCCGGGCATCAGCGATCCGGGCAGCCGCATCGCCGCCGCCGCTCATGCCGCCGGGCTGCGGGTGATGCCCCTGCCGGGCGCCAGCGCGGTGACGACGGCGCTCAGCGCCAGCGGCCTCGATCTGCACTCGGGTTATTGCTTCGCGGGATTCGCGCCCGAAAAGGCCGTGGCGCTGCGCGCCTTTCTGCAGGCCGCGCTGCAGGCTTCGCGGGTGACGGCGTTTTTCGAAGCCCCGCACCGGCTGCGCGACTGCCTGCTCAGCTTGCTGGATCTGGACGCGCAGGCGCAGCTCGTCCTCGCCAAGGAGTTGAGCAAACAGTTCGAGACCCTGCTGCCCTGCACGCCGCAAGCTGCGCTCGACTGGCTCGATGCCGATCCCCGCCGGGCGCAGGGCGAATTCGTGCTGCTGCTGCAGCCGCGCGCGGCCGTGGCGGAACTCGACACCCGAGCCATCGCCCTGCTGCAGCGGCTGGCGCAGGAGTTGCCCGCCTCACGCGCGGCCGCGGTGGCGGCCGACCTCACCGGGCTGAAGCGCGATGCGCTCTACCGCTGGTTGCTCGATCAAAAACAGGACTGATAAACAGCGCTGATTGAGCGCCGCGCCTCACACCGGCGCCGGGGCTTCACCCGTCCAGATTTCCACCCGGTTGCGTCCGGCTTGTTTGGCGCGATAGAGCGCCTGGTCGGCGCGGTCGAGCAATTCGTCGGCGTCCATCAGGGTGAAAGTGGGCAGGAACTCGGCAATGCCGATGCTGGTGGTCAGCGTCATGCCGTCGTGCGGGCTTGAGGGCAGGCAACTGGCTTCCTGGATGGACAGCCGCAGGCGCTGCGCCACATCGAACGCGACCTGCCGCGTGGTCTGCGGCAGCAGAATGGCGAACTCATCGCCCCCCAGCCGTCCACACAGATCGGGCCCGCGCAACTGCTGCATGCAGGTTTGCGCAAAACAGCGAATGACGGCATCGCCCACCTGATGGCCGAGGCGGTCGTTGATTTGCTTGAAACGGTCGATGTCCAGCGCCAGCACCACGAACGGACTGCCTTCACGCTGCGCGCGGCGCAGCTCCAGTGCGGCGCGGGCCAGAAAGTAGCGGCGGTTCGGAATGCCGGTCAGCGTGTCGG
>DYKQ01000009.1 GCA_020722545.1 Thiomonas intermedia | reverse complement strand
GGGGGGGCTGACGCGAATGCGGCAGGTCTGGGGGCGCTCTCAGACAAAATCGCGGCGCTGCACACCCTCTGCAGTGCCGATCAGGGCGACGTTGGCGGCGCGCAGTGCGAACAGGCCCACGGTCACCACCCCCGGAATCTGGTTCACACGGGTTTCAAATTCGCGCGGCTGCGCAATCTCCAGGCCGTGAACGTCCAGAATCAGATTGCCGTTATCGGTCACGTAGCCTGAACGCTCGCGCGGATCGCCCCCCATGGCGCGCAAGCGGCGCGCCACCAGTTCCCGCGCCATCGGCACGACTTCGACCGGCAAAGGAAATTTGCCCAGCACCGGCACCAGCTTGCTCTGATCGACGATGCAGATGAAGCGCTCTGCGGCCTCGGCGATGATTTTTTCGCGCGTCAGCGCACCGCCGCCGCCTTTGATCATCGCGCCCGAGGCGTCGATCTCGTCGGCGCCATCGACATAGACCGACAACTGCACCACCTCGTTGAGGTCATAGACCGTGATGCCATGCGCACGCAGCCGCTCGGTGGAACGCTCGGAGCTCGACACCGCGCCTTTGATCTGGTGCTTGATGCCAGCCAGGGCGTCGATGAAAAAATTCACCGTCGAGCCCGTGCCGATTCCGATGATTTCGCCCTGCGGCAACTGGGTGAGCGCGGCCGCGGCGACCTGCTGTTTGAGTTCGTCTTGCGTCATGTCGGGTCTTCACGAAAAATGTCAGTCTTCATTATCGCTGCGCCGCCCTGTGCTCAGCGACCTCGTCTGCTCTCCATGCCGCTCTCCTATCCGCTGATTCGCCCGATTTTGTTCCGCCTCAATCCAGAATGGGCGCATCACCTCACGCTGAGCGGCATCCGCATGGCGCATTCTGCCGGGCTGTCGATTCTGTACGCTCATGCACCGGTGCACGATCCGGTGGATCTGCTGGGCTTGCGCTTCGCCAATCGCGTCGGTCTGGCCGCCGGGCTCGATAAAAATGGCGAGGCCATCGACGCCCTCGCGGCGATGGGTTTTGGTTTTGTCGAGGTGGGCACGGTAACTCCCCGCGCCCAGCCCGGCAACCCCAAGCCGCGCATGTTCCGGCTGCCGCAGGCGCAGGCGCTGATCAATCGCATGGGGTTCAACAATGCCGGGCTGGAGGCTTTTTTGCGCCATGTGCGCCGCAGCCATCGCCCCGTGCCCATTGGTCTGAACATCGGCAAGAACGCCAGCACCCCCGTCGAGCAGGCGCTCGACGACTACCGGCTGGGCCTGGAAGGGGTGTACACCCAGGCCGACTATGTCAGCATCAATATTTCGTCGCCCAACACTCGCAACCTTCGCCAGTTGCAAACCGACGCCGCCTTGCAGGGCCTGCTGCAAGGCCTCGCCGCCACGCGCGAGCGCCTGCGGCAGCAACATGGCCGCCATGTGCCCATGCTGCTGAAAATCGCGCCTGACCTTGATGACGCCGACATCGATGTCATCGCCGATCAGTTGCTGACGCATGGCCTCGATGGCGTCATCGCCACCAACACCACGCTGGCGCGCGACGCCGTGGCCGGGCTGGCCCATGCGCATGAAGCGGGTGGACTGAGCGGGGCGCCGGTGCGCGCCGCCTCGACCCGGGTGATTGCGCGGCTGCGCCAGCGTCTGGGCCGCAACGTGCCGATCATCGGTGTCGGCGGCATTCTGAGCGGGGCAGATGCTGTCGAAAAACTACGCGCGGGCGCCGACCTGGTACAGCTCTACACCGGCTTGATCTACCGCGGCCCGGAACTGGTGGGCGAGTGCGCCAGGGCGCTCGCGCTTGAAGCCCGCCGAGGTGAGTAGGCATGAACCCCTGGCCCCGAGAAGACGGCCGAAATAAAGCGCCTGCAGAGTCACTGCAGGCGCTTTTGTCAGGAAAGTCTGACGCAAAAATTGCTAAAAATGAAAAAGCGATGAAAAAGCGTTTATTTTTGCTTCAAGCGGGTTTTGTTGGCGGTAATGTGCTCATAGATTTCGCGCGACCGCTGGGAGAGCGGTCTGCCAAACCCTTCACGCCAGGGTGAAGACACTTTCACTTGAGGCCGCTTGCGGAATGTGGAGGCCACTTCCTCGGCGTTCTGCATCATCAAATCCCAGGGATCTGCCGATTTTGTGGTGGTGGAGGAGTTTGACTCTTCGAGTTCAACACCGTTGGTTTTGCCTGTGGTCGTCGCTTTTGCCACGTTTACCCCTCTGATGGAACTGTGGGACAACACTGTCTGCCGCATACCACATGCAACAGAAAAATTGCCCCGTTAAACACCCGAAAATTATAACCGGAAGTAAGCTTCAGCGCCTACTTTGACCCGGCAACCGGCTCGACTCAGCCGAGATATTTTTCGAGGCGCTGCACAACGGCGTCCCGCCCGAGCAGGGCCAGCACCGCGTCGACGGCGGGGGTCTGCTCTCGGCCGGTGACCATCAGGCGCACGGGCATGGCCAGTTGCGGCATTTTCAGGCCGTGCTGTTTGAGCACGCTTTTGAGGGCTGCACTGATCGCTTCGCGCGACCAGTCGTGAAGGGCGGTGAGTTGGGCCAGAAAATCCGCCGCGGCCGCCTTTCCCTGCGCACTGAGATGCTGCTCAAGCGCAGCGGCGTCGGGCGCGGTGGGGCGATAGAACAACAGGGTTTGTTGGGCCAGTTCGGATAGCGTCTGGGCGCGATCGTGCAGCAATGCGCAAACCGCCGCGAGATCAGGCGTCTGGTGGGCAATGCCGTCCTTGTCGAGCAGGGGACGCACGAGTGCAGCCAGTTCCTCCGCCGGGGTGTGCTTGATGTAATGCGCGTTCACCCAGCGCAGTTTGGCCTCGTCGAACTGCGCTGGCGAGCTGCCCAGGTGGTCGAGATCGAACCACTCCAGAAACTGCGCGCGCGAAAAAATTTCCGCATCGCCATGCGACCAGCCCAGCCGCGCCAGATAGTTCACCACGGCATCGGGCAGATAGCCCTCGTCGCGGTACTGCAGCACGCTCTTGGCGCCATTGCGCTTGGAGAGTTTCTCGCCCTGCTCGTTGAGCACGGTGGGCAGGTGGGCATAGCGCGGGGGCTTGGCGCCCAAGGCCTGGAAGATGTGCAACTGGCGCGGCGTGTTGTTGACGTGATCGTCGCCGCGGATCACGTCGGTGATCTGCATGTCGATGTCGTCGACCACCACGCAGAAGTTGTAGGTCGGTGTGCCGTCGGATCGGGCAACGACGAGATCGTCGAGTTCTTCGTTGCGAATCTCGACCCGGCCTTTGACGAAATCGTGCCAGGCCACGACGCCGGTGGTCGGCGTCTTGAAGCGCCACACCGGCTGCACGCCTTCAGGAATCGGCGGCAACACCTTGCCCGGCTCCGGGCGCCAGGCGCCGTTGTAGCGGGGCTTTTGCTTGGCGGCGAGCTGCTGCTCGCGCAGGGCATCGAGCTCGGCGGTGGACATGTAGCAGGGATACACCATGCCAGACTGCCGCAATTGGTCGAGCACCTCGCGGTAACGCGGCATGCGCTGCATTTGATAGAACGGGCCTTCGTCGTAATCGAGCCCGAGCCAGTCCATCGCCTGCAGGATGACTTGCACGGCTTCTTCGGACGAACGCTCGGTATCCGTGTCTTCAATGCGCAGAATGAAGTCGCCGCCATGGTGCCGCGCGAATGCCCACGGGTAAAGCGCTGATCGGATATTGCCCAGATGGATGAATCCGGTCGGGCTGGGAGCGAAGCGGGTACGAACGCGGTGCGGCTGGGTGGTCATCGTCGAAGTCGGAAAGTAAAAAAGACAAGAAGACGCGTTCAGCTCAGGGACTGCAGACCCCGGCTGAGATCGCGCTGAAGATCACCCACATCTTCCAGCCCCACGGCCAGGCGGATCAGCCCCTGGCCGATGCCCGCGGCCTGCCGCTGCACTTCGCTCAGGCGGCCATGCGTGGTCGTCGCGGGGTGTGTGATGGTGGTCTTGGTGTCGCCCAGATTGGCGGTGATGGAGCAGATGCGGGTGTGGTCGATGAGGTGAAACGCCCGCGCTTTGGCCTGCTGCGCATCATCGGCCTTGAGCTCGAACGACAGCACGGCGCCCCCGGTCTTTTGCTGGCGCATGGCCAACGCATGCTGCGGATGGGTATCGAGGCCGGGATAGAACACCCGGCCGATAGCGGGCTGCGCCTGCAGCCATTGCGCCATTGTCAAGGCGGATGCGCTGTGCGCCCTCATGCGCACGCCCAGGGTTTCCATGCCCTTGAGCACCACCCAGGCGTTGAAGGGCGAGAGCGACAGGCCGATGGTGCGCTGCACGGGCAGCAGCTTGTCGTGGATAGTCGCGGCTTTGCCGCACACCGCGCCTGCGATCACCCGGCCCTGTCCGTCGAGGTATTTGGTGCCGGAATGAATCACCCAGTCGGCGCCGAAATCGAGGGGACGCTGCAAGGCCGGTGAACAAAAGCTGTTGTCCACCACCAGTTGGGCGCCGGCGTCGTGCGCCAGATCGGCCAGCGCGGCGATGTCGCAGACCTCGGTCAGCGGGTTGGACGGCGTTTCGGCAAACAGCAGCCGGGTATCGGGCCTTAGGGCCGCCGCCCATTGCGACACGTCGGTTTGCGAAACAAACGTGGTCTCCACGCCGAATCGGGCCAGTTCGCGGCCGAACAGATTGATCGTGGAGCCGAACACCCCTTGCGAGCAGATCACATGATCGCCCGCCTTGAGCAGTGCCATCGCCAGCAGCAGAATGGCGGCCATGCCGCTGCCCGTGGCGATGCAGCCTTCCGCCCCTTCGAGCGCGGCAAGCCGCTGCTCGTAGCTGGCGACAGTGGGATTGGAAAAACGCGAGTAGACAAAACCGTCCTGCTCCCCGGCAAACCGGGCGGCCGCGGTCGCCGCATCCGGATGCACGAAGCTGCTGGTCAGGAACAGCGCCTCGCTGTTCTCGCCGTATTGCGAACGCGGCAAGGCCTCGCGCACGGCCAGCGTATCGAGTGCGAGCTCAGGGGCGCTTCGGTCTTGCGCGGTCATGACGGCTGACCCTGCTCCTCGGCCCCTTGCAGGCTGAGTCGGCCGGTGTTGGGTGCGACGCCTTCGCCCCGGTTCTTGCCTTCATCGGGCGGCAAGGCGCCGGCGATGTAGCAGCCGTCGAAACACGACGCCTCAAACTCGACGATCTCGGGGTTGATCTCGCGGATCACCCGTTTCATGGCGTCGAGATCCTGGTAGATCAGCACATCGGCGCCGATGATCTGGCGGATTTCTTCGACACTGCGGTTGTGCGCCACCAGCTCCGAGGCCGTGGGCATGTCGATGCCGTAGATATTGGGATAGCGCACCGGCGGCGCGGCAGACGCCAGATACACCTTGCGCGCCCCGGCCTCGCGCGCCATCTGCACGATTTCGCGCGAGGTGGTGCCGCGCACGATGGAGTCGTCCACCAGCAGCACGTTGCGGTCGGCGAACTCCTGGCCGATGGCGTTGAGCTTTTGCCGCACCGACTTCTTGCGCACCGCCTGTCCGGGCATGATGAAGGTTCGCCCCACATAGCGGTTCTTGACGAAACCCTCGCGGTAAGGCCGACCCAGCCTGTGCGCGAGTTGCATGGCCGACGGCCGACTGGATTCGGGGATGGGAATGACCACATCAATCTCGCTGGGCGGCAGCACCGAGATCACCCGCTGCGCCAGCGTTTCGCCCATGCGCAGGCGGGCGCGATACACCGACACGCCATCGAGCACCGAATCTGGCCGCGCAAGATAGACATACTCGAAAATGCAGGGATTGCGCTGCGGCTCGGCCGCGCACTGCTCGCTGTGCAATCGGCCTTGCAGATCGACAAAAATCGCCTCGCCCGGCGCGATGTCGCGCTCGAACTTGTAGCCCGTGCCTTCCAGCGCGACCGACTCGCTCGCCACCATCACCTCGCCCCCCTCGCCCGCCATACCGAAGCACAAGGGGCGAATGCCGAAGGGATCGCGAAAAGCCAGCAGGCCGTGCCCGGCAATCAGCGCCACCACGGCGTACGAACCGCGCAAGCGCAGGTGCACCGCGCGCACCGCGGCGAAAATATCCTCGACTGAGAGCGGCAGCCCGTGGGTGCGGCGCTCGATCTCGTGCGCCAGCACGTTGATCAGCACCTCGGTGTCCGACTCGGTGTTGATGTGGCGGTGATCGTTATTGAACAGCTCACGCTTGAGCGCCGCCGCGTTGATCAGATTGCCGTTGTGCGCCAGCACCAGACCAAACGGCGCGTTGACGTAGAACGGCTGCGCCTCTTCCTCGCTTTCGGCGTTGCCCGCTGTCGGATATCGCACCTGGCCGATACCGTAATCGCCCGGCAGCGCGCGCATATTGCGAGTGCGAAACACATCGCGCACCATGCCGCGCGCCTTGTGCATATAGAGCTTGGAGCCCGAGCCGGTGACGATGCCCGCAGCATCCTGACCCCGATGCTGCAACAGCAGCAGCGCGTCGTACAGAAGCTGGTTCACGGGTTGCTGCGAAATGACGCCGACGATGCCGCACATGGGAGTGGTCTTTCAGGAAACGAGGGGAGAGCCAAACATTTCAGCCTTGCGGCAAATGGGTGACGAAAGCGGCGGGCAGCCAGGGGCGAATGACCAGCAGCAAAGACTGCGCCGGCGGAATGAGCACCGCCGTTTTCCACATCGCACTCTGCGCCAGCGCCGTCTGCGCGCCGAGGGCGACGAGCAACAACGACAACGCCACGCCCTTCACCAGACCGATCAGCGCGCCCATGCTGCGATCAAAAACACCCAGGCCGCTTGCGCGCAACAGCAAACGCAGCACCGAGGCGAGTATGCCCGCGCACAGCACCACCACGATGAAACACATCGCATAGGCCGCCAACAGGCGCATATCGGTATTGTCGATGGCCTGCAAATACCTTGCACCCAGGCTAGGCGCGAAGTGCGCCGCAAACCAGACGCCTCCGATCCAGCCCAGCAGGGTGACGATTTCATACACCGCGCCGCGCAGCAGGCTGATCAGCACGCTCAAACCCATGACGACGAGCAGGAACCAGTCCAGCGGGCTCACAGCGGACTCACAGCGTCAGCACCGCACCGCTGAGACCCAGCGCCTGCAGTTTGTGCAAGGCCCGCTCGGCTTCATCGCGTGAGGCAAAGGGGCCGATGCGTACCCGAACCCGCTTGCCCTGCGCAGTATCGACCACCTGGGTATAGGTCTTGAGTCCGGCTTTTTCAATTTTGGCCCGCACGGACTGGGCGGCATGCGCGTCGGCAAACGCGCCTGCCTGCACCACAAACCGCGCCTTCGAGGGGGCTGCGTCTTCCTGCGCCGCGTGCTTTTTATTCGCCAGCGCCGCCTCGGCCTGCGCGGTGGAAATCTGGTCGGGCGACTTGCCTTCGAGCGCCGCAAGGGCCTGACGCGCACTGGCCAGTTGCCGAGCCTGCTCGGGTGTCGGGGCGGGTGGCTTGGGTGCTGGTGGGGGCGCGACCGGCTCCGCCTGCTGCACCGGGCCGGGTTTGGGTGCTGCGGGTGTTGGCGGGAGCGCCGGTTTCGAGGCCACCTCCGGCTCGGGCGGAACTGGCGCGGGGGGCGCTGCCACCGCGCTCGCCGCATGCGCCACGGCCGCGCGTTCGCCCGAGGGCACGGCCACGCTGGACGCCGAGGGCAGCATGGGCGCGGAAGCGGGCAGCGCCAGGCCCGGCGCCTTGCTCTGCGAGGGAATATCGAGCGCGATGTCCGACGGCACCGGTTTGGGCTTGGAGTCGAACACCAGCGGAAACACGATCACCCCGAGCAGCACCAGCGCCACTGCGCCGATCAGACGCCGACGCGCGCGCGCTCGCAGACTGTCCTGGCTTTGCGAATCGGAATCATCGCCTCTGGAGGAGCGACGGGCGGAATTACGGGGAGCGCCAAAGGTCATTGCGGGGAGGAATCGAGATGCTTGCCGTGAAGTCGGGGCAGCTCCTCCTGCATCACACCGCCCACGGTGTAGAAGGAGCCGAACACCACGATTCTATCGGCCAGATCCACGGCGGCCGCCGCTGCGCGCAGCGCCTGCAAGGGGTCGGGGTGCAGGGCGATGCGGGCGTCTGGTTTCAAGGCGAGCAGGTGAGCCGCCACCTTTTTTGCCAGGGCGGCGCGCGGCGTCGGCAGATCGCAAAGATGCCAGACGTCGATGAGCGGCAACATGCGGCGCAACATGCCGGGGATGTCTTTGTCGGCCATGGCGCCAAACACCGCGTGGGTGACGGGAAAGTAGCCCATGCTGTCGAGGTTTTCCGCCAGCACGGCGATGGCGTGCGGGTTGTGGCCCACATCGAGCACCAGCGTGGGTTGGCCCGCCAGCACCTGAAAGCGACCGGGCAGCTCGGCACGGGCAAAACCCTCGCGCACCGCCTGCGCCGCCACCGGCAGGGCGGCCTGCAGCGCCTCCAGCGCAGCAAGCACGCCGCTGGCATTGAGCAGCTGATTGGCGCCGCGCAGCGCCGGAAACGCCAAGCTGTGCCGACGCTGCGCGCGCCCCTGCCAGCCCCATTGCTGCGGCAGGTGGGTGTAGTGAAAGTCGCGTCCGGCCAGCCAGAGATCGGCGCCGATGTCCTCGGCGTGAGCGCGCACCGACTGCGGCGCCTGCGGGTCGCTGACGATGGCGGGCTTCGCGGCCCGCATGATGCCCGCCTTCTCGCGGCCGATGGACTCCCGATCCGGGCCGAGAAACGCCATGTGATCGAGGTCGATGCTGGTGATGATGGCGCAGTCGGTGTCGATGACGTTCACCGCATCGAGCCGCCCGCCCAGCCCGACTTCGAGAATGACGGCGTCGAGCCGCTGGCTGGCGAGCAGCGACAGTATGGCCAGGGTGGTGAACTCGAAATAGCTCAAACTCACCGCCGCGCCGCCCTCGCCTGCGGTCAGCCGGGCCTGCTCGACAGCAGCGAAATGCGGCAGCAAGTCCTGCGCATTCACCGTCCGCCCTGCGAGGCGGCAGCGTTCCTCGAAATGCACCAGATGGGGCGAGGCGTAGACGCCCACGCGGTAGCCCGCCGCCATGAGAATGGCTTCGAGCATGGCGCAGGTCGAGCCCTTGCCATTGGTGCCGGCCACGGTGATGACCGGGCAGGTGAATTGCAACTGCATGGCCGCGCGCACCGCCTGCACGCGCTCAAGCCCCAGGTCGATCACGCGGGCATGCAGCGACTCGGCGTGCGCTAGCCAGCCGTCCAGAGTGTGGGGTGTGGGAGACATGCGCAAAGCCCGTCGCCCGCGGCTGCGAACGACGGGAAAGTCTGAGGAAATCAGGAAGCGATCGCGTCGGCAGGCTGACGCAGCAGCATGGCCAGCATTTGCGCGAGTTCGCCGCGCAGTTCACGGCGGTCGACGATACGGTCCACCGCGCCCTTTTGCAGCAGAAACTCAGCGCGCTGAAAACCCTCGGGCAGCTTTTCGCGCACGGTGTTTTCGATCACCCGCGGGCCGGCAAAACCGATCAGCGCCTTGGGTTCGGCGAGAACCACATCGCCGATAAAGGCGAAACTGGCCGACACCCCGCCCATGGTCGGGTCGGTCAGCACGCTGATGAAAGGCAGTCCGGCTGCGGACAGGCGGGTGAGTGCGGCATTGGTCTTGGCCATCTGCATCAGGCTGAGCAAGCCTTCCTGCATGCGCGCGCCGCCCGTGGCGGTAAAGCAGATGAAAGGCACCTTCTGCTCGATGGCCGCCTGCACCCCGCGCACGAAACGCTCGCCGACCACAGAGCCCATGGAGCCGCCCATGAACTCGAACTCGAAACAGGCCACCACCACCGGCAGGGTCTGAATGGCGCCACCCATGACGATCAGCGCATCGGTCTCCTGGGTGTTTTCCAGCGCCTCCTTGAGACGATCCGGGTACTTGCGGCTGTCCTTGAATTTGAGCGGATCGATGGGCAGCACTTCCTGACCGATCTCGTACCGGCCTTCGGGATCGAACAGCGCGTCGAGCCGCGCCCGCGCACCGATGCGCATGTGATGGCTGCACTTCGGGCAGACGTTCTGGTTGAGCTCCAGATCCGATTTGTAGAGCACCGTTTCGCAAGAGGGGCACTTGATCCACAGGCCTTCGGGCACCTGGCGCCGATCCTGCGGGCTGGTCTGTTGAATTTTGGGAGGGAGGAGCTTTTCCAGCCAACTCATAGGGTCTCCTTAAGCGTCGAGCGCCTGGCGAATGTCTTGGATGAAGCCGCGCGCAACGTCCGCCGCTTGTTCTGCGGGTTGCGCCTCCATCAATTCGATCAAACGCGAACCGATGACCACGGCATCGGCCAGCTGGCCGATCGCGCGCGCGGTCTGCGCGTCGCGAATGCCGAATCCTACTCCCACGGGCACCTGCACATGAGCGCGGATGCGGGGCAGCATGGCCGCCACGGCGGAAGTGTCGAGATGGCCGGCGCCCGTCACGCCCTTGAGCGAGACGTAATACACATAGCCGCTGGCGATGCGGCCCACGTCGGCCATGCGGGCGTCCGTGCTGGTGGGGGCGAGCAGAAAAATGGGAGCGATGTCTGCGGCCTTGAGCGCCGCGGCGAAAGCTTCGCTCTCCGCCGGCGGGTAATCGACGATGAGCACGCCATCCACGCCCGCCGTCTTGGCCGCAGCGACAAAGGCCACCACGCCGTAGCGTTCCACCGGGTTGGCGTAGCCCATCAGCACCACGGGGGTGACGGCATCGGTCTGGCGGAAATCGCGCACGAAATCGAGCACCTGGGGCAGCCCGACGCCTTTTGCGATGGCCCGCTCGGTGGCGCGCTGAATCACCGGGCCATCGGCCATGGGATCGGAAAACGGCACGCCGAGCTCGATCACATCGGCGCCGCCCTGCACCAGGGCGTGCATCACCGCGACGGTCACCGAAGGCGACGGATCGCCTGCGGCGATGTAGGGAATGAGCGCCTTGCGATTCTGGGCGCGAAGCTGGGCGAAGCGTTGGTCGATGCGGTTCAGGTCGGTTCCGCGCGGCCGCCTCGAGGGAACCGACACCCCCTCGGGGGAAGATGAGCGCAGCGAGTCAGGGGGCTGTTTCATTTTGTGGCTCCGGGCTGGCGAGCGAACAGGGTGTCGAAGCTCACGCCTTCGCGCTCGGCCACGGTGTTGATGTCTTTGTCGCCGCGCCCCGAGAGATTGACCAGAATGGTCTGGTCGGGACGCATTTGCGGCGCCAGCTTGATGGCATGCGCCAGAGCGTGGCTGGATTCCAGCGCCGGGATGATGCCTTCGATGCGGCACAACTCATGAAAGGCCGCCAGAGCCTCGTCGTCGGTAATGCCGACGTACTCGGCCCGCCCGAGATCTTTGAGCCAGGCATGCTCGGGGCCGACGCCGGGATAGTCGAGCCCGGCGGACACGGAATGCGTCTCGATGATCTGACCGTTGGCGTCCTGCAGCAGATAGGTGCGGTTGCCGTGCAGCACGCCCGGCGCGCCTGCGGACAGCGAGGCCGCGTGCCTGCCCGTGTCCAGCCCCAGACCAGCGGCTTCGACCCCGATGAGCCGCACCGATTCATGCGGAATGTAGGGATAGAAGATGCCCATGGCGTTGCTGCCCCCGCCCACGGCCGCGATCACGACGTCGGGCTGGCGGCCGGTCATCTCGGGCATCTGCTCCAGGCATTCATCGCCGATGACCCGCTGGAAATCGCGCACCATTTGCGGGTAGGGATGCGGCCCGGCCACGGTGCCGATGATGTAGAAGGTGTCTTCGACATGCGTGACCCAGTCGCGCAACGCTTCGTTGAGCGCATCCTTGAGCGTCTTGCTGCCCGACTCGACCGGCGCCACGCGCGCGCCCAGCAGATTCATGCGATAGACGTTGGGCGACTGACGCTTGACGTCCTCGCTGCCCATGTACACCACGCATTCCATGCCGTAACGCGCGGCGATGGTGGCCGTGGCCACGCCGTGCTGTCCCGCGCCGGTTTCGGCGATGACGCGCGGTTTGCCCATGCGGCGCGCCAGCATGGCCTGGCCGATGGTGTTGTTGATTTTGTGCGCGCCGGTGTGGTTGAGGTCTTCGCGTTTGAGGTAGATGCGCGCGCCGCCGAGTTTGTCGCTCAGGCGAGCGGCGTGATAAACCGGGCTGGGACGGCCGACGAAGTGCTTGAGTTCGTAGCGGTATTCAGCCAGGAACTCCGGGTCGTTTTTGTAATGGTCGTAAGCCGCCTGGAGTTCTTCCAGCGCGTGGCTCAGGGTTTCGGCAATGAAGCTGCCGCCGTAGGGGCCGAAATGGCCGCTGGCATCGGGATAGGCATAGTCAAACATGGTGGGGTCTCGTCTGGCGCCGGGCAGAAGATATGCCCGGGCGCGATCTACAGGTCTGCAGCGCGAACCGCGGCGATGAACTCGGCGATGCGCTGCGCGCTCTTGATGCCCTTGGACGCTTCGACGCCGGAACTGACGTCAACCGCCCACGGACGCACCTGCCGGATGGCATGCGTCACATTTGCAGCATGCAACCCACCAGACAAAACGAGGGGAAGCGCGACGTTTGCGGGAATGCGTGACCAATCGAAAACCTCGCCGCCGCCGCCGTACCCGGGCTGATCCGTGTCCAGAACGAGGGCGTGTGATGTGGAAAAACGAGAGGCAAAGTCTAACAAATCCAGCCCTTGGCGCATGCGCGCCGCGCGAATGTAGGGGTGGCGATAGCGGGTACAGTCTTGCGGCGTTTCATCGCCGTGAAACTGCAGCAGCGCGGGGCGAATCTGGTCGATCACCTCTTCAACAAGCCCCGGCGCGGCATTCACAAACAGGGCGACGACCGAGACGAAAGGCGGAAGGCTGAGCGCGATGTCACGCGCCTGCGCGACGCTCACGTTGCGCGGACTGGGCGGGTAAAACACCAGACCAATGGCATCCGCGCCGCTGTGAGCAGCCGCCTGCGCGTCTTCCACCCGGGTGATACCGCAGATTTTGATGCGGGTTCGGTGGCGCGGGGGGCGCGAGAGCGGCAGGGGCGGCGTTTCGGACATCGGCGATCAGATCGTCAGGCCGATCTGGGCGGGTGGCGAGGGAAGGTTGAATTCTGCCGGGTAATCCGGGCCGAGGAAATAAAGCCCGTCGGCCATGAAGGTCGGCGCCGCCAGACGGCGGTCACGGCTGTCCAGAACTTCGGCGAGCCAGCTCACCGGCTTGGAGCCATTGCCCACGGCCAGCAGGCTACCCACGATATTGCGCACCATGTGGTGCAGGAAGGCGTTGGCGCGAAGGTCGAACACGAGGATGTGACCATAACGCGCAATCTCAATCGCATGCAGCGTCTTGACCGGGCTCAGCGCCTGGCATTCGCTGGAACGAAATGCGCTGAAATCATGCTCGCCGAGCAGACACTGCGCAGCGGCGCGCAAAACATCGAGATCGAGTGGGCGATGCGTCCAGCCCACTCTTGCGTAATCGAGCGCCGGGCGCACGGCATGGTTGCGCAGCACATAGCGATATCGGCGCTGATAGGCGCTGCGGCGGGCGTCAAAAGTCTGTGGCAGATCGGTTCGCGCCCATTGCACCGCCATGTCGCGCGGCAGAAAGGCATTGACCCCGCGCACCCAGGAGGACGCCTCACGCTGCAAAGGCGTATCGAGGTGCACCACCTGGCCTAGGGCATGCACCCCGGCGTCGGTGCGCCCGGCGCAGACGGTGCGAGTCGGGAAGCCCAGAAACTGCGCGAGCGCCCGCTCCAGAAAATCCTGCACACCGCAGCCGCCCGGCTGACTCTGCCAGCCGCAGTACGACGTACCGCCGTAACTCAGGCCCAGCGCGACTCGGACCCGAGGACGCCCAACCTGCGGGCTGGAGGAGTCTGAAGAATCAGCGGCCAATCTTGTCCAGCATGTCCTGCGCGCGTTTCTTGAGTTGCGGGTCGCCTTCGGCAATCACCTCGCCCAGCAGGTTGCGCGCCGACTCGTTATCGCCGATGGCCATGCTTTCTGCCGCAAGTTCCAGACGGAGATCGAGCGAGGGCCTGGACTCGCTGAACTGCGGCTCCAGCTTGGGCAGTTCAATGCGCGCCTCCTCGGGCGATTTGACTTCGGCGTCCTGCAGGGAAATGCTGCTCAGGTCGAACTCAAGCGCGTTGTCATGTGTGGCAGCCTTCGTGGTCTCAGCAGCGGTCTCAGCGGCAGTCTCAGCGGCGCCGAGCGTCGAGGCCGGCGCACCAAAATCGGATGGCACATTGAAGTCCAGGCCGCCTGGCAACAAGAAATCAGCCTCCGCGGCTTTGCCGGGCTCTTTTTCGGGCGTCGGCTGCACGCTGGGGAATGCCGAGGGCGCCTCGATTTCGGGCAGAGAAGGAACGGCGGGTGACGCAGTCGCCGCTGCAGGAGCCGGTTCGCCCATGGGCAAGCTCAGATCCAGGTCCAGATGCTCAGGCATAGGTGGCTTGGCCGCGGCTGTTTCCACGCCAGAAAGCATTTCGGTGCTGGGCAAGGTTTGCGGAGTCAATGCAGCCAAAGCGGTGGGGGTGGCCGCCGGGAACTCTGTCTGCGGCATGGTCGACGGCGCCCCCAGCGTGCTGGGGGGCACGGTGTTGTGATACAGCGGGTTGACCGGGTCGAGACTGCGACCGAGATCCTGAGCGCGTTTCCAGTCTTCGCCCACGCCCTGCGTCAGCGCAAAGAGTTCTGCGGCGCCCACTTCGAACGAGCGGGAATCCTTGCGCCTGGCATAGATTTCCAGCAGTTTGAGCCGCGCTGCCAGACGGTCGGGGTTGGTCTTGACGGCCTCCTTGAGGATTTCTTCAGCCTGCAGATCGCGCCCGTAGGCCAGATACACATCGGCCTCGGCGACCGGATCGACGTCATTGGTGTCGAGCTGGCTGGAGGAGAAGGTGGAGCTCATATTGCCATTGCGCGTATCGACGCGCTCGCCACCCGTGCCGCCAAAAAAGCTGTCGGCCACGCTCATGCGACTATCGAACACCGACACGTCGCGCTGCGACTTTGCCGCCTTCTTGCGCTGCGCCAGCCAGGCGAGCAACAGCAGCAGAATCACCAAAGCGCCGCCCACAGGCAACAGCAAGGGGTTGGAAAGCAGACTGCTGAAGAAGCTCTCCTGCTCGACCGGGGCAGGCTTGACGACCTTCGGGGGCGCAGGCTTCGCCACTGGCGCGGGCGCAGGGGCGGATGCGGGAGCCGAAGCAGCCACAGGCGCCGATGCCGACTTGGCAGCCGATGCGGCGTGCGCCGCCGAAGCGGTTGCAGCCGCGCCGGGCGCCTCGGCCGGTTTCGCAGACGCCGAAGCAGCAGCCGCCGGCGCGGGCACGGGGCTCTTCACCGGCACGGTCAGCGCCGCGGCAGCCTTGCTTGCCACGGCGGCCACGGATGCCGCAGGTGCGGCGGCTTGCGGCTTGGCCGCTGCGACGGTCTGCGCCTGCTTGGACAGCGCGCTGAGCTCGTCGACATTTTTCTGCAACTGCTTGATCTTCTGTTCGTCGAGCGCTTCCTGCTTCTTGTCGGCGATCTGCTGGGCCTTCTGCGTGCCCGCCACCTCGGCCTTGCTCAATTTGAGCTTGCTTTCGGCCTGCGCGCCTGTGGCAGCAGGCTCCTGAACCTGGGCCTGGACTTTGCCCGTCACCTCGCGTTGCGACTGCGGCTTGGCCTGCCCGCCCATTTCCGCCAGACGGCGGCGGTAGGCGTTGAAACTCTCACTTTGAGCCAGAACGAAACGGCGCGCTTCGGACGGCGAAACGGCCTGCGCCTGTTCGGCAGTAGGCATCTGCAGCACGCTGCCCGTCTTCACCAGATTGATGTTTCCGTCGATGAAGGCCGACTGGTTGGCGCGATAAATGGCCGTGAGCATCTGGTCGAGCGAGACGGTCTGCACGCCCGAATCTCTGACGATTTTGCTCAGGGTGTCGCCCCGCTTGACCACATACTGACCGGAAGCCGCAGCGGACTGGGCGGGCTTTTTCGCGGCCACCGAAGGCGGCGGCGTTTGCAGCGCGGGCGCAACCGGCATCGCCGGGGTCGGGGTATTGGAAGCATTCGACACCGAGGGCGCCACCGGCATGGCGGGCGCGGGCGACGGTGCGGCGGTCTGAACCGGCACCTGAGTCGGCGTGGGAGTGCTCTGGAAATTGGGCGGATCGAGCAACAGGGTGTAGTCGCGGCTCAACTGGCCATTGGCCCACTGCGCACGGATGAACAGATCGAGAAAGGGTTCGTTGATCGGGCTGTTGGACGTGACGCGCAGATAGGCGCGCCCTTCCGGGCTGCGCTCAAGCTTGATCCGCACGCCCGAAAGCGCACTGCTGTAATGCAGCTTGGCCGCCTGAAACGCATCGGGCGGCGCAACACCCACCCGCAGTGAGGACGCCTCGTCAGCGCTGATCTGGGTAATGTCGATTTCCGCCCTCAGGGGCTGACCCAAGGCGGACTGCACCTTGATGCCCCCGAGGCCGAATGCATAGGCCTGACCAGCAGTTGCGCCCAAGGCGATTGCCAGGGCCAGACGTTGAGTGTTCTGTCGCAGCATGTGGGCTGCCCCCCAATTTTGGTGAATTCGAATGTGCGCATTTCTCTGCGGCTGCAGGGATGAATTGCGTCAAATTTCACCATATCATCAACAAATTAGGCTGACAAGTTGAGGCGCCAAGACAGGCGGGTGCAAGCCCGGCAACTGTGGCATTCCGGCGATTTCGGCTGACTTGCCATGGAAACCCGGCAGTCAATGACGCTCAAGCAGAATACGCAGCATGCGTCGCAGCGGCTCGGCCGCGCCCCACAACAATTGGTCGCCCACGGTGAACGCGCCCAGGTAGTCTGGCCCCATGGCCAGCTTGCGCAGGCGGCCGACAGGAATATTCATCGTGCCGGTCACGGCAACGGGCGTGAGTTGCTGCAGGGTGGCTTCGCGTTCGTTGGGGATGACCTGAACCCAGTCGTTATCGGCCGCGATCATGTCTTCGATCTCGTCGAGCGGAACGTCTTTCTTGAGCTTGAAGGTCAGCGCCTGACTGTGGCAGCGCATGGCGCCGACGCGCACGCAAAAACCATCGACCGGCACTGCAGGCGAGCCGAACCCCTCGCCTTGACCCAGGATCTTGTTGGTCTCCGCCCCGCCCTTCCACTCTTCGCGCGACACGCCATTGCCCAGATCCTTGTCGATCCAGGGAATGAGGCTGCCGGCCAGCGGCACGCCGAAGTGCTGGGTCTGTGCGGCGTCGAGCGCCTTTTGCCCAGCCAGCACATCGCGGTCGATGGCCAGGATGGCCGAAGCCGGGTCGTCCAGCAGCGCCCGGACCGAACCGTTGAGCGTGCCGAACTGCGTGAGCAGTTCACGCATGTGCTGCGCGCCGCCGCCCGAGGCCGCCTGGTAGGTCATGCTGGTCATCCATTCCACCAGTCCGGCCTTGTAAAGCGCGCCCACGCCCATGAGCATGCAGCTCACGGTGCAGTTGCCGCCGATCCAGTTGTTGCCGCCCTTGTCCAGCGCCGCGTCGATGACCGGGCGGTTGACCGGGTCGAGAATGATGACGCAGTCGTCGCGCATGCGCAGGGTGGAGGCGGCGTCGATCCAGTGCCCTTTCCAGCCAGAGGCGCGCAGCTTGTCGAACACCGCCGTGGTGTAGTCGCCGCCCTGCGCGGTGAGGATGATGTCGCAGCGGCGCAGTTGCTCCAGATCGTGTGCGTCCTGCAGCGTGGTTTCGTTTTTCGCTTCCGCCGGGGCCTTGCCGCCGGCGTTGCTGGTGCTGAAGAACAGCGGTTCGATCAGGTCGAAATCGCCCTCTTCGCGCATACGTTGCATCAGCACGGAACCCACCATGCCGCGCCATCCCACCAAACCCACCAAAGTCGTTGCCATCATCCGTTCCGTTGTGTGTCGTCTTTCCAATGCCGCGTTCAACCCAGCGCCGCGACCACCGCGTCGCCCATTTGCGCGGTGCTGACTTTTTGCGTGCCCGGCGCGTGAATGTCCGGTGTGCGCAGGCCCTGTGCGAGCGCCTTCTGCACGGCAGCCTCGATGCGGTCGGCCTGCTCCGGCAATCCGAGCGAATGCCGCAGCATCATCGCCGCGCTCAGGATGGTCGCCAGCGGATTGGCGATGCCCTGACCGGCGATGTCGGGCGCGCTGCCGTGGCTCGGTTCATACAAGCCCTGTCCCTTTTCGTTCAAGGACGCCGACGGCAGCATGCCGATGGAGCCGGTGAGCATCGACGCCTCGTCGCTGAGGATGTCGCCGAACAGATTGCCGGTGACGATGACGTCGAATTTTTTCGGCGCCTTGACGAGTTGCATCGCGGCGTTGTCCACGTACATATGGTCGAGCTGCACGTCAGGGTACTGCTGGCCAACCTCGGTGACGATGTCTTTCCAGAACTGGAAGGTCTCCAGCACATTGGCCTTGTCCACGCTGGTCAGGCGCTTGTTGCGGCCCTGCGCCGCCTTGAACGCCACATGCGCAATGCGCTCGATTTCCGGGCGGCTGTAGCGCATGGTGTCGAATGCCTCGGGCTGGCCGGCGAAGGCGCCGTCGGGCGACATGCGACGGCCGCGCGGCTGGCCGAAGTAGATGTCGCCAGTCAGTTCGCGCACGATGAGAATGTCCAGGCCAGACACCACTTCGGGCTTCAGGCTGGAGGCATCGGCCAGTTCGGGGTAGAGGATGGCCGGGCGCAGATTGGCGAACAGACCGAGGTTTTTGCGCAAGCCCAGAATGGCCTGCTCGGGGCGCAGGCGCCGCTCCAGGGTGTCGTACTTCCAGTCGCCCACCGCGCCGAACAGCACCGCGTCGGCCGACTTGGCCAGGCTTAGGGTGGCCTCGGGCAGCGGATGGCCGCTGGCGGCATAGGCCGCGCCGCCGACATCGGCGAACTCGAAGGTGAAGTCGAACCCGTCTTGCGCAATGCGCTGGAGCACCTTGACGGCTTCGGCAATGATTTCGGGCCCGATTCCGTCTCCGGGCAATACGGCGATTTTCATGTGTGGGGGTTGCGTTAAAGGATGCGGTTGTCGAGCCAGGGCATGCGGGCCAGGCGCTCGGCTTCAAAGGCGCGAATCTCCTGCGCATGGCCGAGGGTGAGGCCGATGTCGTCGAGCCCGTTGATCAGGCAGTGCTTGCGGAAGTCGCCCACGTCGAAGGCCAGCTCGCTGCCATCGGGCTTGACTACCACCTGCCGCGACAGATCGATGGTGAGCGAATAGCCGACGAAGGCGTAGAGCTCGTCGAACAGCCGCGCCACCTGCGCCTTGGGCAGCACGATGGGCAGCAAGCCGTTCTTGAAGCAGTTGTTGTAGAAGATGTCGGCGTAGCTGCTGGCGATCAGGGCGCGAAAGCCGTATTGCTGCAGCGCCCAGGGCGCGTGCTCGCGGGACGAACCGCAACCGAAGTTGTCGCGCGCCAGCAGAATGCTGGCGCCCGCATAGCGCGGCTGGTTGAGCGCGAAGTCGGGATTGGGCTTGCGCGAGGCGGGATCCTGCCCCGGCTCGCCGTGATCGAGATAGCGCCACTCGTCAAACAGATTGGGGCCGAAACCGCTGCGGCGGATCGACTTCAGGAACTGCTTGGGGATGATGGCGTCGGTATCGACATTGTCGCGATCCATCGGCGCGACCAGTCCCTTGTGGACGACGAATTTTTCCATGGGGTCTTTCCGCGTTGCCGCGGTATTCGGGTGTTATTTCGACTTCTCAGCCGCATTGGTGATGGCCTGACCACCCGCCTTGAGGTCCTGGCCCATGCCGGCCACGGTATTGCAGGCGGTCAGCGACAGCAGCGTGGCGACGAGCAGAAGAATGGACAGCAGAGGTTTCATTTCGATCTCCTGAAAAAATAGGGCAAATCATGACAGCTTGCGCACGTCGACAAAATGACCGGCCACGGCGGCGGCCGCGGCCATGGCCGGGCTGACCAGATGGGTACGCCCGCCCGCCCCCTGCCGCCCTTCGAAGTTGCGGTTGGAAGTGGAGGCGCAGCGCTCGCCCGGCTCCAGACGGTCGGCGTTCATCGCCAGGCACATGGAGCAGCCGGGCTCGCGCCATTCAAAACCGGCGGCCTTGAAAATGGTGTCCAGCCCTTCGGCTTCGGCCTGCGCCTTGACCAACCCCGAGCCCGGCACCACCAGCGCCTGCCGCACGTTCGATGCGATATGCCGCCCGGCCAGCACCTGCGCCGCATCGCGCAGGTCTTCGATGCGCGAGTTGGTGCAGGAGCCGATGAACACCTTGTCGATGCGGATGTCGGCAATGGCCTTGTTCGGCTCCAGGCCCATATAGGTCAGCGCGCGCTCCATCGCCGCGCGTTTGTTGGCGTCCTTTTCTTTATCTGGATCGGGCACGCGGGCGTCGATGGGCAACACCATTTCGGGCGAAGTGCCCCAGGTGACTTGCGGCACGAGTTCGCGCGCGTCGAGCGTGACCACGCGGTCGAACTTCGCATCGGCGTCGGAATGCAGTCCGCGCCAGTACTGCACCGCCATGTCCCAGGCCACGCCGGTGGGCGCGAAGGGACGGCCGCGCACATAGTGGATCGTCGTGTCGTCCACGGCCACCAGCCCGGAGCGCGCCCCGGCCTCGATGGCCATATTGCACAGAGTCATGCGGCCTTCCATGCTGAGCGCGGCGATGGTGCTGCCGCCGAACTCGATGGTGTAGCCGGTGCCGCCTGCGGTGCCGATCTTGCCGATGACGGCCAGAGCGATGTCCTTGGCGCGGCAGCCCGCCGGAAGCGGCCCATCCACCCGCACCAGCATGTTTTTCATCTTGCGCGCCAGGAGGGTTTGGGTAGCCAGCACATGCTCGACTTCGCTGGTGCCGATGCCAAAGGCCAGCGCGCCGAAGGCGCCGTGGGTGCTGGTATGCGAGTCGCCGCAGACCACCGTCATGCCGGGCAGGGTGGCGCCCTGCTCCGGGCCGATGACATGCACGATGCCCTGGCGGCGGTCGTTCATGCGGAACTCGGTGATGCCATTGGCGGCGCAGTTGGCGTCGAGCGTCTCGACCTGCAGCTTTGATATCGGATCGGCGATGCCCTCGGCGCGGTCGGTCGTGGGCACATTGTGATCGGCCACCGCCAGATTCGCGCTCACCCGCCAGACCTTGCGGCCCGCGAGTTGCAGCCCTTCAAAGGCCTGCGGGCTGGTGACTTCGTGCACCAGGTGGCGGTCGATGTAAAGCAGCGCGGTGCCGTCGCTTTCGGTGCGCACCACATGCTCGTCCCACAATTTGTCGTAAAGCGTTCGGCCCATCGGCATCTCCTGCGTCTTGTTCGCGGCGCGCGCAAGACTTGTCATGAAAGGTTGATTTTAGTTGGCGCGCTTCACGCCGTGCTCGGCTGGGTTTGCAGCCATGCCACCGACAGATCGAACGATCCATCGGGCTGAACGTGCATCGCCTCGCGCGCCTCCTGCGGCGCCTGCGCCCACACGTCGCGGATGGCCTGCACTCGCAGCTCCGGGGTGCGCATGCGCGCCACCCACGAGGCGAATTCCATGGTCAGACTCCAGCCATCCACGCCGGGCGCGGCAAAGCCGGCCTGCTGCAGCATGGCGCTCCACTCGGAAGCGCGGTAATCGCGCACATGCGAGGCGTCGCGCAATATCTCCACCGTCTGCAGCAGGGTGTCGCACAGCGGCGACTCCAGGGCCACGACGTCGATGACGATCAGCGTTCCCTGCGGCTTGATGACCCGGCGCATTTCGCGCAATGCGGCAGGCACATCGGGCCAGTGATGCGCTGAAAAGCGGGTGACCACCAGATCGAAGCTGGCATCGGCGAAGGGCAGTTCGTCGGCCGGACCCTGGCAAGTCTGCAGATGGTGCAGGCCGCGGGCTGCCGCCTCTTGCGCCACGATGGCGAGCATCGCAGGCGACAGGTCGAAGGCGGTGACCTGCGCGCCCGCGGCCGCCAGGACAAAGCTGGCGTGCCCGGCGCCGCAACCAAGATCGAGCGCACGGCAGGGGTGCTCTTTCTGCACCATCGCACCAAGACGCTGCAGATCCTGCCCCTGCGCATGAACGGCACTGGTGAGATAGGCGGAGGCGCTGGCGCCGAACTGATGGGCGGCCAAAGCGGGCTGTTTCATGGGGGTGCTCCAAGACGAGGCAACGATGATGGGGCAAAGATAGCCCGGCATTTTTCCTGGTACAAGATGACAAAATATCCTGGTATAAAAACCCACCAGCCTGGGAGAGCGCTTCAATCTTCGCCTTCGTGAACCGCCATGTCGTCGCCGTCATCCTCCATGCCCGCCGATCCGCACCAGGGCAGCCGCCTTCTGGGCGAGTTCATCCGTCTGCACCGCAATCGTCTGTCGCCTGCTGCAGCAGGCCTGCCTGCGACGGGGCGGCGGCGTGCACCCGGGTTGCGCCGCGAAGAGCTCGCCTCGCTCTGCGGCGTCAGCGCCACCTGGATCACCTGGCTGGAACAGGGACGGCCGGTCGCGCCTTCACCCAAGACGCTGGAGCGACTGGCACAGGCGCTGCAACTCAGCACGGCAGAACGCGCCTACCTGTTCGAACTGGCACGGCGGCGCGACCCCAGTGAACCGGCTGCCCCTCCCAAGGCGGTCGATGCGGTGCTGCGCAGCGTGCATGCGATGGGGCATCCGGCCTATGTGCTGAATCAGCGCTGGGACGTGGTGGCGGGCAATGCCCCTGCCGCCGATCTGTTTCTCGATTGGCAGGCAGGCGACGACACCCCCGAGGCCGTGCCCAATCTGCTGCGCTTTTTGTTTTTCAGCCCGAAGGCGCGCACCCTGATCGAGAACTGGAACGAGCGTTCGCAACGCCTGGTGGCCGAATTCCGCGCCGACTGCGCCGCGCGGCTGCAGGCCGCGCCGATGCGTGAACTGATCGACGAACTCGGCGCGCGCAGCCCGGAGTTTGCCGCACTGTGGAAGCGCAACGACGTGCAGGAACGTGAGGGTGGCGCGCGCGGCTTCATGCACCCGCGGCGAGGCCGACTAGTCTATGAACAGTTAACCCTGCGCGCCGCGCTGCGGCCGGACTACAAACTGGTGTTGCTGCTACCGCCAACGGAAGTTTGAATTCGGACTGTTCGTAAGAATCCGGTTCTTACCGCCAGCTCTACCGTCAACCCGTTTACTGGCCAGCGGTAGCCACCGATAGCTGGCCATAGTCCCTGAAAGACCCGATTTCACTCCCACTCGATGGTCGCCGGCGGCTTGGAACTCACGTCGTAGGTCACGCGGTTGATGCCGCGCACCTCGTTGATGATGCGGCTGGACACTTTTTTGAGCAGCGCATAGGGCAGTTCGGCCCAGTCGGCGGTCATGAAATCGCTGGTCTGCACCGCGCGCAGCGCGACCACATAGTCGTAGGTGCGGCCGTCGCCCATCACGCCCACGCTCTTGACCGGCAGGAACACGGCGAAGGCCTGGCTGGTCAGCTCGTACCAGCTCTTGCCGGAATCCGGCTCGAGGGTCGAACGCAGCTCTTCGATGAAGATGGCGTCGGCCCGGCGCAGCAGGTCGGCGTACTCCTTCTTCACCTCGCCCAGAATGCGCACGCCCAGCCCCGGGCCGGGGAAGGGGTGGCGATAGACCATTTCGGGCGGCAGGCCCAGCGCCACGCCCAACTCGCGCACCTCGTCCTTGAACAGTTCGCGCAGGGGTTCCAGCAGTTTCAGGCCGAGTTGCTCGGGCAGGCCGCCCACGTTGTGATGGCTCTTGATGGTGACGGCCTTTTTGCTTTTGGCGCCGCCCGACTCGATCACATCGGGGTAGATGGTGCCCTGCGCCAGCCACTTCGCGCCCTTGGCGCCGTCGCCTTTGAGCTTGGCAGCCTCGGCCTTGAACACATCGACGAACAGGCCGCCGATGATCTTTCGTTTTTTCTCGGGATCGGTCACACCCGCCAACTGGCCCAGGAACAGCTCGCCGGCGTCCACACGGATCACCTTGGCGTGCAGTTTGCCCGCGAACAAGTCCATCACCAGGTCGCCCTCGTTCAGGCGCAGCAGGCCGTGATCGACGAACACGCAGGTGAGCTGGTCGCCGATGGCGCGGTGAATCAGCGCCGCCGCTACCGAAGAATCGACACCGCCCGACAGTCCGAGGATGACCTCCTCGTCACCGACCTGCGCGCGAATGCTCTGCACCGCCTCAACGATGTAATCGCCCATGACCCAGTCGCCGCGGCAGCCGCAGATCTCGCGCACGAAACGCGTGAGCATGGCCTTGCCCTGCACGGTGTGGGTGACTTCGGGGTGAAACTGCACGGCGTAGTAACCGCGCGCCTCGTCGGCCATGCCCGCGATGGGGCAACTCGGCGTGGACGCCATGAGCCTGAACCCCGGCGGCATATCGGTCACCTTGTCGCCATGGCTCATCCACACCTTGAGCATGCCATGACCTTCGGCCGTACTGAAATCTTCGATGCCGTCGAACAGCCGGGTGTGACCGCGGGCGCGCACTTCGGCATAGCCAAACTCGCGGTGGTCGCTCCATTCCACCTTGCCGCCCAGTTGCGCCGCCATGGTCTGCATGCCATAGCAAATGCCCAGCACGGGCACGCCCAAATCCCACACGGCTTGCGGCGCGCGCAGTTCGTGGTCTTCGTAAGTGCTGCCGTGGCTGCCCGAGAGAATGATGCCCTTGGGCGCGAACTCGCGCACGAAAGCATCGCTCACATCGCAAGGGTGAATTTCGCAGTACACCTGCACCTCGCGCACGCGGCGGGCGATGAGTTGCGTGACCTGCGAGCCGAAGTCGAGAATGAGAATTTTGTCGTGCATGAAAGCAAGCGTCGGCACGAAGCCGACGATGGGGATGAGAGTTCAGTCGACGTGATAGTTGGGCGCTTCCTGCGTGATCTGCACGTCGTGGACATGGCTTTCACGCATGCCCGCCGCGGTGATCTGCACAAACTCGGCCTTGCCGCGCATCGCCTCGATCGTGCTGCAGCCGCAATAGCCCATGGACGAACGCACGCCGCCGACCAGCTGGTAGATGATGGCAATCAGCGGCCCTTTGTGCGGCACGCGCCCTTCGATGCCCTCGGGCACGAATTTTTCGTTGCCCGAAGCCGAAGTCGCCTCGGCGCCATCCTGAAAATAGCGATCCGCCGAGCCCGCCTTCATCGCCCCGATGGAACCCATGCCCCGATAGGCCTTGTACGCGCGACCCTGATAAAGAATGGCCTCGCCCGGCGCCTCTTCGGTGCCCGCGAACATGCTGCCCATCATGACCGTGGACGCGCCCGCGGCGATCGCCTTGGCGATATCGCCCGAGTAGCGGATGCCGCCATCTGCGATCAAGGGCACGCCGCTGCCCTCAAGGGCCTTGGAAACATTGGCAATGGCGGTGATCTGCGGCACGCCCACCCCGGCGATGATGCGGGTGGTGCAGATCGAGCCCGGCCCGATGCCGACCTTCACCCCATCCGCCCCGGCCTCGACCAAGGCCAGCGCTGCGGCGCCCGTGGCGATATTGCCGCCAACGACCTCGATCTGCGGGAAATTGCGTTTCACCCAGCGCACCCGGTCGAGAACCCCCTGGCTGTGTCCGTGCGCGGTATCGACCACGATCACATCGACGCCGGCGTTGGCCAGCGCCTCCACGCGCTCTTCGGTGCCCTCGCCCACGCCCACCGCAGCGCCCACGCGCAGCTTGCCTTGCTGGTCACGGGCGGCATTCGGGTGTTCGGTGGCCTTTTGAATGTCCTTGACGGTCATCAGCCCGCGCAATTCGAATTCGGCGTTGACCACCAAGACCCGCTCCAGCCGGTGCTGATGCATCAGCGCCTTGGCCTGCTCCAGCGGCGCGCCTTCAGGAACGGTCACCAGGCGCTCGCGCGGCGTCATGATATCGCGCACCGGGGTATCGAGACGGGTCTCGAACCGCAGGTCGCGGTTGGTCACGATGCCCACCACCTTGCCGTTTTCGATCACCGGAAACCCGGAAATGCCATGCTGGCGCGAGAGCTGCATCACGTCGCGCACCTTGACGATGGGCGAAATGGTGATCGGATCGCGCAGCACGCCCGACTCAAAACGCTTCACCCGCGCCACTTCGGTGGCTTGCGCCTTGGCGGTGAAATTTTTGTGAATGATGCCGATGCCGCCCTCCTGCGCCATGGCGATCGCCAGACGCGACTCCGTCACCGTGTCCATCGCGGCGGACACCAAAGGAATGTTGAGGGAAATATTGCGAGTCAGGCGAGTCGCAAGGCTGGTGTCTCTGGGCAACACCTGGGAATATGCGGGGACCAACAACACATCGTCGAAAGTCAGCGCTTTTCCTACAAGACGCATAGATGCCTCCGTGCAAAAGGAAATTATAGGGGTGCGCGTCACGGCGGCGCTCGGCACGGCAGCGAATCGACCGATGAGCCGCACAACCGCGTTAAGCTAGCAGCCTGTTTTGACCACGGCGACTCTGGGACTCCTTATGCGCACTCTCGCACCTGCTCCGCTATTTCGCGTTTTCAGCAGCGCACTGTTTCTGGCCATGGCCCTGATGGGAATGACGTCTGCCCACGCCGCGCAGTGGAAATGGCGCGATGCCAGCGGCGAGGTGCATTACAGCGACCAGCCACCGCCAACCAACATTCCCGCCAGCAACATTCTGCAGCGCCCTGCCGCGAACGTCGCCGTTCCAGCCGCCGCAAGTCACTCGGCATCGCAGCCCCAGGCCAGCAACGAGTTGGAAAAGAAAATCGCTGAACAGAAAAAGGCCGAGCAAGCCGCGCAGGAACAGGCCAAACTACAGCAGCAGCAGGCCCAGGCGCTTGTGAACCAGCAGAACTGCCTGCAGGCGCAAAAGCAACTCCAGGTACTCGATAGCGGTCAACGCATGGTGCAAGTCGACGCCCAAGGCCAGCGCGTCATCATGGACGATGCGCAACGTGCCGCAGAACGCGCCAAGATCGCCGGGCTCATTTCGCAGTATTGCCGCTGAGTTGCCCATGAACTGCTGCCCATGAGCTGCCAGCGAATGCCTGGGAGCCTGCTGGGCTTGAGTCAGTAGAGCGAAAAAAGGGTGTGGGGATGGCCTGCGGCGACGGATTTGCCGCCCCATAGCCCAAGCTATGGGCAAAAAACCGCTGCTGCAGGACGCCGCACAGCCTTTTTGCAGCCCGCGATCCTCAAGTCCGACAGGCTCTTTGCTCAGATTTTCCAGCGCTCGGCCAGACGAGTCGGACGCAGCACGTCGTACTCTTCAAAGGGCTGGTGTATCCAGGGGCTCGTGGGCAGCATGTCCACGTAGTACTCGGGCAGATAGGTCGAAATGCCCTTGACCCAGATGACGGCGCTGCGCAGATCGGTAATCTTTCCGGCGCCGCGCAAATGGTTTTCAACGGCTTTCAAGGTCTCGCCCGAATCGGCCAGATCATCAACGAGCAGCACGCGCCCTTCAAGCTCCCCGCGCGGCAGCGTGATGTAGCGGGCGATGTCCAGACGGCCCTGCACCGTTCCGGCGCTTTCGCGGTAGGAGCTGGTGGACATGATGGCCAGGGGTTTGTCGAAAATCCGCGACAGAATGTCTCCAGGCCGCACCCCGCCTCGCGCCAGGCAGAGGATCTGATCGAATTCCCAGCCCGAGGCATGCACCTTGAGGGCGAGTTTTTCGATCAGGGCGTGGTATTCGTCCCAGGAAACATAGAGATGCTTGCCGTCCTCGCTGAGCATGGCCGAACCTTTGTGAACGTGTGGAAAATGAAATCTGCCGGAGCGCGCCGAACGCTCAAGCCTGAAACGGATGCCGCAGCACGATGGTGTGATCGCGGTCGGGGCCGGTCGACACCATGTCGATCGGCGCGCCGATCAACTCGCCCACCCGCTGCAGATAGCTGCGCGCCGCAGCAGGCAGTTGATCCCAGGTCGTGAGGGCCTTGGTGCTTTGCGTCCATCCCGGAAAATCTTCGTAGATCGGTTCGCAGCGCTCGATCTCGTCGGCATCGAGCGGGAGCACGTCACGCCGTTCGCCGTCGAGCCTATAACCCACACAGGCGCGGATGGTCGGCAGGCCGTCGAGCACATCGAGCTTGGTGATGCACAGCCCCGACACGCCGTTGATGATGACCGCCCGCTTGAGCGCCGCGACATCCAGCCAGCCACAGCGGCGCGCACGCCCCGTCACCGTGCCGAACTCCTGACCCACGCTGGAGAGGTGATGCCCCACGCTGCCCGCCTCCGTGGTGGGCAACTCCGTCGGGAAGGGGCCGCTGCCCACCCGGGTGGTGTACGCCTTGGTGATGCCCAGCACATAGTGCAGCATGTCGGGGCCGACGCCCGATCCCGCCGCGGCGGTACCGGCCACGCAGTTGCTCGAAGTCACGAAGGGATAAGTCCCGTGGTCGATGTCGAGCAGCGAGCCTTGCGCCCCTTCGAACAGCAGGCGATCACCGCGCAGATGGGCCTGATGAATCAGGTAGCCCACGTCGGCCAACAGGGGCCGCACCTGCTCGGCGGATTTGAGCAGCTGATCCATCACCATCCCGACATCGAGCGGGTCGGTGTGCAGATAATTCTTCAACACAAAATTGTGCAGATCGAGCACTTCTGCAAGCTTGACCTGCAGGCGCTGCGGATGCTTGAGGTCCTGCAGACGGATGGCGCGACGGGCCACCTTGTCTTCATAAGCCGGCCCGATGCCCTTGCCGGTGGTGCCGATCTTGCCGCTGCCGTCGTTTTCGCGGCGCACCTCGCGCGCTTTGTCGAGCGCCACATGCGTAGGGAGCACGACCGGGCAGGACTCGCTGATGTGCAGCCGTGAGCGCACATCCACTCCAGCCGCTTCGAGGCGACCCATTTCAAGCAGCAGGTGTTGCGGATCGACCACCACGCCATTGCCGACATAGCAGGCCACGCCCGCGCGCATCACGCCTGAAGGAATGAGCTGCAGCGCGGTTTTCTGCCCGTTGATCACCAGCGTATGCCCCGCGTTGTGACCGCCCTGAAAGCGCACCACGCCCTGAGCATGATCGGTCAGCCAATCGACGACCTTGCCTTTGCCCTCATCGCCCCATTGGGTGCCCACTACGACCACATGACGACCAGTATTCACGCGTGTGTTCTCTCAAGTAAATCAGTCTATCCAACGATAGCGTTAGGGAAGATCAGCCGCGATCTTCAACCAGCCAGGCGCCGGCCCGCTGAACAAGCTGGCGGCTGAAGGCGCTTGCTTCGTGCGCCTGGCCAAGGGGCAATTGCACCACGGTTTCGCCCCGGCGTCGCAAATCGGCGACAGCCTGCTGCAAACCAGAGGCTGTTGACCACTCCGCCACAATGGCAGCACTGGCCTGCGGCGCGGCGGCGAAGCCCGCCACTTCGCGCAAGTCCATGGAGAATCCGGTGGCAGCGCGCGGTCGGCCAAAGCTGGCGCCGACTTCGTCGTAGCGCCCGCCACGCGCCACGGCATTGGCATAGCCTTGTGCGTACACGCTGAAAATCACCCCGCTGTGATAGCGATAGCCGCGCATGTCGGCCAGATCGATCTGCACCTGCGCGCCCTGCTGCCGGTGGTGGCGGGCCAGCGCCGACAGATCGTCGATCGCCTGGGAAATGAGTGCATGCTGCGGCAACACGCGCCGCGCCTCAAGCAGCACGTCCGCATCGCCGTACAGCTCGGGCAGGGCGAGAATGGCTGAGCGTTGGGTTGGCGTGCAGCCGCGCGTCAGCAACCGCAGCTCCCCGGCATCCTTGCTGGCCAGTGCGTCGAGAATCGCTTCCATGTCTTGCGACCCGAGCAGCATGCCTGACAGCACGCCACGCACGATGCGGTTGTCGGCCAGATCGAGCGCAGCCCGCTCCACCCCCGCCAGTCGCAGGCAGTCCAGCGCAAGCTGCTGCACTTCGAGATCGGCTTCCAGACCGGCATGCCCGTACAGCTCGGCGCCGAATTGCAGAATTTCCCGGCTGGCGTGCACGCCCTCGGGATGCGTGCGCACCGCGCTGCCGCAATAGCAAACGCGCGTCACGCCGTCCTGATTCAGCAAGTGAGCGTCGATACGGGCGGCCTGCGGCGTCATGTCGGCACGCAAGCCCAGCGCCCGCCCGGAGATCTGGTCAACCAGCTTGAAAGTTTGCAGATCGAGGTCTTGCCCGGTGCCCGACAGCAGCGAATCGACGAACTCCAACAGCGGCGGCATGACCAGGGCGTAGCCATAGCCTCGCGCCGTATCGAGACAGGCGCGGCGCAGGTGCTCGATCACCGCCGCCTCACGCGGCAACACATCGGAAAAATATTCGGGAAGACGCCAGTTGCTCATAAGACGCGCAGAAAAAGGGGCACGGTCACCCGTGCAACATCCAAGCTTACTTGAGGAGGAACATCAGGAGAAGGCCGATCACGACGGCGACCAGACCGACGAAGCGCAGTTGACCGTCGGTCAGTGCCATGATCTGCCGGAACATGTCTCGCCACTGTCGGGGAAAAAACAACGGCATCAGGCCTTCGATGACCAGAACCATGCCGATGGCAAGGAGCAAGACGTTCTGCATCGCATCGAGACCGCCAGAGATCGCCGGTCAAGACGGCCTCTGTTGCGGATTTACTTGCCCGGCTTCAGGGCGGCTCCACCCGGCCCGCGGAAGAACTGGAAGAACTGGCTGTTCGGGTCGAGCACCAAGACATCGGACTTGCTGTTGAAGCTGGCGCGATAGGCCTCGAGGCTGCGGTAGAACTCGGCGAATTGCGGGTTCTGTCCGAACGACTTGGCATAGATCGACGAGGCTTCGGCATCGCCCTGACCCTTGATGGTCTGCGCCTTGCTGTACGCCTGTGAAATCACGATTTCACGCTGCTTGTCGGCCTCGGCGCGAATCTTTTCCGCCTCGGCGTAGCCCGTCGAGCGCAATTCGTTGGCGACGCGCTGGCGCTCGGCCTCCATGCGGCGATAGACCGACTGGGTGATGGCGGAAACGAAGTCCACGCGGGTCAGACGCATGTCGACGATCTGGATGCCCGTGCCATTGATGTCTTTCGCAATGCCAGCCTGCACGTCCTTCATGACCTGATCGCGCTGCGAAGACAACACCTCACGCACGGTGCGGCGCGTGATCTGCTCGTTCAGCGCCGCCTTGACGATCTGCGAAAGTCGGTCGCCCGCGCGTCGCTGATCGCCGCCGTAGCTGCGAATGAACTCGGTCGGATTGGTGATGCGCCATTTCAGATACCAGTCCACCACCACGTTTTTCTTCTCGGCCGTGATGAAACGATCGGTCTCGGGGCTTTGCAGAGTCAGGATGCGCTTGTCGAGAAACACCACATTCTCGAAAGGCGCCGGTATCTTGAAATACAAGCCGGGGGTGCTGATGACCCGCTTGATCTGCCCCAAGCCGAACACGGCGGCGAACTGCCGTTGATCGACCACGAACAGGCTGGAAGACAGCAACAGAATGGCCACGACCAGCGCCACGAGAGCCAGAATGATCTTGTTCATTGCTCAGCCCTCACTGGAAGTTGCGCTCACGCAGGGTATCGCGCGAGGTTCTTGAACTGGAGGGGGCGGTTCCGTCCGACGTGGACGCCGAACTGTCGGCCGTCGCAGGGGCGGCGCCCACGGAGGCCGCCGGCAGGGTCGGCACGGCGGCGGGAGCAGCGGGCGCGGCCGAGACACTCGTCGGGGCCTTGCCTGCGGATTGCTGCAGCAATTTATCCAGTGGCAGGTAGAGGAGGTTATTGTTGTTGCGCGAATCCACCATGACCTTGGAAACGCTGGAAAGAATGTCTTGCATGGTTTGGAGGTACATACGCTCGCGGGTGACTTGCGGCGCCTTTTCGTATTGCTGCAGGATCTGATCGAAGCGAGACGCATCGCCCTGCGCCTGCGCCACAACCTGCGCCTTGTAAGCCTCGGCGTCCTGGATCAGGCGCGACGCGGTGCCCTGCGCACGGGGAATGACGTTGTTGGCGTAGGCCTGGGCTTCGTTCTTCAGCCGTTCACGGTCTTGTCCCGCCTTGATGGCGTCATCGAAAGCGGCCTGCACCTGCTCCGGGGGCTGCACGTTCTGCAGCGTGACGGTGGTGATGATGATGCCGGTCTTGTAGCGGTCGAGAATTTTCTGCGTCAAAACCTGCACATCGCTAGCCACTTGCTCGCGGCCCTCGTAGAGCACATAGTCGAGCGTCTTGTTGCCCACGACCTCGCGCACCGCGGTTTCAGCCGCCTGCGATACCGCATCGTCCGGGCTGCGGTTGTTGTAGAGGTAGTCCACCACGTTGTCGATGCGGTACTGCACGGCGAAGCGAACATCGACGATGTTCTCGTCTTCAGTCAGCATGGCCGACTCGGGCAAGCCCGTTGCCTTCACCTCGCCGCCGCGCCCAACCTCGACCGACCGAACCTGCGAGACATTGACAATTTCATCCGCCTCGAACGGATAGGGCAGGCGCCAGTGAAAACCGGCGTCGGTGATGTAAGCCAGTTTGCCAAAACGCGTCACCGCGGCCTGCTGACCTTCCTGCACGATGAAAAAGCCGGAAGACAGCCAGCCCAGCACCCCGATGACCACCAGAATGATGACCCCCACGCCCATGCCCTTGGCTGAGGGGTAGAGGTCGGGACGTTGCGGCGGCGTGCCGCCGCCGTTGCCTGAGCCGCGCTTGTTGCCGAACAGGCCATTGAGTTTGCGGTTGAAATCACGCCAGAGTTCATCGAGATCGGGCGGGCCGCCGCTGCCAGGACGCCGGTTCGGATCTTGGTTGTTATTGCTTTGTTGACCGTTCGTGCCGTCGCCCTTGCCCCAACGCGGATCATTGAGGTTGAACATGCGCGAAAAAGGCCACACACGAGGCCAAAAACGTAAGGGAGTCATGCGGAAATTTGAGTAGTGTCCGACAAAGCTGAAGCAGAGGATCGGAAGCGGGGATCGGCCAACACCGCTTCCAGCAGCGCACTTTTGAGGGAAGCAACACCAGCGCCGGTCAAGGCGCTTACGACAAGCCGAGGCATGCTAGCACGCGCTTCGGCGCCCTCGGATTGCGTGTGACCATTTGTAACCAGAAGGTTCGACGGCAACAGATCAGATTTGTTGAAGATCAAGAATTGCGGAATATCGTCCGCGCCGATCTCGCGCAGAACGGCGTGAACTTCATCCATCTGCTCGCGCAACATGGGCGAGCTGGCATCCACGACGTGCAGCAGCAAATCGGCCTGAAGCGTGTCTTCGAGCGTGGCCTTGAAGGCCTCGATCAAGGTATGCGGCAGATCGCGGATGAAACCCACCGTGTCGGACAGGGTGACGTTGACCTGCGGGCCCAGGTAGAACTTGCGCGTGGTGGTGTCGAGGGTCGCGAAAAGCTGATCGGCCGCGTAAATTTTCGACTTGGTGAGCGCGTTGAACAGCGTGCTTTTGCCGGCATTGGTGTAGCCCACCAAGGCCACGCGAAACGCGCCGGTGCGCCTGCGCGCACGGCGTTGCGTCATGCGCTGGCGCCCCAGTTTGCCCAGACGTGTGCGAAGCATCTTGATCTTGTCGTCGAGCATCCGGCGGTCGAGCTCGATCTGCTTTTCGCCCGGACCGCCGCGCACGCCGATGCCGCCGGTCTGGCGCTCCAGGTGCGTCCAGCCGCGCACGAGGCGCGTGGCCATGTGTTCGAGACGAGCGAGTTCGACCTGCATCTTGCCTTCGGCGCTCTGCGCACGACGGGCGAAGATTTCGAGAATGAGGCCCGTTCGGTCGATGACGGGCTTGCCGAGGGCTTTCTCCAGATTGCGCTGCTGGATAGGGCTCAGTGCATTGTCGAAAATGATGGTGTCCGCCGAAGTGGTGCTGACCAGTTCGCTCAATTCATCGAGCTTGCCCGAACCGATGTAGGTCGCCGCGTCGGGCCGTGCACGCACGCAAGACAGCTCTCCCGCCAGGGCATAACCGGCGGACATGCTGAGCTGTTCCAACTCAGCCAGCGCGTCATCGGATGAAGGACGTCGCTGCTGGACGCTGACCAAAGCAGCGCGCTCGGGCCCCTGAGACCGCCCTTCAGGCTGCTGGGGCTTCTTGCTCACCGGTTTGGAAGGAGACGGGACGTGCCGGAACGACCGTGGAAATGGCGTGCTTGTAAACCATCTGGGTGACGGTATTGCGCAGCAACACCACGTATTGATCGAACGACTCGATGTGACCTTGCAACTTGATGCCATTGACCAGATAAATCGACACCTGGACGTGCTCTTTGCGCAGCAGGTTCAGAAAGGGGTCTTGTAGCAACTGCCCTTTGTTACTCATCTTATTCTCCATTGGGGTGAGGAAAGCTTAAATGGCATTCATGGTCTGGAATGCAAGAGGCTGGAAAATACCATAGTGCCAGCGCAGGCCGCCGCGCCGGGGCCATCAGTCGTCGCGCGCGTAGGGGTTGGTGCTGCTGCGGTATTCCACCCGCAAAGGGGTGCCCGTCAAGTCGAATTTTTCACGCAATTGGCCTTCCAGATAGCGCGTGTAGGTAGCGGGCACCCGATCGAGCGCGCTGCCATGAATGATGATGATCGGCGGGTTGGCGCCGCCCTGGTGCGCGTATCGCAACTTGGGTCGCACCGGGCCGGAACGCGGCGGCTGTTGCTGCGCCACCGCTTCGATAATGGCGCGCGTGAGTTTGGGGGTGGGCAATTTGCGATAGGCCGCGGCGTGTGCGGCGACGACCGACTTCATCAGCCCGTTCAGACCTGAGCCGGTACGGGCGGAAATGCTGTGAAATTTCGCAAAGCTGACGAAGGGCAGACGCTGACGGATGGCGACCATCAGGCGTTCGCGTCCGTAGGTGTCCACCGCGTCCCACTTGTTGGCCGCCAGCACGAGCGCCCTGCCGGCCTCAACGGCAAAACTGGCGATATGCGCATCCTGGTCTGAAACGCCTTCGGTCGCGTCTAGCAGCAGCACGACGACGTTGGCCTGCTCGATGGCTTGCAGCGTCTTGATGACCGAAAATTTTTCCACCGCCTCGAACACCTTGCCTTTGCGCCGCAGTCCGGCGGTGTCGATCAGGATGAACTTGCGACCGTCGCGCTCGAACGGCACTTCGATCGCGTCGCGCGTCGTGCCGGGCATGTCGAAGGCAATCACCCGTTCTTCACCGACCAGCGCATTGACCAGCGTGGACTTGCCCACATTGGGCCGCCCGGCAATGGCCAGACGCAGGCTGTGCTCACGCGGCTTCGTGGTCTCGGCGCCGGGATCGGGCGCGGACTGGGCGGCGACTTCGCTTGCCGCCTCGGTCTCGGGCATCACCTCAGGTTGCTCGGAAGGCAGCGCTTCCAGAATGCGCTCCAGCAGATCGGGCACCGAGTCGCCGTGGGCGGCGCTGATGGAAAAGGGTTCGCCCAGGCCGAGTTCGTGGAATTCGGCCAGCGCCGGATGGCCATGCCGACCTTCGGCCTTGTTCACGGCCAGAAGAATGGGCTTGCCGGTCTTGCGCAATTCAGCGGCGATATGCAGGTCTTGCGGACTGAGCCCAGTGCGCAAATCGACCAGAAACACCACCAGATCGGACTCGGCAATGGCCTGGCGCGTCTGCTGCGCCATCTGGTGCACGATGCCGGTATCGACCACGGGCTCGAAGCCGCCGGTATCGACCACGATGACCGGCCGATCCGCCATGCGCAGCATGCCGTAATGACGGTCACGGGTGAGGCCGGGCATGTCGGCCACGATGGCATCGCGTGAACGTGTCATGCGATTGAACAGGGTGGACTTGCCGACGTTCGGTCGGCCAACCAGTGAAACGATAGGGGTCATGTCAGAGGGTGTGAATGAATCCGGCGTGGCCGAGCAGCGCGTCCAAACGCCCCCGGTCAAGGCGCAAAGCACAGCCGTGCCCGTCGGCACGGCGCGCATTTGCAACGCCGAACGGGGGTGTTTGGGCGCGAGGAGCGGACATGGCGGATTGGTTCACACCCTCTCAGTCCGGCACGAAGGCGTAGACCCCGCCCTTGGCCGTGACCACCACCAGGGTCTTGCCCACGACCACGGGCGCCGACTGGATGGCGCTGCCATCGGTCGCCACGCGGCCGACGATGCTGCCGTCCTTGGCGGAAAGAAAGCTGATATAGCCCTGATAGTCACCCACCACCACCGTGCGACCGACCAAGAGCGGCGCGCTCAGCTTGCGCCATTTCATCTGTGCATTGGTCCAGCTCGGCACGCCATCGGCGGCCGAATACGCCTGCACGTCACCGTTCGCCTGCGTTCCGACGACTTCCTGATTGTTCATGCTCAGCGCGGTGTAGCCGTTGGCGGCGCGCGTCCAGAGCATGCGGCCGGTATCGGCGTCCACGCAGCCGACGGCGGACTGGTAGGCGCGCGCACACAGCACCGAGCCCAGCAGCGCCGGTTGGCCGGTAATGCCCACCACGCGCTCGACCTCGGTCACGCCACGGGGACGTGCGAGAGTGGCCTGCCAGCGCGGCAAACCGTTGCCCAGATCGTAGGCATCGATGCGGCCGAGGCCGGTGCCGATCATCACCACGCCGTTGCGCTCCACGATGCCGCCGGCCTGTTGCACCAGCAGAGAAGCGGCGCGACTGTCGGCTTGCCACAAACGCTTGCCGGTCGCCGCATCAAAGGCAAACACGCGCTGATCGGCTGCCTGAACGATGATGCGACCGTCGAACACGGAAGGCGGTGTGAGCACCGTGGCCGGTAACTGATAGCGCCACAGCAACTGGCCCCTGGGGCCGATCGACACGAGGCCGTTGTTCTTGTCGACCACGGCGGTAAAGGCGCCGTCGCTCCCCGTCCCTGCGCTGATGCCCGCAGCCACCTTGGCCGACCAGACCACCTGCCCGGTGGCGCTGTTCAGGCGCATGACCTGCCCGTCTGACGAAGCCAAGACGACGGCGTCCGGCAGCGTTGCGGTCTGAAACCACGCGGGCACCTTGCCAATCTGCTGCGTCCAGGCTTGCTTGACGGTCAGGATGTTGACCACCGGGGTCAGCGGCATCGGCTCAGGCGGCTTGGAGCCCGAAGCGCAGGCGCCCAATCCCGCGACCAGCAATAGAGGCAGGGCCAGACGCGCCAGACGCACGAAACGTGGCGCCATAAAGCGGGAACTCTGACGGGCCGCGCTCATGCCGCACCTCCGCCGACCGACTGCAGTTTTTGCTCCACCGCAGCGCGCTGCGATGAATCTGCAGGCAATGCCTTGAGTGCGGCTTCGTAAGCGGTGCGGGCCGCGTCGCGCTGGCCTTGCAGCATGGCCAGATCACCACGGCGGATGTCGAACAGGGCGGCGAAAGTCGGTTCGGGCACGTCAGCCAGGGTTTTGCTCGCCTCGGCATATTGTTTGGCATCGATCTGCAAGGCCGAAAGATTCAGCCGGGCCACTGAACGCGCACTCGGTCCCGCCGCATGTTCGGAGGCCCACTTGAGCGCGGCGATGGCCTGTTCGTTTTTACCTGCGTCGTGCAAGGACTTGGCGACGGCCAGCGCAGCCATGCCGGCATAGGCACTATCTGGGGCCTTGCTCTGCATGACGGCCCAGGCCTGCTCGATCTTGTCAGGACTATTGCTCTGGAGGGCGGCCTGCACCTGCTCGAACACCACCGCCGCCTTCGCCCATTCATTGCGCTGCCACCATTGCCAGCCGTAATAGCCGGCAAAACCCACAGCGACGGCCAGCACGCCCGCGGAAATCTGGGCGCCCCAACGCTCCCAGAAATGGCGCATCTGGGCGATCTGTTCTTGTTCTTCGAAGTTGTAGCTCATGGGACGATGGGGAACGAAAAGCGGCTATTTTAGGTTGACCGTTCAGAGCAGAGCGCAAACCAGCGTCTGCAAGGGTTCCAGCGGGAGCATGCGCTGCTGCTGCGCGTCCTGCGCGCCGCGCAGATCCTTGAGGCCGACCTGCCCGGACTGCAATTCCTGCTCACCGAACACCAGCGCCCAGCGCGCGCCGGAGGCGTCGGCTTTTTTCATTTGCGACTTCATGCTGCCGCCGCCCATGTGAAGTTGTACCCGCACTCCGGCTGCACGCAAAGACTCGCACAGGGGCATGACACGCGACATCAACTCAGGGCTGGTCAGCACGGCGTAGGCATGGGGGGCGCTTACAGGCGCATTCTGACCCGATTCGATCAGCAGTTCGAGCACCCGCTCCATGCCCAGCGCCCAACCGCAGGCGGGCGTGGGCTTGCCGCCGATCTGCTCGATCAGCCCGTCGTAGCGTCCGCCCGCGCAGACCGTGGCCTGCGCGCCCAGCCGATCGGTCACCCACTCGAACACCGTGAGGTTGTAATAGTCCAGCCCGCGCACCAGTCGCGGGTTGAGGGTGAAAGGCTGCCCCGCCGCGCGCAACAGCGCCTGCACCCCCTCGAAATGCGCCAGCGACGCTTCGCCGAGGTAGTCGATGAGCTTGGGCGCCCCCTCAACCAGCGCTTGCATGGCCGGATTCTTGGTATCGAGCACGCGCAGCGGATTGCTGTGCAGGCGGCGGCGCGCATCTTCATCGAGTTGATCGATGTGTTGTTCGAGATAGGCGATGAGCGCCACGCGATGCCGCGCCCGCTCGTCGGCCTGACCGAGACAGTTGATTTCGAGCGCGACCAGTTCACTCAGGCCCAGACGCGCCCAGAGCTGACGGGCCATCAGAATGAGCTCCACGTCCACATCCGGCCCGGCAAACCCCAGCGCCTCGGCGCCGACCTGATGGAACTGGCGATAGCGCCCGCGTTGCGGCCGCTCGTGGCGGAACATCGGCCCGGTGTACCAGAGCCGCTTGCCGCCGTCATACAGCAGCGAATGTTCGATGCACGCGCGCACCACGGCCGCCGTGCCTTCGGGCCGCAGCGTGAGCGGTTCGCCGTTGAGCGCGTCGGTGAAGCTGTACATCTCTTTCTCGACGATGTCGGTCACTTCGCCGATGCCGCGCACGAACAGCGGGGTGTATTCGAGTATGGGCGTGCGCAGATTCTGGTAGCCGTAGCTGCCCATGAGCGCGCGCACCTGCTCTTCAAACCACTCCCACGCCGCCGATTTGGGCGGCACGATGTCATTCATGCCTTTGACGGCACTGAGTTTGTCTGCCATGGAATTCAAGCCACCTGTTCAGGATGGCGATGGGGCGCGCCGTAGCGCTGTTGAACGTATTGCTCGACGATGGCCTGGAACTCGGCGGCAATGTTTTCGCCGCGCAGGGTCATGCGCTTCTCGCCGTCGATGAACACCGGCGCCGCCGGCGCCTCGCCCGTGCCGGGAAGACTGATGCCGATGTCGGCGTGCTTGCTCTCGCCCGGACCATTGACGATACAGCCCATGACGGCCACGCGCAGTTGCTCCACGCCGGGGTAGCGGTTACGCCAGACGGGCATCTGCGCACGCAAAAACGTGTCGATGCTCTGGGTCAGTTCCTGGAAAAAGGTGCTGGTGGTGCGGCCGCAGCCGGGGCAGGCGGTGACGCTGGGCGTGAAGGCGCGCAGGCCCAGAGCCTGCAGGATTTCCAGCGCCACCACCACTTCCTGGCTGCGCGGCGCATTCGGCTCGGGCGTGAGCGACACGCGGATGGTGTCGCCGATGCCCTCTTGCAACAGCACGGCCAGCGCCGCAGTCGAGGCCACGGCGCCTTTGGCGCCCATGCCGGCCTCGGTCAAGCCGAGATGCAGGGGATAGTCGCAACGCGCCGCCAGGGCGCGGTACACCGTAATGAGATCCTGCACATTGGAAACCTTGCACGACAGCAGGATCTGCGCCGGATCCATCCCCAATTCACGAGCGCGCTGAGCCGATTCCAGCGCCGAGAGCACCAGCGCTTGCGCCATGATCTGTCGCGCCTCATAAGGCTGGGCGCGGCGGGCATTGGCGTCCATCAGGCTGGCGAGCAGTTCCTGATCGAGGCTGCCCCAGTTCACCCCGATGCGCACGGGTTTGTCGTAGCGCTGGGCGATGTCGATCATCTGACCGAACTGCTTGTCTTTCTTGTCCCCCTTGCCCACATTGCCCGGGTTGATGCGGTACTTGGACAGCGCGCGGGCGCAATCGGGAAAGTCGTTCAACAGCCGATGGCCGTTGTAATGAAAGTCGCCGATGAGCGGCGCCGAAACGCCCATGCGGTCGAGCTGCTCGCGGATGGCCGGCACGGCCGCCGCGGCCTCGGGCGTATTCACCGTGATGCGCACCAGCTCCGAGCCCGCCACCGCAAGCTCCTTGACCTGAATGGCCGTGCCGATCACGTCGGCCGTATCGGTATTGGTCATGGACTGCACGCGCACCGGCGCGTCGCCGCCCACGGTCACCACGTGATCGCCCCAGACCACGCGGGCCTGGCGCGTGCGGTGGCGAGCGGGCACGGCTTCGGAAATGGGGGGATCGAGCAATTCCATGAATGACCGATTTATTTCAGGGTGAAGCGCGCGACGTTCGCTCGCGTATCCGGCGCGAGATCGACTGGCTTGCCTGCATAGCTCACCGTGGTATGCGGCGCGTTGCCCACCACGATGGCCAGCGGCGTGCTCTTCGCAGGCACCTGAATGCTTTGCGGCGCGCCGGGTTGCATGAGTTGCGAAAAAATGACTTTGCCGTTGCTGGCGGTGACTTGCACCCAGCTCGGCGCGCTCGCCGTCAGTTGCAGCACATTGCCGGAAGCGGCGCTTGTTGCAGCAGAGGCTGTCGGCGCAACTTGTACGGGCGCCGAGGTCCCCATGGCGGACGTCCTCTGCAGGGGCAGCGGTGGCGAACCGGCATACGCAGGATGCGACGCCGGTTGCGACGCGGCATGCGAGGCCGACTGCGAAGCGGCGGGCAGCGCGCTTTCCACCTTGCCCTGCTCGGATTCTTGAGGCTTCGCCGCACTCGGCATCAGCCCCTCAGTCAAACCCCGCAAGGCGGGCCAGAAAAACACCACGGCGGCCAGCGCAACGATCAGCACCGCCAGCCAAAGCAGACCGTGCGATTTTCGCGCGCCCCCCGCCGCGCGCGGCAAAGGACGCTCTGGCACGCGTGCGGCCAGATCCGCGCCCTCCCCCTGCGGCACCGGGCTGTGCAGCACTGGAGCGCCCGGAAGCAGGTCGAGCAGGGGTTTCGCATCGATCTTGAGCGCCTTGCAGCAACTCCGCAGCAGCGCACGGCCGAAGGTGTCATCGGGCAGCGCCGACCAATCACCTGCCTCCAGCGCAGCTATTTTTGCAGGGGCCACCTTGAGCTGTGCGGCAAGCTCTTCGACATTGCGCCCGGCCGCCATGCGCGCCTCGCGCAGGGCGGCCCCCGCCTTGGCACGGCTGGCAATCAGTTCCGGAGTGGGTTCAGTCATACGGGATCAGTAGTTCAGCAGGGCGGAATCATCAAACTTCCCCTGCTGCGCGGCGATGGCTTCACGCGAGTCTGGAAAGCGCTGTTCGAGCTGATTGGTCCATAGCGCAGCGTCCATTGCATTGCCCGCCTTGCGGGCAATCAGAATGCCGACCCACAGCGACTGGGCGCTGGCGTACTGCCCCCTGTTGACGCGGGCAATGTAGAACAGCGCTTCCTTGGGCTTGCCCATGCGGTCGAGCACGACGGCCAGATTGGTGGACAGCGCAGGATTGCCCGGATCGAGCGCGAAGCCCTTTTTGAGCGTGCCTTCCGATGCAGCCCAGTCGCCAGCGCGGTATTGGCACACCCCCAGCGCCAGATAAGTGCGCACCGGATAACGGTAATTCCGGATGGCCAGGACCTTGTTGAACTGAACGAACGAGTCCGGGTAGCGACGCTGCTGACAAAGGAACCAGCCGTAGTTGTGCAGCGCATCGGGATTGTCCGGCGAGAGCCGCAGCGCCTCGCGGTAATTGGCCTCGGCCCTGGCGCTGTCGTTCAGCGCGGTGTAGATGAGCGCGCGCATGGTGTAGGCGGGCACGAAATCAGATTTCTCTGCCAGCGCCTTGTTCACCTCTTCGAGCGCCACGGTGAACTGCCCGCGCTGGTAGTAACCCTCGGCGAGTTCCAGTCGCAACTGGACACGCTTGAGCACATCGGTCTGCTGGGCGCTCAAAGTCGCTCCCGAGCCCATTTCTGCCGCGCGCTGCGTCTGCGTGGCGCAGCCGCCGAGCAACGCGGCGCCCGCCATCAGCAAACCGAGCATGACTACCCGCCAGGCCGAAACGTGGGACCGCGCACAAAGATTCAGGAACATGGGCAAAGTCTCCCTCAATGACCCAGGCGGGCCGCAGTCGGCGCAGCAGCAGCCCGCTGCATGCGGATGACGCGGCGGGTGCGATCCTGCACCTCGCCCGCCAGTTGACCACAAGCGGCGTCGATATCGTCGCCGCGGGTTTTGCGAACCGTGGTGACCAGACCCGCATCGAGCAGCACCTGGGCAAACGCCGCGACCCGCGCCGCGGAAGATCGCTTGAGCCCGGACTGGGGAAACGGGTTGAACGGAATCAGATTGAACTTGCAGTTGACCTGCGCAGCCCGCACCAGCCGCACCAAATCCTGCGCCAGCGCCGGGGTGTCGTTCACGCCGTCGAGCATGCAATATTCGAAGGTGATGAAGTCGCGAGGGGCGAAGTCGAGATAGCGCTTGCACGCCGCCAGCAGTTCGTGCAGCGGGTACTTGCGGTTGAGCGGCACCAGTTCATCGCGCAGCGCATCCACGGGCGCATGCAGCGAAACCGCCAGCGCCACCGGACAATCCTGCGACAGCCGGTCGATCATGGGCGCCACGCCCGAGGTGGACACCGTGACACGGCGACGCGACAGACCGTAACCATCGTCGTCGAGCATGGTGCGCAGCGCGGGAACCAGCGCGCTGTAGTTTTGCAGCGGCTCGCCCATGCCCATCATCACCACGTTCGAGATCGCGCGCTCGCCGCCCGGCAGACCCAACTCGCGCCGCATGGTGAACTCGGCGTGCCAGAGCTGGGCAAGAATCTCCCAGGTTTGCAGATTGCGGCTGAAGCCCTGATGCCCGGTGGAGCAGAACTTGCAGTTCACCGCACAGCCGGCCTGAGACGATACGCACAGCGTGTTGCGCTGCGCCTCTGGAATGAACACCGCCTCGACGGCGTTGCCCTGCCCCACGTCGAACAGCCATTTCACCGTGCCATCGGCCGAGCGCTGTTCGCTGAGCACAGGCAGCGCAGCGATCTGCGCGTGCTCACGCAACAATTGGCGCAAGGGCTTGGCCAGATCGCTCATGGCCTCGAAATCGGCCACGCCTTTCTGGTGCATCCAGCGAAACACCTGCCGCGCGCGAAACGCCGCATGGCCGTGACGCCCGAACCACTCCACCAATCCGTCGCGATCGAACTGGAGAAGATTGGTGGAGGTCAGTTCGCCAGACATGGGCGCGGCATCAACGGGGAATCGGCAGACGATCCGCAAACGATCAGCAAACGATCAGCGGGAATAGATCGCCATTGTCGGAAAGAAGAAAGCGATTTCCTGCGCTGCGGTTTCCGCCGCGTCGGAGCCATGCACGGCATTGGCATCGATGCTGTCGGCAAAGTCGGCGCGGATGGTGCCAGGGGCGGCTTTTTTCGGGTCGGTTGCGCCCATCAGGTCGCGGTTCTTGAGAATGGCGCCTTCGCCTTCGAGCACCTGGATCATCACCGGGCCCGAGATCATGAAATCCACCAGATCCTTGAAAAACGGACGGGCCTTGTGCACCGCATAAAACGCTTCAGCCTCGGCGCGCGACAGATGCGCCATACGCGCTGCGACGATTTTCAGACCGGCCGACTCGAAACGGGCGTAGATCTGGCCAATTACGTTTTTCGCAACGGCGTCGGGTTTGATGATGGAGAGCGTGCGCTCAATGGTCATACTTTGCTCCTGAAATCAAAGGGTTAATTCGTCATTGTAGACAGCACCGAACTTGTGCTGCAGGGTTCCACACAGAGCTCAGCGCCCGCCGCGATTGCCGCCGCCACTACCTCCACCGCCGCCGCGGCGTCGGCGCCCGCCAGAGGCGCCGCCGCCACCGCCCGTGCGATGCGGCCCGGCGTCTTTGTGGATGTAACCGAAACTGGTTTTCATCGGATCGGGCTGCGAGCGACCCTGCTTGCCGCCCGATTTGCGGCGTGATTGTCCGCCGGGCTTGCTGCCGGTCGAGAAATGGCCTGCGCCGCCCCAGGAACCGCCGCCGCTGCGCACCACCGGGCTCTTGCCGAACAGCGCCTCGACCGTGGTGCGGGCATAGCTGTCCGGTCCGGGCTGCTGCTGGTCGCCGCCCTGCTCCTTGCCGCGTCCGCCGCGGCCACTGCCACGGCTGTCGTTGCGCCGTCCGCCCTGGTTCTGCCCGTTCGGGCGGCGTGCGGGACGGTCTCCCGCACCTGAAGGCGCCTCGCCGCTGCGACCTTGCAGCGCCTGCACGAGCGATTTGTCGAGCTCGACAAAATCGCCGCGGCGCAGCCCCGCAGGCAGCACCACACTGGCGTAGCGCACCCGGATGAGACGGCTCACCCTCACCCCAACCGCCTCGAACATGCGACGCACTTCGCGGTTTCGCCCCTCGGAGATCACCACGCGCCACCAGCGATTGGCGCCCTCGCCGCCCGCCTCTTCGAGGCTGAGAAAACGCGCCGGGCCATCCCCCAACTGCACGCCCTGGAGCAATTCGTCGCGGGCCGCCGCGTCAAGCTCGCCCAGCACCCGCACGGCGTATTCGCGCTCGGCGCCGTAGCTCGGGTGCATCAGCCGGTTGGCCAGATCGCCCGAGGTGGTAAACAGCAACAGACCTTCGGTGTTGATGTCCAGCCGCCCGACCGCGGTCCACTTGGCCCCTTGCAGCCTGGGCAGATGCTGAAACACCGTGGGACGTCCTTCCGGGTCTTTGAACGACACCACTTCACCCGTCGGCTTGTGATAGGCCAGCACGCGGGCCTGGGTCGGCCGCAGGCGGCGCTTGATGATCTTGCCGTTGACGCGAATCTGGTCGGTCGGCAGGATGCGCTGCCCCAGATGCGCCGGTTCGCCATTGACCGAAACCCGCCCGGCCAGGATGAGGTCTTCCATCTCCCGACGTGAACCCACGCCGCTTTGCGCCAGCACCTTATGCAGCTTGGGCGCATCTTCGGCAGGGGCCAGCACGCGGCGCACGATCTCGGCGGTTTCCGCCGCCTGGTCGTAGGCGCCCGAAATCACATCCTGAATCTGCACGCCGACCAGCGGCGCGGCCACAGCGGCGGCGGGTTTCGCCGCATCAAGCTGCGGTGCCCGCGGCTCGGTCTGGTGACGCGGGCTTTTCGGTGAACGTGGCGGACGCGCCGCGCGCTTGGGCTCAAGCGACTGCAGCGGCTCAGCCTGCGGGCTCGCCTCTGCGGCTTCTGCCGCGCCAGGATCTGCACTCTCGGCGCTTTGCGTATCAGGTTCAGCCGGCAAAGCAGTCACCGCTTCAACCGAGGACGGCGCAACAGCTTCGCCAGACTCCGGCGCTGCGCCCTCTTCTGTGCTTGCCGCCGCGGTCTTGCGCGTCGTGCGGCGAGGGGCGGCGCGTGTCTTGCGCGCTGGCAGCGTATCGGCCACGGCCTCGGGCGCGAGGTTGAGTTCGGGGGAGTCAGGCGAGTCGGTAGAGATCATGGGGCTGTCCGTTCAAGGTCCGTCGTTCGGCAGCGCACCTTCGGGGGCACTGCGAGGTATAGAGGCCGGCTGCACGACTTCGGTCGTTTCAGACGGAGGAGGGTGTTCACCCGGTTCAGCATCGGCCACGGCAGGGTCTGGCGCTTCTTGCGGCAGGGCTTCCTGCGAAGTTTCCAGACTCTCGATTTCAGGCAGGCGTTGCTGCAGACCGTCGAAATTCGGCAGCATGTCGCCGCGCTCGCCCAATGGCGGCAGGGCGTCGAGGGTTTTCAGCCCGAGATCGTCGAGAAATTGCGCCGTGGTCGCCAGCAGGGCCGGACGGCCCGGCGCTTCGCGGTGGCCGATCACCTCCACCCAACCCCGATCTTCAAGCTGGCGGATGATCTGGGCATTGACCACCACCCCGCGAATCTCTTCGATGTCGCCCCGGGTCACGGGCTGACGATAGGCGATGATGGCCAGCGTTTCCAGCACGGCGCGCGAATACTTTTGCGGCTTCTCGGGATAGAGCCGATCAAGGAAGGGCCGCATCTCCGCCCGGCTTTGAAAGCGCCAGCCCTGCGCCAGCCGCACGAGCTCGACGCCGCGATCCTGCCAATCGCCGCGCAGTTCATCGAGCAGCGCGCACACGGTGTCTGCGGCGATCATGTCGTCGAACAGGCGCCGCAGTTCAGCGACGGAAAGGGCTTGGGAAGCACAGATCAGCGCGGTCTCGAGGACCCGCTTGGCCTCTTGCGTGTTCATAGATACCCGGTAAAGGGCGGTATCAGCCGGAAGTCGTCCGCTGTGCCGCAAGCGCCCGAAGGCGGGCGCGATGTGTCAATGCGTGGCGCTCAATCAGCGCCCCCAGAGTCAGGCTGCGCCTGACCCCCGCCCCCTTTTGGGGTCAAGAAAACTTGGGAAGACCCCGCGTTTGCCTGAGAGCGCCCCCAGACCTGCCGCGTTCGCGTCAGGCCCCCCGAGGGGGATGAGAAAACTTGGGGCGGCCCGGCGTTTTCTCTCATGGTTGTGAAGCAATTTTAATACGTCTGCACAGCGCACTTGCCGCTCATGCTTCAGGAGGCAGGGGCAAGCTCTGCTGCTGCGGGCGGGTAGAACGCGTCGGCGTGCAGATCATTCTCCGGCAGGCCCCGTTCCAGCAGTGACGCGCTGATGGCCTCGACCATGCCCGGCGGCCCGGCCAGATAGACCTTGGAACCGGCAAAGTCGGCCACCTGTTCCAGCAGATGCGCGGCAAGTGGACGATGCACAGCCTGCGGCGGATCTCCCGGTTGCGCCTCGTCCAGCGAAAGGTGATAGCTGAAGTTGCGGTAGCTGCGGCGCATCTGCTCCATCTGCTCCAGACCGTACACATCGGCCTGATTGCGAAATCCGGCAAACAGCACCACGGGTTCGAGCTTGCCGTTGTCGAGCGCGGTCTGCGCCACGCTGAGCATAGGGGCCAGGCCGGTGCCGCCGCCCACGGCATAGAGCGGCCCTTGGTGGCGCGGACGGAAATAGCTCGTTCCCATGGGGCCGCGCACCAGCAGCTGCGCGCCAGGGCGTATCACGCTCCCCAGCAGGCTGCTCAGCGCTCCGGTCGGGGTGCGGCGGATGTGAAACTCCAGCAGATCGTCATATTCCGCATCGACAGGCGTGCTGGCCATGGAGAAATCGCGCACGATTTCCTGCCCATCCACCTCGACCACGATCTGGGCATACTGGCCTGCCGAAAAGGTGAAGGGAATGCCTTCCATATCGGCGAACTCGATGTGCAGCCGCAGCGCGAAAATATCCTGCGTCAACGGCTCCAGCGCCACCACGCGGCACAGCAATTTGCGCTCGGGGTGCGCGATCAGATCGTCGCTATCGGTCAGCCGGATGGTGATGTCTTCGCTCAGAATGGCGCGGCAGGCCAGAATGATGCCGCTGTCCCGCTGCGCATCCGGCAGCGCCTTGGGGTCGTATTTTTTCAGCTTGACCTGACCCGACTCGAGCACGCACTTGCACGAACCGCATTCCCCCGACTTGCAGGAATAACGAATCGGCGCCTGATGCCGCCTGAGCAGCTTCAGCAGGTTCTCGTCGGGGTCGGCAAGAAGATCGGTCTCTGAGGGAAGAACGTGTACGCGGGGCATGGAGTGAATGCTTTGAAGAAACTCGCCGGGCCGCCCCAAGAGTTTCTTGCCTCTTGAGCGCCCCCAGGGCCGGGCAATCCCCAGCCCGCCCCCCGCGGGGGTCAAGGAAACTTGGGGCGGCCC
>DYKQ01000008.1:31558-48291 GCA_020722545.1 Thiomonas intermedia | reverse complement strand
ATAAATAGCGTTAACAGGCCCTAGACTCGCACAACGAAAAAGCGATTCAGGTGGAAATACGCGCAGCCTCGCGCGACCGCACCGCGATCATGATTGCTCACCGCCTGTCCACCGTGGTCGATGCGCATCAGATTCTGGTGGTGGAAAGCGGGCGCGTGGTCGAATGCGGCGCCCACGCGCAACTGCTGCAGGCGCGCGGCCTGTACGCCCGCATGTGGAATCTGCAGCAGGATAGGGCGGCTCACCCCGAAGCGTCTGCCGCGATGGCCTGATGCTGCAACGGAGTTTGCGTACACCTATTGCACATTTGTGACCCACGGTTACACTTGTGCGATTCGTTCACCTCATTCCTACATTCACGGAGATTCGCATGATCAAAAAACTGTTTGGTTTGACCATTCTGGCTGCGGCCGCAATGTCTTGCGCCCAGGCGGCCGAGCTCACCGGCACGCTGAAAAAAGTGAAGGAAACCAACAGCATCACCGTCGGTTACCGCGAGTCGTCGATTCCCTTCTCCTACCTCGACAACAACGGCAAACCCATCGGCTACGCGATGGAGCTGTGCGGCAAGGTGGTCGATGCCGTCAAGGCCGACCTGAAAATGCCCGGCCTGAAAGTGAACTACACCCCGGTCACGTCGAGCAACCGCATTCCCCTGCTCGAAAACGGCACCATCGACCTGGAGTGCGGCTCCACCACCAATTCGGTGGCGCGCCAGAAACAGGTGGCTTTCGGGCCGACCTACTTCGTCATCAACGTGACGGCGGCGGTGAAGAAAGATTCGGGCATCAACGATTTTGCGCAACTGGCGGGCAAGACCATCGTCACCACCTCGGGCACGACCGCGGTGCCGCTGCTGAAAAAGTACGAAAAGACCAAGGACATGCACTTCAAGGAAATCTACGGCAAGGACCACGCCGAGAGCTTCCTGCTGATGGCTGATGGGCGGGCGGCCGCGTTCGTGATGGACGACATTCTGCTGGCCGGGCAGATCGCCAACTCCAAGGATCCGGCGGCCTACAAAATCCTGCCCGGTTCGCTGCGCCAGGAGCCTTACAGCATGATGCTGCGCAAGGATGATCCGCAGTTCAAGGCGCTGGTCGACAAGACCATCGATGGCGTGATGAAGTCGGGCGAGATCAACAAGATCTACGCCAAGTGGTTCACCAGCCCGATTCCGCCCAAGGGCATCAACCTGAACTTCCCGGAAACCCCCGCGATCAAGGAAGCCTTCGCCCACCCGAACGACAAGGGTGTCGAATAAGCCTGCTCTTTGCAGAGCGATGAAAAAAGCCGGCGGTTCTGCCGGCTTTTTTCCATGCACGCATTGGGTTCTGCCTGGAGTTTGACATGCTGGGTTTAGGCATTTTTTTTGAAGACACGCCCGACGGCGACACCACCTGGGGCATGTCGCTGCTTTCCGGGCTGGAATACACCCTGTTGCTGGTGGTCTGCGCCTGGGTGATCGCCATGGTGCTCGGCTCGGTGCTGGGGGTGGTGCGCACTACCAAGCACCGCTTTTGGGTGATGCTGGGCAACGGCTATGTGGAGCTGTTCCGCAACATCCCCCTTCTGGTGCAGTTTTTTCTCTGGTATTTCGTGCTGCCCAGCGTGATTCCACCGCTCAAGCGTTTTGCCAACGCGGTTGATCCGGGTACTTTTCAACTGATCACCGCCGTGGTGTGTCTGGGTCTGTTCACCGCAGCGCGGATTGCCGAGCAGGTCAAGTCGGGCATTCAGTCGCTGCCGCGCGGGCAGACTTTCGCCGGGCTGGCGCTCGGGCTGACGCCCACGCAGACCTACCGCTACGTGCTGCTGCCCATGGCGTACCGCATCATCATTCCGCCGCTCACCTCCGAGTCGATGAACCTGGTGAAGAATTCGGCCGTCGCCTACTCCATCGGGCTGACCGAGTTGTTTTTCCGCACCCGCGAGATGGGCGAAATGACCTTCCGCTACTTCGCGGCCTTCGGCGCCGCCACGGTGCTGTATGTCGCGGTGGCGTTTTCCATCAACCGCATCATGGCATGGGTGGAGCGCGCCACTGCCGTGCCGGGCTATCTGGGCGGGAACAAGTGATGGGTGATTTCGACTTTGGCTCCATCGTCTCGGTGCTGCCCTTTTTGCTCAAGGGGCTGGCCTACACCATCCAACTCACCGTGGTGGCGGCCATCGGCGGTACGTTGCTGGGCATTCTGCTGGCGCTGGCGCGGCTGTCGCACCTGAAGTGGCTGTCCCTGCTGGCGGCGGGCTACATCAATCTGATGCGCTCGATTCCGCTGCTGCTGGTGATTTTCTGGTTCTACTTCCTGGTTCCGGTGATGCTGCAGTCGATCACCGGATCGGACTATCCGCCCAAGATCGGGGCGGAGCGTTCGGCCTATTTCACCTTCATTCTGTTCGAGGCGGCGTATTTCGCTGAAATCGTGCGCGCGGGCATCCAGAGCATTCCCAAGGGGCAGCTCGGCGCGGCCTACGCGCTGGGCCTGACCTACGCGCAGGCCCAGCGGCTGATCATCCTGCCGCAGGCGCTGCGCAATATGTTGCCGGTGCTGCTCACCCAAACCATCGTGCTGTTCCAGGACGTGTCGCTGGTGGCGCTGCTCAATGTCACCGACTTCGTCGGCGCGGCGATGAAAATCGCGCAGCGCGACAGCCGCGTGGTGGAGATGTACACCCTGGTGGCCGTGGTGTATTTCGTGCTGAGTTTTCTGCTGTCGCAAGGCGTCAAGCGCCTGCATCAGCGCATCGCCATCGTGCGGTAATGCGATAAGTCATTTTCAATGGATCGTTTCATGACCCAGAATTCCGCCCAGGGCGCCAGCGCGCCGATGATCGATATTCGCCAGATCAGCAAGTGGTACGGCGATTTCCAGGTGCTTACCGACTGTTCCACGCAGATTGCGCGCGGCGAAGTGGTGGTGGTGTGCGGGCCGTCGGGCTCGGGCAAGTCCACGCTGATCAAGTGCGTCAACGCGCTCGAACCCTTTCAGAAGGGCGATGTGGTGGTGGATGGAACGTCGATCGCCGACCCCAAAACCAATCTGCCCAAGCTGCGCGCGCGCGTGGGCATGGTGTTCCAGCACTTCGAGTTGTTTCCGCACCTGACGGTGACCGACAACCTCACGCTCGCCCAGATCAAGGTGCTCGGGCGCAGCAAGGCCGAGGCGCGCGAGAAGGGCCTGCTCTACCTCGACCGCGTGGGCCTTTCGATGCACAAGGACAAATTCCCCGGCCAGCTCTCCGGCGGTCAGCAGCAGCGCGTGGCCATAGCGCGCGCGCTGTCGATGGACCCGATCGCCATGCTGTTCGATGAACCGACCTCGGCGCTCGATCCGGAGATGGTGGGCGAAGTGCTCGACGTCATGGTCAAGCTCGCCGAGGAGGGCATGACCATGATGGTGGTCACGCACGAAATGGGCTTTGCGCGCAAGGTGTCGCACCGCGTGGTGTTCATGGATGCGGGGCGCGTGGTGGAAGATTGCCCGACGCCGCAGTTCTTCTCGACGACAGAGCAGCGCAGCGAGCGCGCCGCGCATTTCCTGGCAAAAATTCTGCAGCACTGAGCGGCTGCTTCATTGCCCTGCAGGGCGGGGCGTAGCATGTCGGCGTTGCCGTTTTCGCCGCCCGACATGACTTCGAACCCGACGCTCACCCTCACGCGCCCCGACGATTTTCACCTGCATCTGCGCGATGGCGCCGCCATGCGTGATGCGCTGCCCTGGACGGCACGGCAATTCGCCCGGGCCATCGTCATGCCCAATCTCAAGCCGCCCGTGGTGCATCTGCAGCAGGCCCTGGACTACCGCGCACGCATCGTGGCCGCCTTGCCCGAGGGCAGCGATTTCACCCCGCTGATGACGCTCTATCTCACCGACGACACCTCCCCGGCGATGGTGATCGAAGCGAAGAACAGCGGCGTGGTGCATGCGTTCAAGCTCTACCCGGCGGGCGCAACGACCCATTCTGACAGCGGAGTGACTGAACTCAAGCGCATCTATCCGGCGCTCGACGCCATGCAGCGGGTCGGTATGCCGCTGCTGATTCACGGCGAAGTGACCGACCCCGAGGTGGATGTGTTCGACCGCGAGGCGGCGTTCATCGAGCGGCATCTCATCGCACTGCGCCGCGCTTTTCCCGAGCTCAAGATCGTGCTGGAGCACATCACCACGGCTCAGGCCGCCGCGTTCATTCAAGAGGCGCACGACCGGGATGCCCAGGGCGCGCCCCTGTTGGCCGCAACCCTCACGGCGCATCATCTGCTGCACAACCGCAATGCCATGTTCAAAGGCGGCATGCGGCCCCATTACTACTGCCTGCCCGTGCTCAAGCGCGAGACCCACCGCCAGGCCCTGCTCGATGTCGCCACGAGCGGAGACGACCGTTTCTTTCTCGGCACCGACTCCGCGCCGCATGCGCGCAACACCAAGGAAACGGCCTGCGGCTGCGCCGGTTGCTTCACGGCGGCCAATGCGCTGGAGTTGTACTGCGCGGCTTTCGAGCAGCGCAATGCCTTGCACCGACTCGACGATTTCGCCAGCCGTTTCGGCGCGGCGTTCTACGGTTTGCCGCGCAATACGGGCTCGATCACCCTGGAGCGCCGGGGCTGGCAGGTGCCCGACACGCTGCCCTATGCCGACGCCGACATCGTGCCCCTGCACGCGGGCGAGGCGATGGAGTGGCAGGTGCAGGTCGGGGTTGGACTTCGCGGAGTTTGACCCCGGGTCTGATCGCGCTTTATGCGAACTATCCGGCCAGCGGAATCGGCAGGTCGGGCGCTCGGTAATTGCTCGTGGTCATCAGATCGATGCCGCAACTCAGGCCCTTGGAGCCTGTAGGGCTTGAGGATGGCGGGCTGCAAAATGGCGCTGCGGCGCGCTGCGCCAGCGGCTTTTTGCCCCATAGCGGACGGCTATGGGGCGGCAAATCCGCCGCCACAGGGCATCCCCATCGCCATTTTTCGCCATCCGAGCCCCGAGTCCGACAGACTCCTCGGCGTGCAAAAAGTGCGCCTGCAGCAGCACGATGTCGCTCTTGCCCAGGCGCAGCGTTCCGCCGACGTCGGCCTTGCCGAGCTTGCAGAAATGCGGAGCAAAACGCGCCCACAGACGAGAGATCACCAGATCGGCCTTGGAGGCGGTCATCCAGCGGTCCAGTGAGGCGATGATGTTCGGGTCGGCATGCGAAGCCAGCAGGTAATGCAGATCCTGCATGGCAATGTATTTGCGCAGGGTCAGCGTGAGTTCGTTGAACGTCATATGGCCGCCCGGATCGATGAGCGCGCCCTGGCCGTGGTCGATGAGGAGGAATTGATTGGCCTGCACGGCGTCGCCGTCATCTTCGACCAGATCGCTGAACATGAGGCACAGATGCGTGCCGTTGTTGAATAGTTCTGTCGCCACGGAATTCGCTTTTTCGCTGAACCGTAAAAAATGTAAGGGCGAATCATCTAATCTTTTGAATACATGAAGCTTTGCGCTGCATCAAGGGCAGGGCATTTTGAGGGCTACAACTGGAGCAGCGAGGTTTCTCCGTCATAATGCCGCCTGCGAAGTGGGGTGGGCAGTCGCGGTGCGCTTCAGGCGCATCGAGGAAGGTCCGGACTCCATAGGGCGGGATGACGGCTAACGGCCGTGCACGGTGACGTGACGAACAGGGCCACAGAGACGAGCAAGCGCCGGGCAACCGGCGTGGACGTGAAACGCGGCAACCTCCATCCGGAGCAACACCAAATAGGCAGACGCGCCAGCGGCAACGCTGGCACAGCGCGGCCCGCGCGAGTCTGCGGGTAGGTGGCTTGAGCCGTGCAGCAATGCGCGGCCTAGAGGAATGGCTGCCACGGTGCGGGCGCAAGCCCGCGCTGCACAGAATCCGGCTTATAGCCCCGCTTCGCACTTTTCCCCTCAGTTTTTTGCAAGCCCGACCGGGTACGGATGGGTGCTGCCTGTCATCCGTCAAAGCGCAGATGCGCTTCAATTTCTAGAAAGAACATTCGAGACAGACTCTAACTTGTTCATTTTTATAAGAAACATGCTTGTTTACTGGTTTCATAAACAGTATCTAAGTCCTTGTTTTGTAAAAGAAATTTCAGGGTTTCAGGCTTGACCGCAGATGTCGCCATCCCCTAAAGTGGCGAATAGTGCAAAAAAGTGGGAAATTGTGCAGGGCGCTGCGCGATTCAAGACCCCCCACTCGAGCACGGCAACCGCGGGCGACTTCATGTTTATTGGCATTTCGGCACTCACTCTGGACGGCAAAGGTCGCATGACCGTGCCTGCCCGGCATCGTGATCTGCTGATGGCGCGCTCGCAGGGGCGGCTCACGCTGACCAAGAGCCCCGACGGTTGTCTGCTGATGTTTTCCGACGACGAGTGGACGAGTTTTCGCGACCGGGTGATGCAGTTGCCCATGTCGGCGCAGGGCTGGAAGCGCATCTATCTCGGTCATGCCACCGAAACCGAGATGGACGGCGCCGGGCGCGTGCTGATTTCGCCCGAATTGCGTCAGGCCGTCGGTCTGGAGCGCGAGGTCGATCTCATCGGCATGGGTCGTCACTTCGAAATCTGGGATCGCGCCAAACATCAGGCGCAAGAGGCTGCGGTGATCGAGGCCGGCATGCCCGACGCCGTGCGCGACATTGTGTTGTGACCGTGTATGCCGCACACCGCTCCCATGCCCAGCGCCGAAACGGCGCACCGCACCGTGTTGCTGCACGAGGCGGTCGACCAACTGATCACCAACCCGGACGGGGTGTACCTCGACGCGACCTTCGGGCGTGGCGGACACAGCCGGGAAATTCTGCGGCGGCTGTCGCCCGCCGGGCGGCTGATTGCGATCGACCGCGATCCGCAGGCCATCGAGGCTGCGGCCCAGATTCACGATGCGCGTTTTGTGATCAAGCACGCGCCTTTCTCCGAATTTGCGCGGGTGCTGCACGAACAGGGCGTGGCGCAGGCCGATGGGCTGCTGTTCGATTTGGGAGTGTCGTCGCCGCAACTCGATCAACCCGAGCGCGGTTTCAGTTTCCGCGCTGACGGACCTTTGGATATGCGGATGGACACCAGCAGCGGGCAAACCGTCGCTGAGTATCTGGCCACGGCCAGTGTGGATGAAATTGCAACCGTGCTGAGGGACTATGGAGACGAACGGGCGGCTGTCCAGATTGCAAAGAAGATTGTGGCTCGCCGCGATGCCGGAGCGCCCCTCGCGCGCAGCGGCGAACTCGCCGCACTGGTTGCCAGTGCCGTCAAGAGTCGTGAGCCGGGCCAGGACCCGGCCACCCGCACGTTTCAAGCTCTTCGGATTCACGTCAATGCCGAGCTTGCGCAAATCGAAACGGCGTTGAGCCAGGTGCTCGACTGCCTGAAACCGGGCGGGCGGCTGGCCGTGATCAGCTTTCATTCGCTGGAAGACGCGCTGATCAAACGCTTTATTCACCGCCATGCTCGCGCACCGGCGGTTGATCGGCGCCAGCCCTTCGTCCCCGGCGTATCGGCCGAATTTCAGCCGCAGCTCAAGGAAGTGGCGCGGATGCGGCCCTCGGCGGCGGAAATCAGCGGCAATGCGCGGTCGCGCTCGGCCATGCTGCGCGTGGCGCAACGGGTCTGAGGAGCGCGCGATGACCCGAATCAACTTCCTGCTCCTGTTTGTCGTGGTGCTGTGCGCCATGTCGGTGGTGCGCGCGCAGTACCAGGGCAGGCGCACGTTTGCGGCGCTGGATGTGGCGCAGCAAAGGGCCGAGCAGTTGCAGATGGACAAGGACCGTCTGCAGGTGGAATACCGCGCGATGAGTGCGCCGGGCCGCATCGAGAGAATCGCGCGCACCCAGCTCGACATGCGCCCCATCACGGCGGCGCGCACCGTCTTCGTACACGAAGGCCAGGCCACCCTGCCGCCGCTGCCCGTCATGCCGCAGTCTTCGCCGAAACCGGCCAGTAAAGGCGCGCGGCGATGAAGAATCCGGCCATGCGTGCGCACAAGTCGGCAGCCAGCTATGGCAAGAGCCCGCTGCTGAATGTGAAGTTGCCGCCGGGTCGCGCCTGGCTGGTGAAGGGACTGCTGTTTGCGGCGTTTGCCGCGCTGGGTCTGCGCGCCTTCTGGGTGCAGGTGTGGACGACGCAGTTCTATCAGAACCAGGGCGATCTGCGCTTCGTGCGCACCATCGAGCTGCCGGCGATGCGCGGCCGCATTCTCGACCGCAACGGCAACATTCTGGCGTCGAGCATTCCGGCCAAGACCATCTGGGCCGATCCCACGCAGGTCGAGTCGGGCAACGACAAGGTGCAGCAACTCGCCCGGCTGCTCGGCCTGAACGCCGCCGATCTGCAGCGCCGTCTCGACTCCAACAAGCAGTTCGTCTATCTCAAGCGGCAGGTGGATATCGACGTGGCCAAGCAGGTCAAGGCGCTGGGCATCAAGGGCATTTATGAATCGCCCAGCTACAAGCGCTACTACCCGGAAGGCTCGGCGGCGGCGCAGCTCATCGGTTTCACCAATATCGAAGGCCAGGGGCAGGACGGCATGGAGCTGGCGCTGCAGGCGCGGCTGGCCGGTCACCCCGGTGTGCGCAAGGTCGTGAAAGACCGGCTGGGCAATGTGATCGAGGATGTGTCGGGCGGCGTCCCGCCGGTCGACGGGCAGGATGTGCGCCTGTCGATCGACAGCAAGATTCAGTATCTCACCTACCAGGCGCTCAAGCAGTCGGTGGTGGACAACAAGGCCAAGAATGGCAGCGCGGTGGTGATCGATGCGAGAACGGGAGAGATTCTGGCGATGGCCAACTACCCCAGCTTCGATCCGAATACCCGCAAGCGCATGACCGAGGCGGACATCCGCAACTACGCCGTGACCGATGCCTTTGAACCCGGCTCGGTGCTCAAGCCCATCACCCTGAGCGCAGCCTTGCAGGCCGGCATCATCACCCCGACGACGGTGTTCCATACCGCGCCGGGCTGCCAGCAGTTTTACGGCGTCAATATCTGCGATGACGACAACAACGGCAATATCGAACTGCCCCAGGTCATCCAGTATTCGAGCAACGTCGCCACGTCGCAGGTGGTGAGCAAGATGCCGCCGCAGGTGCAGTGGAATATGTATACCGCCGTGGGCTTCGGCCAGCGTCCGCAGATCGGGTTTCCCGGCGCCACCAGCGGGCTGATGCGGCCGATGAAACGCTGGCGCCCGATCGACCGCATCACCATGGGCTTCGGCTACGGGCTGGGCATCTCCACCCTGCAGCTGGCGCATGCCTATCTCATCTTCGCCGACCGCGGCCGCATCTTCCCCGTCACCCTGTTCAAACACGATGAGGCGCCCGAAGGCGTGCAGGTCATCTCTCCCGCCGTGGCGCGAGAAATGCGCGGCATGCTGGCGCTGGTGACTCAGCCCGGCGGCACCGCACCGGCGGCGGCCGTGCCCGGCTACTCCACCGGCGGCAAGACCGGCACCGCCTGGATTGCCAAGGATGGCAAGTACGACAAAAAGCTGTTCCGGGCGCAGTTCGTCGGACTGGCGCCGATCCGCCATCCGGTGCTGGTGATGGCGGTTTCGGTCGATCAACCGACGGGCGGCAAGCACTTCGGCGGTCAGGTGGCGGCCCCGGTGTTCGGTGCGGTGGTGCCGCAGGCGCTGCGCATTCTCGGGGTACAGCCCGACCTGCCGGTCAAGCCCGATCTCGTTCCCGCGCAGACCACGCAGGCCCTGCAACTCCCGGAGGGCCGGGCGATGAAGGGGGGCGCATGAATCACACGCCGAAGGCGGTCGATGCCGTGCTGCAAGCGTTGCGCGCCTTGGGCGTCGCGGCCGATGCGCCGTGGACCGCCGACAGCCGCAGCCTGCAGCCCGGCGAGGTGTTCGTCGCCTGGCCGGGGGCGGCGCGCGATCCGCGTCAGTTCGTGGCGCAGGCCTTGGCGGCGGGGGCGGCGGCCGCGCTGGTCGAGGCCGAGGGCGCGCAGCATTTTGGTTTCACCGATCCGCGCATTCTGACCGTTGACGGGCTCAAGGCGCTGGCCGGGCCGCTTGCGGCGGATTGGTACGGACATCCGTCCGAGGCTGTCAAACTGCTGGCCGTGACCGGCACCAATGGCAAGACCTCCTGCGCCCTGTGGACGGCGCAGGCCCTGAACGCGGCTGGGCAGCGTTGCGGGGTGATCGGCACGCTGGGCGCCGGATGGCCGGACGCGCTGCAGCCCACCGGCTTCACCACGCCCGACCCGGTGCGTCTGCAGACGATCCTGGCGCGGCTGCGCGAGCAAGGCGCGCTTTGGTGCGCCATCGAGGCATCGAGCATCGGCCTGGACGAACATCGGCTGGCAGGTTGCGCTATTCATGCGGCCGCATTCACCAATCTGACGCAAGACCATCTCGACTACCACGGCGACATGGCGGCCTATGCGCGCGCCAAGCAGGCGCTGTTCGCCTGGCCGGGCCTGCAGCACGCCGTACTGGACATCGACGACCCCTACGCCGCAACCGTCTTGCTCGCCGATTGCCGCAGCCGGGCGCTGCAGGTGCAAACCACCGCGCTGATCGCCAAGGCCGACTGGTGTGCGGAGGACGTGGTGCAGGCCGCCACCGGCCAGCGTCTCACTCTGGTGCATCACCACCATCGCCACGCGCTCGACCTGCCCGTGCTGGGCGCTTTCAACCTGCGCAATCTGCTGGTGGTCGCCGCGCTGCTGCGCACAACGGGGCTGGAGGACGCCGCCATTGCCGCCGCCTTGCGCACGGTGCGCGCGGCGCCGGGGCGCATGCAGATGCTGGGCGGCATCGGTGCGCCGCTGGCGGTCATCGACTACGCCCACACGCCCGACGCGCTGGACAAAGCGCTGCAAGCGTTGCGGCCTGTCACCGCCAAGCGCAAAGGCAAGTTGTGGTGCGTGTTCGGCGCCGGCGGAGACCGCGATGCGCGCAAACGCCCGCTGATGGCGCAGGCCGCCGAGGCCTACGCCGACCGCGTGGTGCTGACCAGCGACAACCCGCGCAGCGAAGCGCCGGGCGCCATCTTGCAAGACCTGCTCGCCGGTCTGCAGCAACCCGCGCAAGCCCTGCTGATCGAAGACCGCGCCGCCGCCATCGCCCAGACCCTGTCGCACGCCGCCGTGCACGACGTGGTGCTCATCGCGGGCAAGGGGCACGAAAACACGCAAGAGATTGCCGGACACAAGCAGGCCTTCAGCGACGCCTTCCATGCCCGCATGGCACTGGCCGCGCGCGGCGCTGGGCTTTGCAGCTTGGGCGAATTGCGCGACTGGATCGGGCCCGAGGCCCGCCTCATCGGCGAGGCCGACGTGGCGGTGAGCGCCATCGAGACCGACAGCCGCAAACTCGCGCCGGGCGCGCTGTTCGTCGCCTTGCGCGGCGCCCGCTTCGATGCGCACGACTTCCTGCCGCAAGCGGCGGCTGCCGGCGCGCGCGCGTTGCTGGCCGAGCAAGGCGTGGGCGCTTGCGGGCTGCCGGGCATCGAGGCGCCCGACACCCTGCGCGCTTTTGGTCTGTTGGCGCGAGGCTGGCGGCGGCAGCAGACGTTGCCGCTGATCGCGGTGACCGGCAGCAACGGCAAGACCACGGTGACGCAGATGCTCGCAGGCATTCTGGCGGCGTGGCAGGGCGAAGACCGGCGGCTGGCGACGCAGGGCAACTTCAACAACGAGGTGGGTCTGCCGCTGACCTTGCTGCGCCTGCGGCCGCAGCATCAGGCCGCCGTGGTCGAGCTGGGCATGAACCATCCGGGCGAGATCGCCTGGCTCGCCAGTCTGGCCGAGCCCACCGTGGCGCTGGTGAACAACGCCCAGCGCGAACATCAGGAATTCATGCACAGCGTCGAAGCGGTCGCGCACGAAAACGGCGCCGTGCTCGCGGCGTTGCCGCAGACCGGGGTGGCGGTGTTTCCCGCAGACGACGCCCAGACCGCGATCTGGGTGGCGCAAGCCGCCGGTCGGCGTGTGTTGCGCTTTGCCCTGCGTGAAGAGGCTGAGGCGGGCGTGGAGGCTGAAGTCAGCGGCCATGCGTTTTATCGGCAGGGCCAGTTGCGTGTGCAATTGCATACCCCGGCGGGCCATGCCGAAGTGGGCCTGCAACTGCTGGGGCGGCACAACGCGCGCAATGCGCTGGCGGCGACCGCAGCGGCCTTGGCTGCGGGCGCTCCGCTGGATGCGATCTGCCGTGGGCTGGAGGCGTTCGCGCCGGTGGCCGGGCGTCTGGCGCCGCGGCGTCTGCGTTGCGCCGACGAGCGCACGCTGCTGCTGATCGACGACAGCTACAACGCCAATCCCGACTCGGTGCGCGCCGCCATCGACGTGCTGGCCGAGCTGCCCGGGCGCAGTCTGCTGCTGCTCGGCGATATGGGCGAAGTCGGCGACAACGGCCCGGCTTTCCATGCCGAAGTGGGGACGTATGCGGCCCAGCGCGGCGTGACGGCGCTGTGGGCCTGCGGCGCCATGACGGCGCAGGCAGTCGCGGCCGCACAGGCAGCGGGCCTGGCGGCAGCAAAGCATCAGCCCGATCTGATGGACTTCACCCTGGATGCCGCGGCGCTGCGCGAATTCGACACCGTGCTGGTCAAAGGCTCGCGTTTCATGCGCATGGAGCGCGCGGTGCAGGCCATCGCCGCGCTGGCGGCGAACGGCAACGGCGCGTCCACGCAGGAGGTGCACCATGCTGCATAGTCTGGCCCTGTGGCTGATGGAGCTCTCGCCCGATTTGCGTTTTTTTCGGGTGTTCAACTACATCACTTTCCGCGCGGTGATGAGCACGCTCACCGCGCTGTTCATCGGTCTGCTCGCGGGCCCCGCAGTCATCCGCAAACTCACCGCGATGAAGGTCGGCCAGGCGGTGCGTCAGGACGGGCCGCAGACGCATCTCATCAAGACCGGCACGCCCACCATGGGCGGGGTGCTCATCCTGCTGTCCATCGGCGTGTCCACGCTGCTGTGGATGGATCTGAGCAACCGCTTCGTCTGGCTGGTGCTGTTGGTCACGCTCGGTTTCGGCGCCATCGGCTGGGCGGATGACTACCGGAAGGTGGTGTACCGCGACCCCAACGGCATGCGCTCGCGAGACAAGTACTTCTGGCAGACGCTCATCGGCGTGGCCGCCGCGTTCTACCTGGCTTTCGCCGTGTCGGGCAAGGGCAACGCCGAGGTCTGGCATCTGTTCGTGACGTGGTTGCAAAGCGGCATGAGCATGCCCCTGCCCCCCGCTTCCGACCTCATCGTGCCGTTCTTCAAATCGGTCAGTTATCCGCTGGGCGTGACCGGCTTCATCGTGCTGAGCTATCTGGTCATCGTGGGCAGCAGCAACGCGGTCAACCTCACCGACGGCGCCGATGGCCTGGCCATCATGCCCGTGGTCATGGTCGGCAGTTCGCTGGGCGTGTTTGCCTATGTCACCGGCAATGCGGTGTATTCCAAATATCTGCTGTTCCCCTTCATTCCGGGAACGGGGGAGTTGCTGATTTTCGTGGGCGCCATGGTCGGCGCCGGGCTGGCCTTTCTGTGGTTCAACGCCTATCCGGCGCAGGTGTTCATGGGCGACGTGGGCGCGCTGGCGCTGGGCGGCGCCTTGGGCACCATCGCCGTGATCGTGCGCCAGGAAATCGTGCTGGCCATCATGGGCGGCGTGTTCGTCGCCGAAACCGTGTCGGTGATGATTCAGGTGACGTACTTCAAGTACACCAAGAAGAAGTACGGCGTGGGACGGCGCATTTTCAAAATGGCGCCGCTGCACCATCACTTCGAGCAACTCGGGGTGAAAGAGTCGCAGGTGGTGGTGCGGTTCTGGATCGTCACCATGATGCTCTGTCTGGTGGGTCTGGCGAGTCTGAAGCTGCGATGAACCTGAACTCACTCTCCGTTCTCGTGCTCGGTCTGGGCGAATCCGGCCTGGCGATGGCGCGCTGGTGTGCGGCGCAGGGCGCGCAGGTGCGCGTGGCCGACAGCCGCAGCGCGCCGCCCGGGCTGGCTGCGCTGCAGCGCGAAGCGCCTGCGGCGCAGGTGCATTGCGGCAGCCTGAGCGCCGACCTGCTGGGCGACGCGCAACTGGTGTTGCGCAGCCCCGGCATCGCGCCGCAAGCGGCAGAGTTTGCCGCGCTCACACAGGCAGCCGCCGAACGGGGCGTGCCGATGGCCGGTGAGCTGCATCTGTTCCAGTGGGCGCTCAACGCGCTGCGCGAAGAGCGAGGCTATGCGCCCAAGATCGTCGCCATCACCGGCACCAACGGCAAGACCACGGTCACACGTTTGACTGGGCTGATGCTCGAGCGCGCGGGCTGGAGCGTGGCGGTGGCGGGCAATATTTCGCCGTCCATGCTCGACGTGCTGCAGGCCCGGCTTCAGGCCGACGACCTTCCCGCAGCCTGGGTGCTCGAACTCTCCAGCTTCCAGCTTCATGGCATGGAGGGCTTCGCCGCCGACGCGGCCACGGTGCTCAACATCACCCAGGACCATCTCGACTGGCATGGCGACATGACGGCCTACGCCGCCGACAAGGCGCGGATTTTCGGCGGCGACGACGCCCGCGGAGTGATGGTGCTCAACCGCGACGATCCGCAGGTGCTGGCGATGCAGCGCCCGGGGCGCAAGCTGCGGCGCTTTGGTCTGTCGGCGCCGCAACAGCCGGGAGACTGGGGCGTGGTGCGCGAAGGCGGCATCGACTGGCTGGTGCGCGTCCCCCCTGATCTCGACGCTGAGGCCGCGCAAGCCGCGCCCAAAGTCCCGCGCCGCGCCAAGTCCGCCACGCATCCCGTCGCCGATCTGGCCTTGCAGCGCTTGATGCCTGCCGAAGCCCTGCGCATTCAGGGCGCGCACAACGTCGCCAATGCCCTGGCCGCGCTGGCGCTGGGCGATGCCGCGGGCGCGCCGCTCGCGCCCATGCTGCATGCCCTGCGTGAGTATCGCGGCGAGCCGCATCGCATGCAGACCGTGGCGGTGATCGACGGCGTGCGCTGGATCGACGACAGCAAGGGCACCAATGTCGGCGCCACGGTGGCGGCGCTGGCGGGCATGGAAACGCCGGTGGTGCTGATCGCCGGCGGGGACGGCAAGGGGCAGGACTTTTCGCCGCTGCGCGCGCAGGCAGCCCGCTTGCGCGCTGCGGTGCTGATCGGCCGCGATGCGCAGGCCATCGCCGCGGAGCTGCAGGGGCTGGCCCCCACCGAATTCACGCAGTCCCTGGAGCAGGCTGTGCAGCGCGCCGCCACGCTGGCGAAGACCGGCGACGCGGCGCTGTTGTCACCTGCCTGCGCCAGTTTCGACATGTTCCGCAACTATGCGCATCGCGCCGAGGTGTTTGTCGCCGCAGTGCGCGAGTTGGCCGAAGCGCGTGGACAAGTCTGGAACGAAGGGGCCGACCATGCTTGAGCGCATGCTGCCCTTCCTCGGTCGCAAGCGCGACAAGGCCGCTGCCGATCTGCCGGTGCGCGTGGGGCATAGTGCGCCGCGCAATTCGCGCATGCTGGAGTACGACCAGAACCTGGTCTGGGTCACGCTGCTGCTGCTGGCCTACGGCCTGGTGATGGTGTATTCGGCGACGATTTCCTTCCACGATTCTCCGCGCTATGCGCAGTGGTCGCCCTATCACTATTTCATCCGCGATCTTTTCTCCATCGCTGCGGCGTTGCTGGCGAGCTGGATCGTGGTGCAGATTCCGATGGCCGAGCTGCAGAAATGGTCGATGCGCTTTTTCTTTCTCTCGCTGATCGGGCTGGTGCTCGTGCTGCTGCCGCATGTCGGCAAGGACGTGAACGGCTCCAAGCGCTGGGTGGTCTTCCCCGGCGGGCTGAACTTCCAGCCCTCCGAGCTGGTCAAGCTCACCGCGCTGCTTTATGCCGCCGACTTCATGGTGCGCAAGCAGGAGGTCAAGCAAAGCCTGCTCAAGACCTTCCTGCCGATGATGGCGGTGATGATGATCGTGGGCGTGCTGCTGCTGGCCGAGCCCGACATGGGCGCCTTCCTGATCATCGCTTCCATCACGCTGGCCATCCTGTTTCTCGGCGGGGCCAACGGCAAGCTGTTTTCGGTGTTCAGCGTGGCGGTGATCGGCGCCTTTGTGTTGATGATCGTGCTCTCGCCCTGGCGGCGTGATCGCATCTTCGCCTATCTCAACCCCTGGTCGGAATCGAATGCGCTGGGCAGCTCCTATCAGCTCTCGCACGCGCTGATTGCGATGGGGCGCGGCGAGTGGTTCGGCGTCGGTCTCGGCGGCAGCATCGAAAAACTGCATTACCTGCCCGAAGCGCACACCGACTTTCTGCTGGCCATCATCGGCGAGGAGCTGGGTCTGGCGGGCGTCGGCGTGGTGATCTTCGCGTTCTACTGGATCGTGCGCCGCGCCTTCGACATCGGCCGTCAGGCGCTGGTGCTCGACCGCATGTACAGCGCGCTGGTGGCGCAGGGCGTGGGCGTGTGGATCGGCGGGCAGGCCTTCATCAATATCGGCGTGAACCTCGGTCTGCTGCCCACCAAGGGGCTGACGCTGCCGCTGATGAGCTATGGCGGCTCGGCGCTGCTGCTCAACTGCATGGCCATCGCCGTGCTGCTGCGCGTCGATTTCGAGAACCGAGTGTTGATGCGCGGAGGACATGTATGACAAGCTACCCCCGAGATCGCCGCGATGCGGCGCTCCCCCCCCAGGGGGCGGGGCAAGGCTTGGGGCGGCCCGGCGCCTTGTTCGGGGAAGCCCCCCCCCGAGATCGCCGCGATGCGGCGCTCCCCCCCCAGGGGGCGGGGCAAGGCTTG
>DYKQ01000008.1:0-31458 GCA_020722545.1 Thiomonas intermedia | reverse complement strand
TGCGGCGCTCCCCCCCCAGGGGGCGGGGCAAGGCTTGGGGCGGCCCGGCGCCTTGCCCCTGGCGCCCTCGGCTGCGCCAGTGGCCGTCATCATGGCCGGAGGCACCGGCGGCCACATCTTCCCCGGCATTGCCGTGGGCGAGGGCTTGCGCGCGGCGGGCTGGACGGTGCACTGGATGGGCGCGCCCACGGGCATGGAGGCGCAGCTCGCCCCGCGCCACGGCTTCGACATGCTTTGGGTGCGCTTCGGCGGCCTGCGCGGCAAGGGTTTGCTGACCAAACTGTTGCTGCCGCTCAACCTGCTGCGCGCCTTCTGGCAGGCTTTGCGCGGCTTGCGCCGCGTTGGCGCCGACGTGGTGGTGAGCATGGGCGGCTATATCGCCTTTCCCGGCGGCTTGATGAGCGTGTGGGCTGGGGCCAAGCTGGTGGTGCATGAGCAGAACGCCGTCGCCGGTCTGGCCAACAAGCTGCTCGCGCGCCTGGCTGATCGCAGCTACACCGCGTTCCCCGATGCGCTGCCGGGTGCGAAGTGGGTGGGCAATCCGGTGCGTGCGGAGATCTGCGCCTTGCCTTCGCCCGAGCAGCGCTACGCCGGTCGCAGCGGGCCGCTGCAGGTGCTCGTGGTCGGCGGCAGCCTGGGCGCGCAGGCGCTCAACTCGCTGGCGCCGCAGGCGCTGGCGCTTTTGCCCGCGGGCGAACGCCCGCAGGTGCGTCATCAGAGCGGGGCCAAGCATCTGCCAACCCTGCAACAGGCTTATGCCGACGCCGGGGTGCAAGCCGACTGCGTGGCCTTCATCGACGACATGGCCGCGGCTTATGCGCAGGCCGATCTGGTGATCTGCCGCGCCGGCGCCTCGACCGTGACCGAAGTGGCCTGCGCCGGTGTGGCGGCGCTGTTCGTGCCGTTTCCCCATGCGGTCGATGATCACCAGACGGTGAACGCGCAATTTCTCGCAGGCCGCGATGCGGCGCTGCTGATTCAACAACGCGACCTGAGCGCGCAGGGGCTGGCCGAGCTGCTGCAAAGTCTGGACCGCACGCGCCTGCTGCAACTGGCGCAGGCCGCACGCGGCCTGGCGCGGCCCGATGCGGTGCGGGCTGTCGTGGAGGGCTGCAACGCCCTGCTGCCGGGACGCGAAACGAGGCAAGGAACAGAAAGGCAAGGGCAGGGGCGATGAAACACGCCATTCGCAACATTCATTTCGTCGGCATCGGCGGCGCCGGCATGAGCGGCATCGCCGAAGTGTTGCACAACCTGGGCTATGCCATCAGCGGCTCGGATCTGAGCGAAAGCGCCACGGTGCAGCGTCTGCGCGGCTTGGGCCTGCGCGTGGCCATCGGGCACGACGCCGCTCAGGTGCAGGATGCCGATGCCGTGGTCGTTTCCACCGCCGTGCGCGCCGACAACCCCGAGGTGCTCGCGGCGCGTGCGCGCCACATTCCGGTGGTGCCGCGCGCGGTCATGCTGGCCGAGCTGATGCGCCTGAAGCGCGGCATTGCGATTGCGGGCACGCATGGCAAGACCACCACCACCAGTCTGGTCGCCAGCGTGCTGGCCGAGGGCGGGCTCGACCCGACCTTCGTGATCGGCGGGCGGCTCAACAGCGCCGGGGTCAACGCCCAGTTGGGGCAGGGCGAGTACATCGTGGTCGAGGCGGACGAATCCGACGCCTCCTTCCTCAACCTGCTGCCGGTCATGGCCGTGGTCACCAATATCGACGCCGACCACATGGACACTTACGGCCACGACCCGGCCCGGCTGCGCCATGCCTTCGTCGATTTCATCGCCCGGCTGCCGTTCTACGGCGCGGCCGTGTTGTGCGTGGACGACGCGGCGGTGCGCGGCATCATGCCGCTTGTTTCCAAGCCCGTCACCAGCTATGGCTTTGCCGAAGACGCGCAGGTGCGCGCCATCGACGTGCGGGCCGAGGGCGCGCAGATGCACTTCACCGTGCTGCGTCGCAACGGCGTGCAACTGCCGCCGCTGGCCGTCACGCTCAACCTGCCGGGGCGGCACAACGTGCAAAACGCCCTGGCCGCCATCGCCGTCGCCACCGAACTGAGCGTGGACGACGCCGCCATCCAGCGGGCGCTGGCCGGGTTCACTGGCGTGGGTCGGCGCTTCCAGCGCTATGGCGAAGTGGCGGCTCACCACGGCGGGCGCTTCACCCTGATCGACGATTACGGTCACCATCCGGTTGAAATGGCGGCCACGCTGGCGGCGGCCCGCGGCGCCTTTCCGGGACGGCGGCTGGTGCTCGCCTTTCAGCCGCATCGCTACACCCGCACCCGCGATCTGTTTGAAGACTTTGTGAAAGTGCTCGGCGAGGCCGACGCGGTGCTGCTGGCCGAGGTGTACGCCGCCGGTGAAGCCCCGCTGGTCGCGGCCGACGGCCGCAGCCTGGCGCGTGCGGTGCGTGTGGCCGGCAAGACCGAGCCGGTGTTCGTCGAAGCCGTGGCCGACATGCCGCAAGCCATTCTGGAGATGGCGCGCGAGGGCGACGTGCTGATCTGCATGGGCGCGGGTTCCATCGGCGCGGTGGCCGCTCAAGTGGTGGCGCTGGCGGGCGGCATTGCGGGAGACGCGAAATGACGACATGGCCGCAGATCGATCCGCGCGGCCTGGGCCGTGTCGCGGTGCTCATGGGCGGGCTTTCCGCCGAGCGCGAGGTGTCGCTGATGTCGGGCAAGGGCGTGCTGGCGGCGCTGCAGTCGCGCGGGGTCGATGCCTTTGCTTTCGATCCGTCGGTGGACGACCTGGCCGCGCTCAAGTCGTTCGGCGCGCAGCGCGCGTTCATCAATCTGCATGGCCGCTGGGGAGAAGACGGCACGGTGCAGGGCGCGCTGGAACTGCTCGGCATCCCCTACACCGGGCCGGGCGTGCTGGCCTCGGCCCTGGCGATCGACAAGGCCATGACCAAGCGGCTGTGGCATTTCGAGAACCTGTCCACGCCCAAATGGCGCGAGGTGGGCGCGCTCATCGAGGCCCGAGCGGCTGCGGCCGATCTGGGCTTTCCGCTGATTTTCAAGGCCACGCATGAAGGCTCCACGCTGGGTCTCAAGCGCGCCGACAGCGAGGCCGAAGTGCAGGCCGCCTATCTCGAAGCCGCACGCTTCGACAGCCGGGTGCTGGTGGAGCAGTTCATCGAGGGCGACGAAGTGACCTGCGCGGTGATCGGCGCGGGCGATCAGGCGCGGGCGTTGCCGCTCATCCGCATCGTCGCCCCCGGCGGCAACTACGACTACGAACACAAGTATTTCAGCGACGATACCCGCTACATCTGCCCAAGCGAATTGCCTGCCGACGAAGAAGCGCGCATTCAGGATCTGGTCTTGCGCAGTTATCGCACTCTGGGCTGCCGCGGCTGGGCGCGGGCCGACGTCATGATTCGCGCGACCGACCGCCAGCCCTTCCTGCTGGAGATCAACACCTCGCCCGGCATGACCTCGCATTCGCTCGTGCCCATGGCCGCGCGCGTCGCCGGGCTGGACTATGCCGATCTGTGCCTGCTCATCCTCAGCATGGCGGCGCTCGATCAACCGCATAAGGGGGTTGACCCCCACGCTGCGGCTTCGCCTGCGCTGCCCCCCGAGGGGGCCATCCCCACCCCGGCCCTCCCCACAAGTGGAGAGGGAGCAAACACTCCTCCCCCACGCCGTGGGGGAGGTTGGGAGGGGGAAAAGCCCGCCTTGGGGCGGCCCGGCGGCGGGGGAGCGGGCCCCCACGCTGCGGCTTCGCCTGCGCTGCCCCCGGCCAGTGGCGAGAAGGACGACCGATGAGCCACTACGCCCCGCGCGAACTCCCGCTCGACATCCGCCTGATGCAAGGCACCTCGCGTGCCCTGTTCTGGCTGGTGGCGCTCGGCTGTCTGTTCGTCGCCGGGCACTGGCTGATGCAGCGCAACTGGTGGGACATCCGCGCCGTGCGGCTCCAGGGCGACCTGCAGCGCATCAGCCCGGTGACGGTACGGGCCGAGGCCTTGCCGCAGTTGCAGGGCAATTTCCTCACCATCAATCTTGCGCAGGCGCAGCGGGTGTTCGAGAGCCTGCCGTGGGTGCGTACCGCGGTGGTGCAGCGGCTGTGGCCGATGCAACTGGCGGTCACGCTACAGGCGCAGCAGCCGGTGGCCATCTGGCGCGAGCCGGGCAGCGCGCCGCAACTGGTCAACGCGCAGGGGCAGGCGTTCACCGCCAACCTCGGTGAAGTCCAGGGCCTGGGTCTGCCGCAGTTCAGCGGCCCGGCGGGAACCAGTGCGCAGGTCTTGCAGATGAGCCAGACGCTGCAGCCCTTGATGCAGGAATTTCATCAGACCGTCGCCACGCTGGCGCAAGGCAGCGGCGGCAACTGGAGCGTGCAGACCCGCTCGGGCCTGCGCATCGACCTGGGCAGCGCGCCCGACAGCGCGGCGACGCAGACCCGTCTCAAACAGTTCATGACCCTGATGCCGCAGCTCGAAGCCCGCTACGGACGGCCCATCGACAGCGTTGATCTGCGCTATCCCAATGGCTTCGCCGTGCATCTGCAAGGCGTGGATCTGCCGGGCATGAACAAGACAGCGAACAAGACGCCGCAACCCGCGGGGAGGAAAGACTGACATGGCCAAGGACTACAAGGATCTGGTGGTGGCGCTGGACATCGGCACCTCCAAAGTGCTGGTGGTGGTGGCGGAAATGCTGGCCGATCGCGACAACCCGGCGGCGGGTTTCAAGATCGTCGGCATGGGCCAGGCGCCGACCGCGGGCATGCGCCGCGGGGTGGTGGTGGACATCGAGGCGACGGTGCAATCCATCCAGGCGGCCTTGAAGGAAGCCGAACTGATGGCCGATTGCAAGATCACTCATGTGATCACCGGCATTACCGGCAGCCATATTCGCGGGCAGAACTCGCACGGCATGGTGGCGATCAAGGACCGCGAAGTCACGCAGGCCGACGTCACCCGCGTGATCGAAACCGCCAAGGCGGTGAACATTCCCGCCGACCAGCGGCTGCTGCTGGTCGAGCCGCAGGAGTTCATCATCGACGGCCAGGAGGTCAAGGAGCCGGTGGGCATGAGCGGCATCCGCCTGGAGGTCAACGTGCACATCGTCACCGGGGCGCAGACTGCCGCGGAAAACGTGCTCAAGTGCGTGCGCCGTTGCGGCCTGGAGGTCGAGCAACTGGTGCTGCATCCGCTGGCGTCCAGCCATGCTGTGCTGACCGATGACGAGAAGGAACTCGGCGTGGCGGTGGTGGACATCGGCGCCGGCGTGACCGACATCGCCATCTACACCGGCGGGGCGATCCGGCATACCGCCATCATTCCGGTGGCCGGCGAACTCATCACCAGCGACATCGCCATGGCGCTGCGCACGCCCACGCGTGACGCCGAGGACATCAAGATCGAGCATGGCATCGCCAAGCAGGTGCTGGCCAATCCCGAAGAGACGCTGGAGGTGCCGGGGCTGGGCGACCGCGGTCCGCGCATGCTGTCGCGGCAGGTGCTCGCCAGCGTGATCGAGCCGCGCGCCGAGGAAATCTTCGCGCTGGCGCAGCAGGTCATTCGCGATTCCCACTTCGAAGAGGTGCTGTCTTCCGGCGTGGTGCTCTGCGGCGGTTCGGCGCAGATGCCCGGCATGGTCGAACTGGCGGAAGACATTTTTCTCAAGCCGGTGCGCGTGGGCGCGCCCAGCTACACCGGCCCGCTGGCCGACATGGTGCGCAATCCGCGCATGGCCACGGTCATGGGACTGTTGGCCGAGGCCTTGCACCAGCGGCAGCGCGGCGCGCGCCTTGCGCAGAAGAGCAGTTCAGTCAAGGGCTCGCTGGGACGTTTGCGCGAGTGGTTTGCAGGGAATTTTTGAGTTCTGCGGGGCGGCCGCCCGGAGGGTCCGGGTGGCCGCCCCGCAGAGTGTGTTCGGCGGGCGTAGGGTGCGTCAGCCGGTTTTCAACGGAGGTGTGACATGGCTTTTGAAATGATCGAGAACGACGCCCAAAGCGCGTTCAACCAGGGAACCAACATCAAGGTCATCGGTGTTGGCGGCGGCGGCGGCAACGCGGTCGAACACATGATCGCCTCGGGCGTGCGTGGCGTGGAGTTCATCTGCGCCAATACCGATGCCCAGGCGCTCAGGAACTCAAGTGCGCATCAGTTCCTGCAATTGGGCAAGACGGGTCTGGGCGCGGGCGGCAAGCCGGTGGTCGGGCGCGAGGCGGCGGATCAGGCGCGCGGCCAGATTCGTGATGCGCTCGAAGGCGCGCACATGCTGTTCATCACGGCCGGCATGGGCGGCGGCACCGGCACGGGCGCCGCGCCGGTGATCGCCAAGATCGCCCGCGAAATGGGCATCCTTACCGTGGCCGTGGTGACCCGCCCGTTCGACTTCGAGGGCGCCAAACGCATGGCCAACGCCGAGCAGGGACTGGCCGAGCTGGAGGCCAATGTCGATTCGCTCATCGTCGTGCTCAACGAAAAGCTGCTCGAGGTGTATGGCGATGACATCAGCCAGAAAGAAGCCTTCGCCAAGGCCAACGACGTGCTGAAAAACGCCACCGGCGGCATCGCCGAAATCATCAATGTGCCGGGCCTGATCAACGCCGACTTCGAGGACGTGAAGAGCGTGATGGGCGAGCCGGGCAAAGCGATGATGGGCACTGCGGCGGCCAGCGGCCCGGACCGCGCCCGTCTGGCGGCCGAGCAGGCCGTGGTCTGCCCGCTGCTCGACGGCGTCGATCTCTCGGGCGCCAAGGGCGTGCTGGTGAACATCACTGCCGACGACTCGCTGCGCCTGGGCGAAACGCGCGAGGCGATGAACGCCATCCGCGCCTATGCCTCGCCGGAAGCGAACATCATTTTCGGCACGGTCAACGATCCGACCATGGGCGATTCGCTGCGCGTGACGGTGCTGGCCACCGGTCTGAGCGGCAAGGCCGAAAAGGCCGCGCCGGAACTCACCATCATCCGCACCGGCACCGACAACATGCCGATGCGCACGCAGGTCTATGGCGGCCAGACCGGCGCAGACCCGTATCAAAGCCCGGCGATCTGGCGCAGCGGCCGCGGCGCCCCGTCGGCGCATGTGAACGCACTGATGCAAAGCGGTATGGAGGAAATGGAAATTCCGGCTTTCCTGCGCAAGCAGGCGGACTGAACCTTTCCGCGAAAACGCGCCCGGTGACGGGACGCGGCGATGCGCTGTGGCGGCCGGAGCCGTTCCGCAGAGCTGGCCCGTCCCCCCGACGGAGTGACCCGACTCCACATGGGTTTGTCGCCGCCGCGCAGTAGCCGAGGCGTTGCCGCGCTCTGACAGATCACCTCCCTGTCAGGGCGCGGCAACGCGGGCCAGAAACGCTGGCCGAAAGCGCTTCGGCGCCCCTTCAGGGTCTTTAGCAGAATTCAGGCTTGGCGCCTAGAATGCATAGCATCTCGCAATCAAATTGAGAGTCTTCATGATTTATTGACATGTTGGCGCAACGCACCATCCAATCCGTCAATCGCGCTGTCGGCGTGGGCCTGCACAGCAGTGAGCGGGTGGAACTCACCCTGCGCCCGGCGCCGCCCGATACAGGCATCGTCTTCACCCGCACCGATCTGAGCGAGCCGGTCGAAATTCCGCTGAGTCCGTTTGCCGTGGTGGATACGCGCATGGCGACCACGCTGGGCCGCGGCGACGTGAAGATCCACACCGTTGAGCATCTGCTGTCGGCCTGCTCCGGTCTGGGGATCGACAATCTGTATATCGACGTCACGGCGGAAGAAATCCCCATACTCGACGGCTCAGCGTCTTCGTTCGTCTATTTGCTGCAATCGGCCGGCATCGCGCTGCAAAACGCACCGAAAAGATTCATCCGGGTGCGAAAACCCGTCGAATTGCGGCTGGGGCAGGGCAGCGACCAGAAATGGGCGCGGCTGGAGCCCTACGACGGCTTCAAGCTGAGTTTCGACATCGATTTCGACCACCCCGCCGTCAATCAGACCGCGCAGTCCGCAGTGTTCGAGCTGGGGCGCGACTCGTACGTGAAAGACATCGCCCGCGCCCGCACCTTCGGCTTCATGCGCGATGTCGAAACCCTGCGCAGCAACGGGCTGGCGCTGGGCGGCAGCATGGAAAACGCCATCGTCATGGACGAATACCGCGTGCTCAACCAAGAGGGCCTGCGCTTCGACGATGAGTTCGTCAAGCACAAGACGCTCGATGCCATCGGCGATCTGTACGTGGCGGGCAAGGCGCTGATCGGCGCGTACAGCGCCTTTCGCAGCGGCCACATGGTCAACAACCTGCTGCTGCGCGAACTCTTTGCCGATGAATCCAGCTACGAGATGGTCAGCTTTGAAGACGCCACCCGCGCCCCGGCGGGTTTTCGCGCCGTTCCCACCTTCGCTTTTTGACGGCGTTAACAGACCCTAGTCGGCCTGTTCCAGCAGTTGACGCAGCCTTGCCTTGACCGCATCCGGGCAGGAGGGCGGCTGGGTCGCTGTCGGCGCCGTCTGCGGCCCACGCTCTGCCCGTGGCTTTACCCGGATGCGCATGTCGCGCAGGGCGAAGCCGCGGTCTTGCAAATGCCGCAGCAGGATCGGCTTGAACTGACTGAGCTTGGCGGCCACCGCGCCCGAACTGGCGGTCAGGCTCCACACCCCGTCCTGCCAGCGCCCCGCCTGCACGCCGTCGAGCAAAGCCGGGGGCAGCAGCGGACGGGCGGATTGCCACATCTGGTGCGAAAGCGTGGCCGCGTCGCGCAGCGCGGCTATGGGGGGGGAAACGCGCGCCCAGGTCGATAGCGACGCGGCGCCCTTCTGGATGAAAGGCGCCGACGGCACGGCGGCGATTGAGCGTTGGGTGGACATGCGGCAGAGGGAACTGACTGGAATTCCTGGAGTTCACCCCCATTGTGCCAGCCTGCGGACGGTAAAAACGCACGCATACAATGAAATGCTCTCGGAAAGTCGGGCGTGCGTCTGTCGCTGCGGGCTTCCCTCAAAACCACACTCAAAGACTGCGGGCCTGGAGTCCGCCTTCCCATGCCAGTCAAATTCCTCACCAGTCTGTTCGGCAGCCGCAACGAACGTTTGCTGCGCCAGTACCGGCGCGTGGTCGAGCGCATCAACGCCCTGGAGCCGCAATTCGAAAAACTCAGCGACGATGAACTCAAGACCAAGACCGCCGAGTTTCGCCAGCAAGTCGCAAATGGCCGCAGTCTCGATGATCTGCTGCCCGAGGCGTTTGCCGTGGTGCGCGAAGGGGGCAAGCGGGCGCTGAAGATGCGCCACTTCGATGTGCAGATGATCGGCGGCATCGCCTTGCATCAGGGCAAGATCGCCGAAATGCGCACCGGCGAAGGCAAGACCCTGGTGGGCACGCTGCCGGTTTATCTCAATGCGCTCTCAGGCAAGGGCGTGCATGTGGTCACGGTGAACGACTATCTGGCCCGGCGCGATGCCGAATGGATGAGCCGTCTCTACAACTTCCTCGGCCTGAGCGTGGGCATCAACCTGCCCAATATGACCAAGGCGGAGAAGCAGGCGGCCTACGCCGCCGATGTGACCTACGGCACGAACAACGAGTACGGCTTCGATTACCTGCGCGACAACATGGTCTACGAGCCGGCCGAGCGGGTGCAGCGCGGACTGAACTACGCGCTGATCGACGAGGTCGACTCCATCCTGATCGACGAGGCGCGCACGCCGCTGATCATTTCTGGTCAGGCCGACGACAACACCGATCTTTACAAAAAAATCAACGTCATCGTCCCGCGGCTGGAGCGCCAGATCGGCGAGGAAGACCCGATCACCGGCAAAGGCGTGGAGAAGCCGGGCGATTTCATCGTCGATGAGAAAGCGCATCAGGTGTTTCTCACCGAGTCGGGCCACGAGAAGGCCGAGGCCATTCTCACCGAGATGGGGCTGATTCCCCAGGGCACCACGCTGTACGACGCGGCCAACATCGCGCTGATGCACCATGTGTATGCGGCGCTGCGCGCCAATCACCTCTACCACCGCGATCAGCACTATGTGGTGCAGAACGGCGAGGTCATCATCGTGGATGAGTTCACCGGCCGCATCATGGCGGGCCGCCGCTGGTCCGACGGACTGCACCAGGCGGTGGAAGCCAAGGAAGGCGTGGAGATCCAGAGCGAGAACCAGACCCTGGCATCGATCACCTTCCAGAACTATTTCCGCATGTACGCCAAGCTCGGCGGCATGACGGGCACCGCCGATACCGAAGCCTTCGAGTTCCAGGAAATCTACAAGCTGGAAACGGTGGTCATCCCGACCAACCAGCCCATCCGCCGCAAGGACGCGCAGGACAAGGTCTACAAGACCGCGCACGAGCGCGATCTGGCGGTGGTCGAAGACATCCGCGACTGCCACGAGCGCGGCCAGCCGGTGCTGGTGGGCACCACCTCCATCGAGAGCAGCGAAAAACTCTCGATGCTGCTGCATCAGAAAAAGCTGCCGCATCAGGTGCTCAATGCCAAGCAGCATGCGCGTGAAGCCGAGATCGTGGCGCAGGCCGGACGTCCGGGCATGATCACCATCGCCACCAATATGGCCGGTCGCGGCACCGACATCGTGCTCGGCGGCAATGTGGAGAAACAGTGCGAGATCATCGAGGCCGATCCCAACGCTTCGGACGAGGAAAAAGCCGCCAAGGTCCGCACCCTCAAGAGCGAATGGCAGTCGCTGCACGACCAGGTGATCGCCGCAGGAGGGCTGCACATCATCGGCACCGAGCGCCATGAAAGCCGCCGCATCGACAACCAGCTCCGCGGCCGCAGCGGACGCCAGGGCGATCCCGGCTCCACCCGCTTTTATCTGTCGCTCGACGACTCGCTGATGCGCATATTCGCCGGCGACCGCGTCAAGGCCATCATGGAACGGCTGAAAATGCCCGAGGGCGAAGCCATCGAAGCCGCAATGGTCACGCGCTCCATCGAGTCGGCGCAGCGCAAGGTCGAGGCGCGCAACTTCGACATCCGCAAGCAACTGCTCGAATACGACGACGTCGCCAACGAGCAGCGCAAGATCATCTACCAGCAGCGCAACGAGCTGCTCGATTCCGTCGATGTGGGCGAACAGATCATGGCGTTGCGCCAGGGCGCCTTCACCGATCTGGTGCGCGCCTATGTGCCCGAGCAGAGCATGGAAGAGCAGTGGGATATTCCCGGTCTCGAAAAAGTGCTGCGCGATGAATGGCAGATCGAGCTGCCGCTCAAAGAGTGGCTGGAGTCTGACGAGAACATGACGGATGAGGACGTGCTCGAGCGCGTGCTCGAAGCCGCTGACACCGCTTACTCCACCAAGGTCGATCTGGTCGGACGCGACAACTTCGCCCAGTTCGAGCGCGTGGTGCTGCTGCAGACGCTCGACCAGCAATGGCGCGAGCATCTATCGTCGCTCGATCATCTGCGCCAGGGCATCCACCTGCGCGGCTATGCGCAAAAGCAGCCCAAGCAGGAATACAAGCGCGAGGCGTTCGAGCTGTTCGGCATGATGCTCGATTCGGTGAAAACCGAAGTCACTCGCGTGCTGATGACCGTACAGGTGCAAAGCCCGGAGCAGGCCGAACAAGCCGCCGAGAACATGGAGCAGCAGGCGCAGCGCATCCACATCAACTTCCAGCACGCCGATGCGACATCCGGCATTTCCGTGCTCGACAGCACCGAGGCGGCGCTGGCCGGCATGGCCGTCGCAGGCGGCGCCGCCGCTGCTTCGCTGCCGGAAAATCCTTACCCCAAGGTCGGCCGCAACGATCCCTGCCCTTGCGGCAGCGGCAAGAAATACAAGCATTGTCACGGCAAGCTGAGTTGAGTCCGGCTGCAGGGCCAGTCGAGTCTGCGGCCCATCCTGAATGGCATCACGTTGTGGAGAGTCTGTCATGGCGGTGAATCTTCAAGTCCCTGATCCAGGTCGCCTGCACGCCGTTGAAGGCGTTTTGCTGGGCGTCGCCGAGGCGCAGATCCGCAAGCCGGGGCGCAAGGATGTCACCGTCATCCAGATCGCCCCCGGCGCCAGCGTGGCGGGAGTGTTCACCCAGAACCGGTTTTGCGCCGCGCCGGTGCAGGTGTGCCGCGAGCATCTGCAAAGCACGGGCGGGCAGGACGTGCGCGCCCTGGTCATCAACACCGGCTGCGCCAATGCCGGAACCGGCGCCCAGGGTCTGGCCGATGCGCGGCAGACCTGCGCGGAACTGGCGGGCCTGCTCGGCGTGCAGCCCGAGCAGGTGCTGCCGTTTTCCACCGGCGTGATTCTGGAGCCGCTGCCCATGCAGCGTCTGCTTGGCGGCCTGCCCGCCGCGATGGCCGCAGCGCGCAGCGAAGGCTGGCTCGATGCCGCCGCCGCCATCATGACCACCGACACCTTGCCCAAGGCGGCGAGCACGCAGGTGGTGATTGACGGCGTCACCGTGACGCTCAGCGGTATCAGCAAAGGCGCGGGCATGATCCGCCCGAATATGGCGACCATGCTCGGCTTCATCGCAACGGATTGCGCGGTCGCGCCCGAAGTGCTGCAGCAGCTCACCCGCGCCGCGGCGGACGAATCGTTCAACAGCATCACCATCGACGGCGACACCTCGACCAACGATTCCCTCGTCGTCGTCGCCACGGGCAAGACGGATCTGGCGAAGATCACCCGCGCGGACAGCCCGCAGGCGCAGACCTTGCAGGCCGCGCTCACCGCGCTGGCGCAGCAACTCGCCCAGGCCATCGTGCGCGACGGCGAAGGCGCCACCAAGTTCATCAGCGTACGGGTCGAAGGCGCACGCAGCCGCGACGAGGCGCGCCTGGTGGCTTATGCCGTGGCGCATTCGCCTTTGGTGAAAACCGCTTTCTTCGCCAGCGACCCCAATCTGGGCCGCATTCTGGCGGCAGTGGGCTACGCCGGGGTGACCGATCTCGACGTGGAGGGCGTCGATCTCTATCTCGACGATGTGCATGTCGCCACGCGCGGCGGCCGCCATCCCGCTTACCGCGAGGAAGAGGGCCAACGCGTGATGAAACAGGCCGAGATCACCGTGCGCATCGTGCTGGGCCGAGGCGCGGCGGCGGCGACGGTGTGGACCTGCGATCTGTCGCACGACTACGTGTCCATCAATGCCGATTACCGCTCCTGAAATCCATGCCGACCCAGCCCGTAACCCGCCGCAAGACGGCCCGCACTCAAGCCCGCGTTGAAGTGGATGCTCCTCGTGCCGATGCGCCAGTTTCCATTGATCTGAGCGGCCAGCTTGCCGCGCTTTTTCAACGCGCCAACGGCCTGCTTGATCGGCTGGAAATGCTGCTGCCCACTCCGCTATCTGAGCCCGACTGGGCGGCGTCGGTCGCCTTCCGCTGGGTCAGCAAGGGCGGGCGCAAGCAGCTGGCGCCCGTGCACAAGCTCTCGCCCATCACTTACGACGATCTGATCGGCATCGAAGATCAACGCCGCAAGGTCGAGCGCAATACCCGCCAGTTCGTGCAGGGCAAGCCGGCCAACAACGTGCTCATCACCGGCTCGCGCGGCACGGGCAAATCGTCTCTGGTCAAGGCCAGTCTCAACAAATTCGCGCGCCAAGGGTTGCGTCTCATCGAGGTGGACAAGGCCGATCTGGTCGATCTGCCCGAACTCACCGACCTGCTCGCAGATCGTCCCGAGCGTTTCATCGTGTTCAGCGACGATCTGTCGTTCGAGGAAGGCGAGCCGGGCTACAAGGCGCTCAAGTCGGTGCTCGACGGCTCGGTCAGCGCGACTGCCGACAACGTGCTGATCTACGCCACCTCCAACCGACGGCATCTCATGCCCGAGTATCTGCAAGAGAACCTGAGCTACAAGCATCTCGAGAATGGCGAGATCCACCCCGGCGAAGTGGTGGAAGAAAAAATTTCCCTGTCCGAGCGCTTCGGGCTTTGGGTGAGTTTCTATCCCTACAGCCAAGACGACTATCTGCATATCGCCGAGCATTGGTTGCGCGCGTTCGGCGTGACTGACCGGCAGATGGACAAGGCCTTGCAGGCGTCGCTGGTCTGGGCGCTGGAACGTGGCTCGCGGTCTGGGCGCGTGGCCTGGCAGTTCGCCCGCGACTGGGCGGGGCGCGGCGGGAAGTGAATCCGTCCCCGTCTCAGCGCACGCCGGTTGCGGTGGCGGTCGGGCTGATGGTGCGCGCAGACGGCGCCTTCCTCATGGCTTCGCGCCCCGAGGGCAAGCCCTATGCGGGTTACTGGGAGTTTCCGGGCGGAAAGCTGGAAGTCGGCGAATCGTTGCAGAACGCGCTGGCCCGGGAGTTTGAAGAAGAGCTTGGGGTGCGGGTGCGGGAGGCCCGGTTCTGGCGCAGCCTGCGCGTGGACTATCCCCATGCCCTGGTTGATCTGCAGTTCTGCCGTATCACCGCGTGGGACGGCGAACCGCAGGGCCGCGAAGGCCAGCAACTATCGTGGCAAACGCTGCCGGTCACGCTCAGCCCGGTGCTGCCCGGCGCGTTGCCGGTGTTGGAGTGGCTGGCGCAGGAGCGGGGCTGAGCGCGGCGCACGGCTCAGTGCGTGCTCCGTCGGGCGCTCAGCAGCGTGCTCAGTGAGGCTGGCCCCGGTTCTGCGGGTTGCTGCGTTCGAGTTCTTGTTCGAGCGCGTCTATATCAGCGGCGTCGGGCTTGGTCGGTACGCGATAGCTCTCGCTGGCCCAGGCGCCGAAATCAATCGACTTGCAGCGCTCGCTGCAAAACGGGCGCCAGGGATTGCTCACGCTGTAAACCGTCAGCGTGCCGCATTGCGGGCATCGCACCTTGGGCCGCGAGGTGGGAGAAGAGTCTGAGTCCATGGCAAGTTCCAAGGCCAATCAAGGACGATCAAGGACGATCAGGGACAAAGAGTCATGTCGAAAGGCACTTCATCCGTGCTGGGCGTGATGCGCCAATCGGCGTCGGGCTGCATGAAGCGCACCGACACCATGAGCCGGTGGCCGGTGATTTCCGGGATCAGGCCCAGAGCGCCGTCGATGCGAAGTCGCAGCAGTTGATACGTCTTGCCGGAGAGTTGTTGCTGATAGACGCCATTGACGGCCTGGATCTTGCGCGTCTTGCCGGCGTCGCGCAGCAGACGCAGCAGCAGTTCGATGCTGCTGGCCAGCGGAGCGAAGGTCTGCAGCCATTGCGCCAGATTGCTTTGGCGCTGTTGCTGCGGCAAATGCTGCCAGGCGTAATAGGCGGGCAGGTCGAATTCGCAGGTGCCGCCGGGAATGCTCGCCCGGCTGCGGATCGCCATGAGCCATTCGTTGTCCTGCAGGCTCTGGCCCGCGCGACCGTGCTGCTGATCGAGCGCCTGATAGGCCTGATCGAGTTCGCCGAGCACGGCATCGAGCGCTGACTCGGCCACCGCAGGATTGCCCCGATAGCCGATGAAGGTCTGCCGCTGGCGTTCGAGTTCTTTGAGGATTTCGGACTTGAGGTCCTGGCGGCTTGCGACATCCATGATCTCGAACAGGGTGACCAGCGCGAAATGATGATGCTCCGGCAGGGCGCTTTGCTGCAGCACATCGGCCCGGCGGAACAGGTGTTCGAGCCTGAGCAGGGTGCGCACGCGTTCGTGCAGGGGGTATTCGTACAGAATCACGGACCGATCCAGTTGGGCGCCGCAAGGGCTCAAGACCCTGTGCGGGAGATATTGGTTTTGTCGTCGCGGGAGATGCGGCGGCTGCCCGCATTGTCCTGCAAGCCGCGACCGAACTCAATTTTTGCGCACAAGTCGCAAATACTGCGCATGCAGCAAGTCGACCTGACCGGTCAGGCTCTGCAGATCGCCGCTGTTGTCGATTACCTCATCGGCCACAGCCAGACGCTGCGCGCGCGTGGCCTGTGCCGCAAGGATGGCGTTGATGGTGGCGACATCCAGACCCGAGCGCGCTTGCACCCGCGCGACCTGCATCTCGACGGGACAATCGACCACGCAAAGACGGTCGATCTGCGGCCGCCAGCGCGCCAGATTTTCAACCAGCAGGGGCACGACGAAAACGACATAAGCGCCTTCCCGTTGAAAGGCGACCTCGCGCATGGCCGCGCCGATGCGAGGATGCAGGATGGATTCGAGCCGCGCGCGTGCTTGTGGGTCGCCAAACACCCGTTGGCGCATGGCGGCGCGGTCGAGCGCGCCGCCGGCATCACAGATTTGCTCGCCGAAGGCCTCGATAAGCGCAGGCATGGCGGCGCCCCCGGCGGCGGTGAGTTGGTGGGCCAGCACGTCAGCATCGACTATGGCGGCCCCGAGGGCGGCAAACCGATCAGCCGCGGCCGACTTGCCCGAGCCGATGCCGCCCGTCAGGCCAATGCGCAGGCGGGGCGCCCGGTTCATGCCCCGGAGGCGGGAAGCAGCAGGGCCGCCAGGGTGTTCGGCCCGATCAGCAGCAACAAAATGCCGGCGGCGGCAAGAAACGGCCCGAAAGGAATCGGGCGGCCGCGCTCCGTCAGTTTGAGCAGCTGCAAGGTGATGCCGATCACCGCGCCGCAAATGCTGGACAGCAGGATGATGGGTAAAAGCGCCGCCACGCCGAACCAGGCGCCAAGCGCAGCCAGCAGCTTGAAGTCGCCAAAGCCCATGCCTTCCTTGCCGGTCAGCAGCTTGAACCCTTGATACACCGTCCACAGCGCGAGGTAGCCAACGACAGCGCCCCAGACCGCGCCGGAGAGCTGACCCGGGCGCAGCAAGGCATGCCAGATCAGGCCGAGCCAGAGCAGCGGCAGGGTGATGCTGTCGGGCAGCAGGGTGGTGTCGAAATCGATCAGCGCCAGGGTGATGAGCGACCAGAGCAGGACGATATAGGCCAGGCTGTCCCAGCTCGCCCCCCAGCGCCAGACCACCGCCGCACTCAGCAGCGCAGTGATGAGTTCCACCAGCGGATAGCGCAAGGAAATCGTCGTGTGACAACTCGAGCAACGCCCGCGGAGGAACAGATAGCTCAGCACCGGAATGTTCTCCCACCACCGGATCTGATGACCGCAGGACGGACAGCGCGAACGCGGTGCGATGAGATCGAAGCGCTCGGCTGGCTGGATTTGAGCGTCCGGATGAAGCGTGGCATGCGCGTCGGCCTGCCACTGCCGCTCCATCATCACCGGCAGACGGTAGATGACCACATTCAGAAAGCTGCCCACCGCCAGGCCGAACAGCCCGGCGGCCACGATCCAGGAGCTCAGGGGCAGCGCACTGAAGTCGGGCATCAACCGACCACCTTGCCGAGGTTGAAGATCGGCAGATACATCGCCACCACCAGCCCGCCGATGATCACGCCCAGAAACACGATGATGATGGGCTCCAGCAGGGCCGAGAGGTTTTTCACCAGTTCGTCCACTTCCGCTTCGTAAATGTCTGCGGCCTTGCTCAACATGGAGTCGAGAGAGCCGGACTCTTCACCAATCGAGGTCAACTGGATGACCAGCGGCGGAAAGACGCCCTGGGTCTGCATGGACGTGGTCAGGCTGGCGCCGGTGGAGACGTCCTGCTGGATTTTTTCCGTGGCGCGCAGATAAACGATATTGCCCGCAGCACCGCCCACGGCGTCAAGCGCCTCGACCAGCGGCACCCCGGCGCCGAACATCGTGGCCAGAGTGCGGGTCCAGCGGGCCAGCGCGCCCAGCCGAACCAGTTTGCCGAAGACCGGCACGCGCAGCAGCAGCCGGTCCATGGCCTCCTGCATCTTGATGGATTTTTTCCACGACTGCAGAAAGAAGTAGCCGCCCAGAAAAATGGTGCCAAACAGGATGTACCAGTAGTGCACGAAAAAGTTGGACATGGCCACCACCATCAGCGTGGGGGCGGGCAGGCTGGCGCCGAACTGCGAGAACACCTCGGTGAACACCGGCACGACGAACAGCATGATGATGGACACCACCACGAAGGCCACGACCATCACCGCAATCGGGTAGGTGAGCGCGCTCTTGATTTTGCTGCGGATGGCCAGCGACTTTTCCTGATAGGTGGCCAGTCGGTCGAGCACCAGTTCGAGCATGCCGGCCGTTTCGCCCGCCTCGACCAGGTTGCAATACAGCGCGTCGAAGTATTTGGGATGCTTGCGAAAGGCGTTGGACAGGCTGGTGCCGGTTTCCACATCGCCGCGGATGTCCATGATCAGCCGGGCCATGTTGGGGTTGGGATGGCCGCGACCCACGATGTCGAAGGACTGCAGCAGCGGCACGCCGGCCTTGATCATGGTGGCCATCTGCCGGGTGAACGTGGAAATGTCCTTGGCCTTGATCGACCTGCCGCCCGCCATGCGGCGCTTCTTGACCTTGGTGACCAGGATGCCCTGGCGCCGCAGCGACGCGGAGACGATGGCCTCGCTGCCCGCGCGCAACTCACCGCGCTGCAGCTTGCCTTGCCGGTCTTTCCCTTCCCACTCGAATAGCGCTTCCTTCGCCGTTCGCGCTGCTGCTGTAGCCATGGTGCTTCCCCCGTTTACTCGTTGGTCACGGCGATGATTTCTTCCAGGGACGTGACCCCCAGTTTCACCTTGATCAGCCCGGACTCCCGCAGGGAACGCACGCCTTCCTTGCGTGCTTGCTCGGCGATGTCCATGGCTGTGCCGTGGTTAAGGATGATGCGTTGTATTTCTTCCGAAATGGGCATGACCTGATAGATGCCGACACGCCCCTTGTAGCCCGTGCCGCCGCAGGCATTGCACTTTCCCGCCTTGTAAGGTTTCCAACTGCCGTCCAGATCTTCTTCGCGAAATCCAGCCTCCAGCAGCGTTTGTGCGGGCAGGTCGACCGGGGTCTTGCATTGGGTGCAAAGCTTGCGCGCCAGACGCTGCGCCGTGATGAGAATGACGCTGGACGCAATATTGAACGCGGGCACGCCCATATTCATCAGGCGGGTCAGCGTGGTGGGGGCGTCATTCGTGTGCACCGTGGAGAGCACCAGGTGGCCGGTTTGCGCCGCCTTGATGGCGATGTCGGCCGTTTCCAGGTCGCGGATCTCGCCCACCATGATGATGTCAGGATCCTGGCGCAGGAAGGCGCGCAGCGCATTGGCGAAATTCAGCCCGGCCTTTTCGTTGACGTTGACCTGGTTGATGCCGGGCAAATTGATTTCAGCCGGATCTTCGGCCGTCGAGATATTCACTCCCGGCTGATTCAGGATGTTCAGGCAGGAATAGAGCGACACGGTTTTGCCGCTGCCGGTCGGGCCTGTCACCAAAATCATGCCGTAGGGGCGATGAATCGCGCGAAGCAGCTTTTCCCGTTCTTCCGGCTCGTAGCCCAGCGCGTCGATGCCAAGCTTGACCGAGGAAGAGTCCAGAATCCGCATCACAATTTTTTCGCCGTACAGCGTGGGCAGGGTGCTCACGCGGAAATCGATCGACTTTTCCGGGCTGATGCGCAGCTTCATGCGCCCGTCCTGCGGCACGCGGCGCTCGGCGATGTCCAGCTTGGAAATGACCTTGATGCGCGAAGCGAGCTTTTCCTTGATCGAGGCCGGGGGTTGCGCGATTTCCCGCAGCTCGCCGTCCACGCGAAAGCGGATGCGATAAAAATGCTCGAAGGGCTCGAAATGCAGGTCGGAAGCGCGCATATTGATCGCGTCGATCAGCATTTTTTGCAGGAACCTGACCACCGGCGCATCATCGACTTCGGCAGTCTGCTCCTTGGTCTCGGTTGCTTCGCTGTCATCGCTGAGATCGCTCAGATCAAAATCTTCGCCAACCAGGGCGGAGATCTGCGAACTGGCCGATTGACCGGCCTGATCAATGATGCGCGTCAGCTTGTCGTATTCGACGACGACCAGCTCGATCTGCGCCTGCGATTGAAATTTGATCTTGTCTTCCGCCTCGTGATCGGCTGGATCGGCCGTCGCGACCACCAGACGGTTGCCGCGCTTGAGCAGAGGCAAAACCTTGTAGCTCTGAATGATCTTCGGGTCGATGGCCCCCGTCGCCAGACGGGTCGGGTCATAGGCGTCGAGGTCCAGCAGCGGCAATGAAAAGGTTTTGCTGACCCAGTGCGCCAGATCGGACGCGTTCATCGATCCACTGCCGATCAGCGTGGCAATGAAGCTAGTGCGCGTTTCCTGCCCGCGCTGGTGGATCTGTTCGACCAGGGTGCGCGGCAGCAGTTCGGCCTGCACCAAGGCGTGCGCCAGACCTGGCAAGGTCTTGGAAGGCGGCGAAGCGGATGCGGCGATCGAAGTGGCGGACATGATGCTGCAGAGGATAGGCCGTCCATAATGCGTGCAGCCGGGATGTTTTGTAAATCCTTCACGCTGCTCGCGGCATCGTGGTGGCGTGAAAAATCCACAGTTTAAGGGGGTGACGGCACGAACTTGAGGATTTTGAAGGGGGCGGGTCGGAGCGGAAACGAACCCAGGGCGGACTCAGTAGAATGGATTCGAAGCACCACTGTTCGGTTTTGTGCGCGTGGTTCCGGGCATGCTCCAAACGCCGCGCAAAAAACTACGAAAACAAGTCAAGGCGCGGGCTGCAGAGCTCTGTATTCGCTTGCAAAGCCGTCTAGGAGCCTGTCGGGCTTGAGGATCGCGGGCTGCAAAAAGGCTGTGCGGCGTCCTGCGGCAAATCCGCCGCCGCAGGCCATCCCCACACCCTTTTTCGCTCTACGCGACTCAAGCCCGACAGCCTCCTAGGCAGCGCGTGCTGCTGCTTGCCCGGATGGCGAAATTGGTAGACGCAGCGGACTTAAAATCCGCCGCTTTCCTGAAAAGGGGCGTGCGGGTTCGATTCCCGCTCCGGGCACCAACCAGCAATGACGACTTGAGTCGAAACCCTGTCGTTTTCAGGTCGGCATATTCTGGTCGCAATGACCCGATAAGATGCGGCCATGCGAATTCTTCTAGCCAACGATGATGGGTATCTGGCCCCCGGCCTTGCCGCGCTCTTTGATGGGTTGCGGGCGCACTGGGATGTGACGGTCATTGCGCCCGAACAGAACGCGAGTGCTGCGTCGAACGCGCTCACGCTGAATCGGCCTCTGTCGGTCTATACCGCCAGCAATGGCTTTCGGTATGTGAACGGCACGCCGTCGGACTGTGTGCACATCGCGCTGACGGGCTTGCTCGATTTCCGCCCGGATCTGGTGGTGAGCGGGGTGAACAACGGGGCCAATCTCGGCGACGACACGATCTATTCGGGCACAGTGGCCGCCGCGACCGAGGGTTATTTGTTCGGAATTCCCGCCTTGGCCATCTCACTGGTCGAGAAGGGCTGGGGGCATCTGGACACAGCGGTCGCTGTGGCGGTAGAGGTGGTGGCCAAGCTGATCGAAGACCTGCCGCAACAAGCGCAGTTGCTCAACCTGAACGTTCCTAACCGCCCTCTGAATGAGATCGGCGGCGTACGCGTGACCCGTCTGGGCAAGCGGCACCCGAGCCAGCCCGTGGTGGTGCAGAAAAACCCTTATGGCGACACGATTTACTGGATCGGCGGCGCGGGTGCGGCGCTGGACCAGCAGGCGGGCACCGACTTTGATGCCATCGCTCAAGGGTGCGCCTCTCTCACGCCGCTGCAACTGGATTTGACGCACCATGCCCAGCTCCAGACCTGTGCTGCCCGTTTTGAAACGCGAGGCAGTGCGTGAGCGCGGGCAGCAAGTCGCCGCAACGCTTTGTGCACTGGCCTGCGCGCCAAGCGGTTGATGTCGCGTTCAACAAGACCCCCACAACGCTCCCCCCGGCGAGAGGGCAGGTGGCGGGGGCGCGAACCGTTGCGTCGCCCGTAGCCCGCGAACCGCAAACGCGCGGAGCGTCGCAAGGCCCGTCGCGCTGTCTGCCGCGCCAGGTCGGGCTTGACTCGGACGCGGTGCGTCGCGGCATGGTTGACAAATTGCGGCAGTCGGGCCGCTTTGACGAGCGGGTGCTGCAGGCCTTGCAGGATGTGCCGCGTCATCATTTCGTCGATCCTGGGCTGGCCGCCCAAGCCTATCTCGACAACGCACTGCCCATCGGTTTTGAACAAACCATCTCCAAGCCCTCGGTCGTGGCCCGCGGACTGGATGCGGCGCTCAAGGCCCTGGCGCCGCGCGCCAATCTGGGCAAGGTGCTCGACATAGGCACCGGCTGTGGCTACGCCGCGGCCGTGACGGCCAGGGTGGCGGCAGACGTCTACAGCGTCGAGCGCATACGCGCGCTGCACGATCTGGCGCGCAACAATCTGCGCGCCTTGCGGGTGCCGAACCTGCGTTTGATTCTGGGCGACGGCATGCTGGGGTGTCCGCAGGGCGCTCCGTTTGACGCGATTTTGTCGGGGGCGGCGGCGCTGACTTTGCCGCAGATCTGGCTCGATCAGCTGGTGGTGGGCGGGGTGCTCATTGCGCCCATCGGCGATCCGCAGCAACTCTTGCTGTACCGCAAGCGCTCTGCCACCACATTCGACGTGCAGCCACTCGAAGGCGCCAAATTCGTCCCCTTAAAATCGGGCCTGACCTGAATCGACGTTGTTCATTGACATTGCCCACCATGCGGATCGCCCTGCTCGTCCTCACTCTTTCTGCCGCGGCCATGCTGGGCGCCTGTACCTCGGTGGCGCTGGCCCCCGTGCCGGTCGAGTCCAAGACCTTCCAGAAAGTGCCCCCGGTCTACGCGCCGCCCGCCACGGTGGCTGCGGCGCCTGCAGGCATCGCGACTGCCGCTTCGTCCTCTCTTGCGGGACAGCCGGGGTATTACACCGTGCAGCCCGGCGACACCTTGCGGCGCATCGCCCTGCAATACGGGACGACCTGGCAGGCCCTGGCGCAATGGAACAACCTGGACGACCCGAACGTGATCGAGGTCGGTCAGGTGCTGCGCGTTGCTCCGCCACAAGGTACGTCGCAAGTCGCCGGGGCAGCCGCGCCCGCTACTTCCGCCCCGTCGCTGCCAGCCGGGAGCGCGGCGCAGAGCTTTGCCGTTGCGCCGCTGGCGCCTGCAGCCCCGGTCACGGCGCCGCCGCCCGCTCCAAATCCCGTGAAGCCCTCGGTGGCCGCTGCAGCGCCGCCGCCAGCCCCCATCGTTCCCGCCAGTCCGCCGCCCTCGGGGCCTGCGGTCATGGCCAGCAATCTGACCACAGCCACGCACGACGGCATCGTCTGGTCATGGCCGGCCAGCGGCAAGATCATCCAGGGCTTCAATGGCACGACGAGCAAAGGCATCGATATTGCAGGCAATCTGGGCGACCCGGTGTATGCCGCGGCGGCGGGTCGGGTGGTGTATGCGGGCTCGGAATTGCGCGGCTTCGGCAAGCTGATCATCATCAAGCACAACGACGACTACATCAGCGTGTATGCCCACAACAACGTCATGCTGGTGAAGGAAAACGAAACCGTGAAGCGCGGACAGAAGATCGCCGAGATGGGTTCGACCGACGCCCCACGGGTTGAACTTCACTTCGAGATCAGACTGCGCGGCAAGTCCATCGATCCCCTCAGGCTCTTGCCCAGACAGCCCTGACCGCTCGCATGCCGCGCCGCCCCAAACCGGTCTCCGACTCGCCCTCTGAACAAGGGGCGTTTTCCCCAGCGGCGGGCGATCCGTCGGCCAGGGTCGCCCCACAGAACGGCGCAGAAGCCTGGGAAACGATCACGCAGAAGAGCTCTGCCGCGCCGGATGCGCAGCCTGCTCCCGCGCCGACAGGCTTGCCCTGTCCGTCGGCGTCCATCGGCGCCATCGACGATGAATCGGGCGTCAGCGCCCTGCAGTCCTATCTCAATCACATCCGCCTCAAACCGCTTTTCACGCCCGAGCAGGAATTTGAGGCGGCGACCCGCGCCAAGGCGGGCGATTTCGAGGCGCGTCAGGCGATGGTGGAGCACAACCTGCGACTCGTTGTGAGCATCGCCAAGGCCTATGTCGGCCGCGGAGCGGCACTGGGCGACTTGATCGAAGAAGGCAACCTCGGCCTGATTCACGCCATCGAAAAATTCGAACCCGAACGCGGGTTTCGTTTTTCCACCTATGCAAGCTGGTGGATCCGCCAAAGCATCGAACGCGCGCTGATGCAGCAGGTGCGCACCATCCGTCTGCCGGTGCACGTCATTCGCGAACTCAACCAGATGCTGCGGGCGCGCAAGCATCTCGAGCAGGCGGCCGACTATCGCGGCCAGACCACCGACGAAGACGTGGCCGCTCTTCTTGGGCGCAGTACGGAAGAGGTGACGGACTTGCTCGCCCTGGCCGAGCAGCCGATTTCCCTGGACGCCCTGCGAGAAACCCAGAGCGGCGAGAGTTACGCCGATCAGTTCGCCGACCAGGGCGCGCTCAGCATGGAAGAGCAGACGCAGACCCGCGAAATCGAGGCCCTGGTCGAGTCCTGGGTAGGGGAGTTGGCCGAGCGTGAGCGCGAAGTGATCGAGGCCCGTTTTGGGCTGCACGGACGCGAGCTGGAAACGCTGGAGTCGCTGGCGCAGCGCCTCGGCCTCACGCGCGAGCGCGTGCGCCAGATCCAGCAGGAGTCCCTGCTCAAGCTCAAGGGACGACTGGCGCGCAACGGGGTCGACCGAGGTTCGCTGCTTTGAGGCTGACTGGTTCTGCCTTGTTGATGTTTGCTTCCCGCCATGATTCGCACGCCCATCGTCACCTTTGATATTGAAACCATCCCCGACCCCGCCGCGCTGCGCGCTGCGGGTCTGGCCGATGCCGAACTCGACGACGGGGCCGCCGTGCTTCAGGCGCAGGCCCGCCGTCTGGAAAAGACCGGGAGCGATTTTCTCCCGCTCCATTGTCAGCGCGTGCTGGTCATCTCGTGCACGTTTCGCAATCACGAAGGGCTGAAAATCCACTCCTTCGTCGATCAAGGCGGGCAGGAAGGGCAGGTGGTGCAGAGTTTTTTCCGCGTGATCGAAAAGCACGCGCCTCAGCTCGTTTCCTGGAACGGAGGCGGTTTTGACCTGCCCGTGCTGCACTACCGCGGCCTGGTGCATGGGGTGACGGCGCCGAAATACTGGGACATGGGCGAAGATGACCGCGAGATGAAGTGGAATAACTACATCTCCCGCTACCACACCCGGCATCTCGACCTGATGGACCTGCTGGCGCTCTACCAGCCGCGCGCCAACGCGCCGATGGACGTGCTGGCCAAGCTGTGCGGCTTTCCCGGCAAGCTGGGCATGGACGGCAGCAAGGTTTTTGATGCCTGGCTTGCCGGGCAGACCGACGACATCCGCCGCTATTGCGAGACCGATGTCATGAACACCTATCTGCTGTATTGCCGCTACCAGCTCATGCGCGGGGCCTTGTCCGAGAGCGAATACGCCGACGAAATCGACCTGGTGCGACACACCCTGGGTACCCTCGCAGCGCAGGAATCGCACTGGCAGGAATATCTTGCCGCCTGGCCGGAGCCGTCCGCGCCCGCAAACACCTGAAGCGGGGTTTCGCGCTGCGCCCATCTGTTCCAATAGCCGGATGGAACAACGATTGGAATGGCTGCAGATCGACAGCCTGGATCTTGAAGCCCGCGGTGTCGGGCGCAGCGAAAACGGCAAAGTGGTGTTCGTCGCCAATGCCTTGCCCGGAGAACGGGTGCAGGCGCGCATTCACCGCAGCAAGCGCAACTGGGAGTCTGGCGAGGCCGTGGCCTGGGCCAGCATGGCGAGCAGCCGGGTGACGCCGCGATGCCCCCATTTCGGCGTTTGCGGCGGCTGCAGCATGCAGCATGTCGATCCGGCTGCGCAATTGGCGTTCAAGCAGCGCATTCTCGAAGATGACTTCTGGCATTTGAGCCGCCTGAAGCCGCAACTCCTTCTGCGGCCCATCGCCGGGCCCAACTGGGGCTATCGCACCCGTGCGCGGCTGACCGTTCGCCTGGTGGTGAAAAAGGGCGGGGTGTTGGTCGGTTTTCACGAAAAAGGCTCCAGCTACGTTGCGGATATGCGCAGTTGCGCGGTTTTGCCGAGGGCAGTGTCCGATCTGTTGCTGCCCTTGCGCGAGCTGATCGCCGGTCTGTCCCGACCTGAACGCGCGCCGCAGATCGAACTGGCGATGGGCGATCGGGTGACCGTTCTGGTGTTGCGCCATCTCGAACCCTTGACCGACGCCGATCTGCAGCGCCTGCGCGACTTTGAACAACAGCACGGCGTGCAGTGGTGGCTTCAGCCCAAAGGGCCCGATTCGGTGGCGCCGCTAAACCCCGACGCCGAACTCCTGAGCTATGCCTTGCCCGAGTTCGGCATCGTCATGCCGTTTCGCCCGACCGATTTCACTCAGGTGAATCCGCAGATCAACCGCGTGATGGTGGCGCGGGCCTTGCGTCTGCTGGGCGCCCGGCGTACCGACCGGGTGATCGACTGGTTTTGCGGTCTGGGCAATTTCACCCTGCCCATCGCCACGCAGGCGCGGCAGGTGCTGGGCGTGGAGGGCAGCGCCACGCTGGTGGCGCGGGCGCTGGACAACGCGCTGCACAACGATCTGCAGGACAAGGTCGTGTTCACCGCCCGCAATCTGTTCGAAATGAACGCGGACGATCTGAGAGCCTACGGCGAAGCTGACCTGTGGTTGGTGGACCCGCCGCGCGATGGCGCGCTGGCGCTGTGCAAGGCGCTGGCCGAGGCGGTGAACGGGCCGCTGGGAACGCCGGGCGAGGAGGAGACGCGGGCCGCAGGGGAGGCAAGCGCGATGCCCAAGCCGGTCGCGCCCCCGGTCGCGCCATTCAAACCGCCGCGCCGCATTGTTTATGTGTCCTGCAATCCGGCAACCTTGGCGCGCGATGCCGGCCTGCTGGTGCATCAAGCCGGGTACACCTTGCGTGCCGCAGGGGTGATGAATATGTTTCCTCACACGGCCCATGTGGAATCGATGGCGGTGTTCGAGCGCGATTGAGCCCTTCTTTGCCCATGAAAAACGCCCGCAGTTGCGGGCGTTTTTCATGGGACTGTTTCGCGCTTACCGGCGTCCGCCGCCGCTGAAAAAGCTCAGGATGGACAGCAGATTGACGAACACGTTGTAGATGTCAAGGTAGATCGCCAGCGTCGCGGTGATGTAGTTGGTTTCACCACCGTTGATGACCCGCTGCACATCGATCAGCATGAAGGCCGAGAAAATCACGATGGCCACGGTCGAGAACATCAGCATCAGCGCAGGCAGTTGCAGCCAGATGTTGGCGATGCCCGCGAGGATGAGCAGGATGACGCCGACGAACAGCATTTTCGACAAGCCGGACAAATCACGCTTGACCACATTCGCCAGCGTGGCCATGGCGCCGAAAATCACCGCCGTGCCGCCGAAGGCCAGCATGATGAGCTGCGGCCCATTGCTCATGCCCAGCACGAAGCCGAGCATCTGCGACAGCATGACCCCCATGAAAAAGGTGAACAGCAGCAGCAGACCCACCCCGGCGCTGGAATTTTTGTTGCGCTCGATGGCGAACATCAAGCCGAAGGCGCCGACCAGAAAGAGAATCATGGTCATGCCCGGGCTTTGCGCCATGGCCAGATTCAGGCCGGTGGCCATGCCGACCCACGCCCCGATCACGGTGGGAATGAGCGAGAGGGCCAGCAGCGAATACGTCTGCCGCAGCACCTTGTTGCGCACAGTCGCGGCGGCGCCGGGTTGGGCGTAGAGGGTGTAATCGTGTTGTTCATTCATGGCAAAACTCCGTTCCTGGAAGTGGACGCTGATAGTCAGACTGACACAGGCTAAATACGTTCCACGACGTGCATTTCAATCCCGCGCGCGTGAATTTGCAAGCGTTGTGAGCGCGGGTTAAGTCTGGGTTCAGGCCGTCAGGCCGGTTGTGGGGCGCTGCCATAGACGGATTGGATACGCTCAAGCGCGCCCTGCAGGGTGATGTGGTGATTCTGCGGTCCATGCACGGCGATTTTTTCCGCGCCGAGCACATTGCCCAGGCGGGTGCTGTCGGCCAGCGTCCAGCCTTTGGACAGCCCGAACAACAAACCGGCGCGGAAGGCGTCGCCACAACCGGTCGGGTCGAGCACCTGACTGGCGGGTACGCCGGGAATGTCGGTGGCGCCGCCGCCCTCGCTCCAGATGCGGCAGCCGTGTTCGCCGCGGGTGACGATCACCCCGCGCACTTGGGATGCGATGTGGTCGAGGCTCCAGCCGGTGCGCTCCACCAGCAGTTCGGCCTCGTAGTCGTTCACCGCGACCCAACTGGCTTTGGCGATGAAATCGCGCAGATCGGCGCCGTCGAACAGCGGCATGCCCTGACCCGGATCGAAGATGAACGGAATGCCGGCACGAGCAAGCTGCGCCGCATGGTCGATCATGGCCGAGCGGCCGTCTGGCGCGATGATGGCCAGATCGACCCCGGCGTCCAGCGGCACGGGCAACTCGTGCGCCCGGCCCATGGCGCCGGGGTGGAAGGAGGTGATCTGGTTGTTGTCGCGGTCGGTGATGATGTGCGCCTGCGCGGTAAAGGTGTCGGCCAGTTGCCCGACGTAAGTGCGCGGAATGTGCAGCGCGTCGAGGCGGTCGAGATAGCTCTGGCCGTCCGCGCCCAGGGCGCCGAGGATGAGCGGCTCGCCCCCCAGCAGCGCCAGGCTGTAGGCGATGTTGCCCGCGCAACCGCCAAACTCGCGCCGCATGGTGGGCGCCAGAAAGCTGATGTTCAGAATATGCACTTTGTCGGGCAGGATGTGCTCGGCAAAGCGGCCGTCGAAAGTGGTGATGGTGTCGAAGGCGAGCGAACCGCAGATGAGGGTGGACATGAGTTTTCGGGGCTTTAGCCTTCGAAGCGCAGGGCGGGGAAGAGAATGACGTCGCGGATGCTGGGCGCGTCGGTGAGCAGCATGACCAGCCGGTCGATGCCGATGCCGCAGCCGCCCGCAGGCGGCATGCCGTATTCCAGCGCCCGTACATAATCGGCGTCGAAATACATCGCCTCATCGTCGCCGGCTTCCTTGGCCTGCACCTGCGACTGAAAGCGCGCGGCCTGGTCTTCGGGGTCGTTCAGCTCGGAGAAGCCGTTGGCGATTTCGCGGCCGGTGATGAACAGCTCGAAGCGCTCGGTCGTGTTCGCATCGGCATCGGCGGCGCGCGCCAGGGGCGACACTTCCACCGGATAGTCGACGATGAAGGTCGGCTCCCACAGCAGATGCTCGGCGACTTGTTCGAACAGCGCGAGTTGCAAGGCGCCCAGCCCCATGCCCTTGAGTTTGTGCGGCCCATGATCGGCGTCGAGCCGACGCAACTCGCCGCGCAAAAAGCCGTCATCGGCCAGTTGCGCGTCGGTGTAGTCGGGGGCGTGCTTCTGGATGGCCTGCGTCAAGGTGAGCCGCGCAAATGGCGCGCTCAAATCCAGCGTGCGCCCCTGGTGGGTGAGCACCGCGGCGCCGCAGGTGAGTTGCGCGGTGTTGCGAATCAGCGCCTCGGTGAAATCCATCTGGTCGCGGTAGGTCCACCAAGCGGCGTAGAACTCCATCATGGTGAACTCGGGGTTGTGCCGCGGGCTCAGCCCTTCGTTGCGGAAGTTGCGGTTGATCTCGAACACCCGCTCGAAGCCGCCCACCAGCAGGCGCTTGAGGTAAAGCTCGGGGGCGATGCGCAGATACATCTGCTGATCGAGCGCGTTGTGATGCGTGATGAACGGCTTGGCCGCAGCGCCTCCGGGAATGGGGTGCAGCATGGGCGTTTCCACTTCCATGAAGCCCGCTGCCAGCATTTCATTGCGCAGCGCCGCGATGGCCTTGCTGCGCAGCGCGAAGCGTTCGCGCGATTCGGGGGTGACGATGAGATCGACATAGCGCTGGCGGTAGCGCGTTTCCACGTCTTCAAGGCCGTGAAACTTGTCGGGCAGGGGGCGCAGCGATTTGACCAGCAGCCGCACCTGCTCGGCCCGGATGGTCAGCTCGCCGGTGCGCGTCTTGAACAGCACGCCCTCGCAACCGATCCAGTCGCCCAGGTCGTAGTGTTTGAAGGCGGCATGCGCCTCTTCGCCAGTGACGTCGTTGGAAACGTGGATCTGAATGCGCCCCGTACCGTCCTGCAGAGTGGCGAAGCTGGCCTTGCCCATGACGCGCTTGAGCATCATGCGGCCCGCCACGCGCACGCGCACGCCTGCAGCCTCCAGCGCCTCGGGTTCGTCGCCACCGTGCTGCGCCTGCAGGCTGGCGGCCTGGTGCGCAGGCTTGAAATCATTGGGGAACGCCGGGCCGGTCTCGCGCAACGCGGCGAGTTTGGCGCGGCGCTCCGCGATGAGGTGACTGTCGTCGGTGGCGGGCGGATGGGGGGCGTCAGTATTCATGCGGGATGGAGGGACGGTCTCTCGGAAATGTCCACGATGTCGAAGCGGTGCGAGCTGGGGCGGCTTGCGCGCGGCTCACGCGCCAAACCGACCGATTTTAGCCACCCCTCACGCCTGAGCATTCCCCAGCCACAACCCCAGCCAGAACAAACTGATCAGGCCGAACTGAGCCGCCAGATTGGTCACGCCAAAAGTCCACTGCGCCCCAGCGAATCCGGCGACGATCTTGCTCACGGCGTTGGTCGCCAGGGCAAGGCCGATGGCGAGCAAGGCCTGCCAGGGCGAAAAAGCGCCGTTGACCGCCAATTGCGCGGCAGAAGCGGCAGCAGCGTGTGCGTCGGCAAATCCCGCCAGCCCGGTTGCCGCCAGTGCCGCATCGCTGCCCAGCACACTGCGCGCACTTTCGGCGGCCAGCAGCACGCTCGCAAGCAGGGCCGCAAACAACAACGCCTGCAGCGGCTGGAACGGACGCCGCGCTGCTTCCGCTTCGCCAGACAAGGCCGAACTCTCCGGCGCGCGCCGCGCCAGCCGCCACGTCGCCGCCACCGCCAGCAGCGCGCCCGCCCCGTACAGCCCCACTGCGGGCAGCAGGCCGGGGAGCAAAGCCGGTTCGATCAGTGCGACGAGCACGCTCAACTCGACCACGGTGGCCACATTCGACAGCAAAGCCGCCCGCAGGCAATCGCCCTGCATGGCGACGTGCAGCCGAGCGCGCTGCGCCATGCTGGCAATGGTGGCCGTGCTCGAGACAAACCCGCCGGCCAGCCCGGAAAGCGCCAGACCGCGCTGACTGCCAAACGCCCGCACCGCGATGTGCCCCACCGACTGAATCGCCATCACCAGCACGGCGAGAAGCCAAAGCGTATGCAGATTCAGCCCAGCCAGCCACGCGATGGGCTGATCGGGCAACAGCGGCAGCACGACCAGCGCCGCCGCCGCCAGCAGCAGGCCGGATTCCAGTTCCTGCGTGCTCAAAACATGGCGCACGAATCCATGCAGCGCCGTTTTGGCCGCCAAAATGCCTGCGACCACCACGCCCAGCCCGGCAGCCCAGCCGGGGGCTTGCTGGGCGAGCGCGCCGATCAACACCGTGAGCAGCAGGGCGAATTCCGTGGTCAGCCCAGGGTCGGCCTGGCGCGTTTGTGCATATCCCGCAAACGTCAGCAAGGCAAAAGCCGCCAGCACCACCCCCAGCGCAACCGGCCCCAGCACGCCTGCGGTCGAGCCGGAAAGCGCCGCGAGCACAAAGCTGCGCAGGCCCGCAGGCGATTCAGGCGGCTGGCTGCGTTCCCGCTCGATGCCGATGAGCAGACCGGCGCCGAGGGCGGCAGCCCAGGGCAGGA
>DYKQ01000087.1 GCA_020722545.1 Thiomonas intermedia | reverse complement strand
AAGTCGATCCGGCCGCGCACAATGCGCCTCATTCAGTTTTTCAAAGCGCCGGTTTCGTTATATGTTTTCCCTAACTGTTCGATTGTGACAATCGATTGGATCAATTTTCGGGTTTTCCCTAGACTTCTTTCTCAACGGCACACCCGCCGGATGTTTTTTCCCACCACAAGGACCTCAACCATGGAACAAACCACTGAAAATTTCGGCCTGCCCCGTCTCAACGAGCCCGCGCCCCATTTCGCCGCCGTCACCACCCACGGCACCCGCACCCTGGCCGACTACAAGGGCAAGTGGCTGATCCTGTTCTCGCACCCGGCCGACTTCACCCCGGTGTGCACCACCGAGTTCATGGGCTTCGCCCGTGAAGCGGAAACCTTCAAGTCGATGAACTGCGAGCTGCTCGGCCTGTCGATCGACTCCATCTTCGCCCACCTGGCCTGGGTGCGCTCGATCAAGCAACACTTCGGCGTGGACATTCCCTTCCCCATCATCGAAGACCTGAAAATGGACGTGGCCCGTGCCTACGGCATGATCCACCCCGGCGCCGCCGACACTCAGGCCGTGCGCGCCACCTTCTTCATCGACCCCAACGGCATCCTGCGCGCCATGGTGTACTACCCGATGAGCAACGGCCGCTCGATCAACGAGTTCGTTCGCCTGCTGCAAGCCCTGCAGACCAGCGACAAGCACGGCGTGGCCACGCCGGAAGCCTGGCGCCCGGGCGACAAGGTCATCGTGCCCCCGCCGAAGACCAGCGCCGCCGCGGAAGAGCGCGTGAGCAAGGGCGCCGCGCAAGGCATGGAAGTGACTGACTGGTACTTCTCCAAGAAGACGCTGTAATTCATCAACGGGAGCTCCCCGTTGCCTGAAGTCCAAAGCCCCGGCCCGCCGGGGCTTTGGTTTTTGCGCAAAGGCCGCAAGAAACGAGGGCACGGCAAGAGAGCGCCCCCAGACCTGCCGCGTTCGCGTCAGGCCCCCCGAGGGGGATGAGAAAACTTGGGGCGGCCCGGCGTTTTCTCATGAGCGTTTGGGGCCTGACTTCCTTAAGATGCAGGTCATGGATGCAACGACTCCGTCCCCCCTCGCCCCGTCCGATACCGGACGCAAGATTCCGGTCTCGGTGCTGGTGGTGATTCACACTCCCGCGCTCGATGTGCTGCTGATCGAGCGTGCGCTGCAACCCGGCTTCTGGCAAAGCGTGACGGGCAGCATCGACGCCCCCGGCGAACCTCTGATGGACACCGCCCTGCGCGAAGTGGCCGAAGAAACCGGCATCCAGGTGGGCGGCAGCGCCGTGCCGTCATCCGCACTGCGCGATTGGCGGCTGGCCAATGTGTACGAAATCTATCCGCTGTGGCGGCATCGCTACCCGGCGGGCATCTGGAAAAACACCGAGCATGTGTTCAGCCTCGAAGTGCCCGCAGGCACTCCCGTCACCCTGGCTGCGCGCGAACACCGCGCATGGGTCTGGCTGCCGTGGCAGGAGGCGGCCAAGCGCTGCTTTTCGGCCTCAAACGCCGAGGCCATCCGCCAGTTGCCGCGGCGTTTTCCTTCCCGCTGAACAGGCCCGGTCATGGAACTGCGCGTCGCCTCCTACAACATCCACAAAGGCGTGCTCGGCCACGGCCCGGCCAAGCGCGCCAGCATTCTGGAGTTGCAGACGGCGCTGCAGGGGCTGCAGCCCGATCTGGTTTTTCTGCAGGAGGTGCAGTTTCTGCATCAGCGCAACGCGCGTCGCCTGAGCGGCTGGCCCGCGCTGCCGCAGCACGACTTTCTGGCGCAGGCGCTGAACATGCACGCGGCCTACCGCACCAATGCCTGCACCCGGCATGGCGAACATGGCAATGCGCTGTTGTCGCGCTATCCCATCATCGACATCGCCCACTGCGATGTATCGGACCACCGCTTCGAGCAACGCGGCCTGTTGCACGTGCAGGTGGCGCTGCCCAAGGGCGGGCCGCTGCACTGCATCGTGGTGCATTTCGGGCTGTTTGCGGCCAGCCGACAGCGCCAGACCGATCGCCTGCTCGACTACATCGCGGCGCAGGTGCCCGCGCAGGCGGCGCTCATCGTCGCCGGCGATTTCAACGACTGGCACGGCCGCATCGGCCCGCAGTTGTTGCAGCAAGGCCTGGTCGATGTGAGCGAGCCGCCGCTCAAGACCAATGGCAAGACCTCGTGGCGCAAGCGCGTGCGCACCTATCCCGCGCGGCTGCCGCTGATGCCGCTCGACCGCATCTACGCCCGCGGTCTGAGTGCCAGCGAAATCGGCCTGGGCTGGGGCCGCGCCTGGGCCCGGCTGTCCGACCACGCGCCGCTGCTGGCCTCGCTGCGCTGCGACCTGCCAGACTGCCCCGAGTCGCCCCTGCCCGACCCGGCCGCCGCTGCGTCTGCGCCCATCGCCGCGTGAGCGCGTAGCCCGAGCGCTGCCCCTTGCCCGCCCCGTCCTTGCCCGTCGATACGCTGCCCCACCCCCTCGATGAACCGCTGCGCTGGACCGGTGGCGCCGCCCCGCGGCTGCTGCCCTACGGCAGCGCGCTGTTTCCGGCCATGCAGCAGGCCATCGAGCAGGCCCGCGAAAGCATCTGGCTGCAAACGTACATCTTTCATACCGACGAGGCCGCGATGACTCTCGCCAGCGCGCTGTGCGACGCCGCGCGGCGCGGCGTGCAGGTGCGGGTGCTGGTGGACGGGCTGGGCTCAGGCCGCAGTGTCGAGGCGCTTTCCAGCCGCTTCACCGAAGCCGGGGCGGAGTTCATGGTGTTTCGCCCCTGGCGCCTCTGGCCCGACGTGGTGCAGCGGGGTCGCTGGCGGCGGCTGCACCGCAAGCTGTGCGTGGTCGATGCGCGCACCGCCTTCATCGGCGGCATCAACCTCATTGACGACCGGCTCGACATTCACCACGGCTGGAGCGCGCAGCCCCGGCTCGACTATGCGGTGCAATACCACGGCCATCTCGCGCGGCAGACGCAGTGGGTCATGCAGCGACTATGGCTGCGCACGGTGCTCACCGGCAGCCTGCAGCGCCGCCTGCGCAAACTGCCCGGCCCCGGCGTGTTCGACACCTCGCCCAACCGCCGCGCCTACTGGCAGGAACTGCTGGACTGGGGCAGCGACATGCCCGTAGCCGACGAAGACGGCGCACCACTGCCGCACGGCGCCACGGCGCCCGCGCCCCGCACACCCGCACCCCGCCCCACCCCGCAGACCCTCGCGCAAAGCCTGGCCGCGCTGGTGGTGCGCGACAACTTCTCGCAACGCCGCGCCATCGAGCACAGCTACATCCGCGCCATCAACCGCGCCCGCAACCGCGTGCTCATCGTCAGCCCCTACTTTTATCCGGGGCTGGAGTTTCGCCAAGCCTTGAAAAACGCGGCTGCGCGCGGGGTGCGCGTCGAGCTGCTGATGCAAGGCCGCATCGATTACCGCATGGCAGCCTGGGCGGCGCGCGCACTCTACGGCGAAATGCTGCGCGCCGGGGTGCATATCTATGAATACACCCCCGCCTACCTGCACGCCAAGGTCGCCGTAGTGGACGACGACTGGGCCACGGTCGGCAGCTCCAACATCGACCCGCTGTCACTGCTGGTCAATCTCGAAGCCAATCTCGTCGTGCGCGACCGCGCCTTCGCGCTGGAGCTGGCCGCGCATATCGAAAGCCAGCTCGCGCAGTCGCTGCCGATCAACACGCCCGACCGCCTGCGCACGCGGGCGCCGTGGTGGCTGCGGCCGTTCGTGGCCGTCGCCGCGCGGGCCTTTGTCGCCCTGGCCGGCGGGGTGAAGAACGAATATTGATCTACGCACAAACCTGATTGCGCCCGCCCTGCTTGGCGCGGTAGAGCGCCCGGTCGGCGCGCACCAGCACGTCGGCGGTACGCAGATCATCTGAGCGCGACTGCGTCATGCCGATGCTGACGGTAAGCGCCACCGCCTCGCCCTCGGCCAAGGCGATGGCCTCGGCGCTGACCGCGGCGCGCAGGCGCTCGGCGATCTGCCCCGCCTCGGCCTCGTCCGCGCCGTCGAGAATCAACAGAAATTCTTCGCCGCCCAGCCGTCCGAAAAAATCGCGGCTGCGCTTTTCGCCCTCGATGATCTGGACGAAGCGACACAGCACCCGGTCGCCCGCAGCGTGGCCGAAGTCATCGTTGATGCGCTTGAAATAGTCGAGATCGAGCAACAGCACCGACAGCGGCGCCTTGCGCTGCAACAACCGCTCGAGAATGCCCAGAATGCTGGAGCGGTTGTGGATGCCGGTCAGGCTGTCGAAGGTCGCCAGATGTTCGAGCCGACGCTCCAGCGCCTTGCGCTCGCTGATGTCGCGCCAGATGCCTTCGACCCCGGCGTAGTTGCCCTGCTCGTCGCGCAAGGCCTGGGTGCTGATGGAGATGTCGATGATCACCCCATCCTTGCGCCGCATGCGCCCCGGAAAATCGCGCACCGCACCGTGCTTGCGGATCTCGGCCACCAAGGCGTCGCGCTCCGAGGGATCGGGATAGAAGGCGGCAGCGGGCAGGCCGATGATTTCCTCGGCGGTGTAGCCCAGCACGTTCTTCACCGCCGGGCAGACGTAGCGGGTGATGCCCTGCGCGTCGGTGCGGTAGAACACATCCTGCATGGTGTTCATCATGCGCTGGAAGTCTTCGTCGGTCTGGCGCAGGCGCTGCTCCATCGCGGCGCGCTCGGTCATGTCGAGAAAGGTCGCCAGCACCGCGCGTTCATCGTCCACCACCACGATGGCGCTGCTCATGGCCAGCATCAGCGGCTGGCCGTCGCAGGCGTAGGCGCGAATTTCAGTGACCGGGTTGATGCCGCCGCCCTCGGCGTGACGCAGCCGCGCCAGCACGCGGTGCAGGTCGAGCGGATGAATGAAGACATCGACCTCGCGCCCGATGACGTCATCCGGCTGGGTCGCCGCAGCAACCGCAGCGCTGCGGGGTTGGCGTAACGCACGGCATCGCCCACCAGCATCACCACACAGGCCGGAAGCTGGTCGATCCACTCGGCGCTGGGGCGACCCGCCTGGGCGGGGTCAGCCATGACGGACTCCCGGCGCCGGATTCGTAACCTGGTCTGGATGGCTTCGAGCGTGCATGATGGGTTCCACTCTGCGATGGGTATGGGCGAACAGATTAGCACTGCGCAGAGCACCTTGTCCGGCATGCATGGCAGACCGCATATGCCTTGCGGTTGGATGCGCATGACAACTCTGTATTTCCGTTTTCGCCGCCGGACTTCCAGAATGCCCTGCATGAACACACCGCCCCCCGCCCCTTCTTTTCACCTCCCTCGCCGTTCCGTCTGGTCACGTCTTTGCCGCATCTGCGCCCTGGTCTGGCTGCTCGCCGCCTGGGCCTTGCAACAAGGCGTCAGCGCAGCGCCATCAGCGCCGGGCACGACGCAGGCTTTCGGCCCGCTGATCTCGGCGCAAGCCCTGGCCACTCAACAGACGCAGGTGCGCATCATCGACCTTCGCGACGATGCGGCAGCGACCGGCGTGGCGCACATTCCCGGAGCGCTTGCCGCGCCCTATGCCGACTGGCGCGGCCCCTCGAACAATCCGGGCCAACTCCTGCCGCTGCCTCGGTTCACCGCTCTCGTGCGACGACTGGGCCTGAGCGCCGAAACCCCCGTGGTACTCGTCGCCAGCGGGGATGACCCCAGCGATTTCGGCGCGCCCGCCCGCGTTTACTAGACGCTCAAATGGCTGGGATTGCAGCGCCTCGCCATTCTCAACGGCGGCATGACCGCCTGGCAGGCCGCCGCACTGCCGCTCACCCGCCAGCCTACGCCCGCGCCGACGCCCAGCGCGTTCACCCCGCAACTCGACGACGCCCTGCTCGCCACCCGACCCGAGGTGGCGCACGATCTCGGCCACCCCAGCACGCTGCTGCTGGACGCGCGCCCCCGTGCCTTTTATCCGGGCCGCGAAAAAGCCCCCGCAAACTCTCGATGAAACGCAAATTATCCTGGGCCGTCGCCCTGTTCTGGGCCGCTGTGGTCTTGCTGCTGGTGCTGGACTGGCGCGTGAGCATGCCGCACGACCGGTTTGCCGAACCGCCTCCCCTCGCGCTGGGCAACGGCCCGGCGGCGGACGCGGGTCACTGCTCGCTGGCTCCCGTCAAGCCCAGCTCGCGGTGACGCAGCAGTACGGTGTACTGGCTAGCGAACGCGCGGCTGAGTTGTTCGCTCAGAAACACCGAACGATGCTGCCCGCCGGTACAGCCGATGGCCACGCCGACATAGCTGCGGTGATCGGCGGCCAGCTTGGGCAGCCAGCGCTGCAAAAACCCGCTGATGTCGGCCTGCATCTGCAGCACCTCGGGCTGGCGCAGCAGAAATTCGGCCACGGGGGCGTCGCGCCCGGTCAGCGGCCGCAGCACCGGGTCGTAGTGCGGGTTGGGCAGCATGCGCACGTCGAACACATAGTCGGCGTCGAGCGGCACGCCGCGCTTGAACGCGAACGACTCGAACAGCACCACCATCTGACTGGCCTGCACCCGCACGGCCCGCTTGATCCAGTCGCGCAGTTGCGCGGCCTTCATCTGGCTGGTGTCGATGTGCAGGCCGATCTCGGCCACCGGGCGCAGCAGTTCGCGCTCCATCTCGATGGATTCGATCAGCGCGTTGGCGTAGCCCTCGCCGCGGGCGGCAGCAGGGTTGCCGATCTGCTGCGCGGTCACGCGGCTGGTGAGCGGATGGCGGCGGCGGGTTTCCGAAAACCGCTGCACCAGCGTGTCGGTGGCGCAGTCGAGATAGATCGCGTGCACCTCGCAGCAGCTGCGCAGGTTTTCGAGCAAACCCGGCACGTCGGCCAGCGACTCGGCGCTGCGCGCGTCCACCGCGACGGCCACGCGCTTTTGCCCCGAAGCGCGGGTCTGTTCGACCAGCGGGGTGATGAGTTGCGGCGGCAGGTTGTCCACGCAGTAATAGCCGGAGTCTTCCAGCGCGGTCAGCGCCACCGACTTGCCGGAGCCGGACAGCCCGGAAATCAGCACGAGCTGGTGGGTCGATCGCGCATCGGCAGGCGTGGGGACAGCGGCGGTTTCAGACGGGCTCATCGGGTTTCCAGGGACGGGGTTTCGCAAGCTGCGAGCAGCTCGCTGGCATGTTCCAGCGCGGCGCTCGATTGCGCGTTGCCGCCCAGCATACGGGCGATTTCGCTACGCCGTTGTGACGGGTCGAGCGCGTCGAGCAGGCTGGCGGTCTGCCCGTCCGTGCTGTGCTTGCGCACCGCGAAATGCTGCTGCGCGCAAGCGGCCACCTGCGCCAGATGGGTGACGGCCAGCACCTGCCGGTCGCCCCCCAGGCGGCGCAGCAGCCGTCCCACGGTCTGCGCCACGGCGCCGCCGATGCCTGCGTCCACCTCGTCGAAAATCAGGGTTTCGGTGTCTTGCAGGGCGCTGGTGGTCACGGCGACGGCCAGGGCGATGCGCGACAGCTCGCCGCCGCTGGCCACCTTGCCCAGCGCCCGCAGCTCCGCGCCGGGGTGCGCCGCCACCTGCAGTTCCACCGCCTCGGCCCCGCGCGCGCCCACGACATCGAGCGGGGTGAGCGCCACGTCGAAGCGCCCGCCGGGCATGCCCAGTTCCTGCATGGCCGCCTGCACCGCTTTGGCCAGTTGCTGCGCGGCCTTGCGGCGTTTGGCGCTGAGCTTGGCCGCCGCCTTCTGCAGCGCGGCCTGCGCGGCCTGTTCGGCGCTTTCCAGCGCGGGCAGGTCGATACTGCGGTCGAGCTGCTGGAGTTTGTCGCGCAGGGCGTGATGGGTCTGCGGCAGGTCGGCCGCCGCCACGCGATGCTTGCGCGCGAGATTCATCCAGCCCGAGAGTCGGGCGTCGAGTTCGGCCAGGCGCTGCGGGTCGGCCTCGGTGCGTTCGGCCAGGCGGCGCAGCTCGTGGCTGAGATCGCTCAGGCTGGTTTGCGCCGCGTCGATCTGCTGCGCCAGCGGCTGCAGCCCGGCATCGACCTGCGCCGCCCGCTCCAGCGCCTGCTGCGCCTGCGCCAGCAAGGACAGCGCACTCACGTCCTCGCCGTCAAGCGCACCCTGCGCCAGAGCGAAGTCTTCGAGCAGGCTGCTGACATGCGCCAGTCGCTTGTGTTCGCCCTCCAGCGTGGCCCACTCGCCCTCGGCGGGACGCAGGCGATCGAGTTCCTCGCACTGCCACTGCAGGCGCTCACGTTCTTCCGCCAGCGCACCGACGTCGCTCCTGGCCTGCTGCAAGGCCGCATCGGCATCGCGCCACTGGGCCCAGGCGAGCGCGACGGCCCGGGCTTCGTCTTGCGCCCCGGCGTAGCCATCGAGCAGGTGCGTGACGACTTCGCGCCGCACCAGCCCCTGATAGGCGTGCTGCCCATGAATGTCCACCAGCCATTCCCCGGCTGCCTTGAGCTGCGCGGCGGTGGCCGGGCTGCCGTTGAGAAAGCCGCGCGACTTGCCCTGCGCGTCGATCACGCGGCGCAGCAGCAGCGTGTCGGCCTCGGCGGCGAATCCCTGCTCGTCCAGCCACGCGGCCAGCGGCGGGTTCAGGCTGAACTCGGCGCTGATCTCCGCGCGCTGCGCCCCCGCGCGCACCACGCTGCTGTCGGCGCGCTCGCCCAGCGCCAGCTTGAGCGCGTCGATCAGGATGGATTTGCCCGCGCCGGTTTCACCGGTGAGCACGGTGAAGCCCCCCGCCAGATCGATATCGAGCTCGGGAACGATGACAAAGTCGCGCAAATGCAGATGCAGCAGCATGGCTCAGGCGAAAAGACGCAGATGTTCAGGATTCATCGGGCGCTTCATGCCAATGAAGTTTTCGGCGCAGGGTGGAGAAATAGCTCCAGCCCGGCGGGTGGAGAAACACGCAGCGATGCGGCGCCTGCCCGATGCGGATGCGGTCGCCGCCGATCAGCTCGGCATAGCTCTGCATGTCGAAGTTCACGCTCACGTCGCGCGGCGTGACGACCTCGATCACGATCTCGGCGCCGCCCGGCAGCACGATGGGGCGATTCGACAGGGTATGCGGCGCAATCGGCACCAGCACCACACCGTCCACGCTGGGGTGCAGAATGGGCCCGTAGGCCGACAGCGCATAGGCTGTGGAACCGGTGGGCGTGGCGACGATCAGGCCGTCTGCCCGCTGCACGTACATGAAGCGCCCGTCCACCTCCACCTTCAGCTCCACCAGCCCCGACGCGCCGTTGCGGTTGACCACCACGTCATTCACCGCAATGGCGTTGAAAATGGTCCGCCCCGCACGCTCCACCGCGCCGCTGAGCATGGCGCGCTCCTCGCGCTCGAAGTCGCCGGCCATCAGACCGTCGATCGCCTCTTCCCAGGCGCTGTCGGCAATGTCGGTCATGAAGCCCAGCCGCCCGGCGTTGATGCCTACCAGCGGCACACGCAAAGGCGCCAGCCTGCGCGCCGCACCCAGCATGGTGCCATCGCCGCCCAGCACCACCGCCACCCAACCGCCCTGCGCCGTGCGTTCGGCCAGATCGCTGCTGCTCATCACGGGATACGGCAACTCGGTGTGCTGCGCGGTAAGCTCGCCGACGCACACCTCCACTCCGGCGCGGCTCAGGCGCGCCGCAATTTCGCCCAGCAGACGCTGCGCCTGCGGCGCCTGGTACTTTCCGATCAGCAGGACTTGCTGGAACACGGCTTGCGGCATGAGGTCTCGGTGAGATTGAACGATTCGAAGGCAACGGCCAAGAAAAGACGGGGACACAAAAAGCTTGCAAATTACAGCACAGCAACATGGCCTGTGCCGCGATTCGCAGCCCCGGGGCGGCGCGCTTCTGAGAAACACGCCGGGCCGCCCCAAGTGTTTCTCACCCCCTCGGGGGACCTGACGCGCAGCAGAAGGTCTGGGGGCTCTCTAAAATCGGGACATGGACGAACGCTCCCGCCTGCTGCTCAAGACCCTGATCGAACGCTATATCGCCGATGGTCAGCCGGTGGGTTCGCGCACCCTCTCGAGGGCGTCCGGGCTGGAGCTGTCGGCGGCGACCATCCGCAATGTCATGGCCGATCTGGAAGACATGGGGCTGATCGCCAGCCCGCACACCTCGGCGGGGCGCATTCCCACGCCGCGCGGCTACCGGGTGTTCGTCGATGCCATGCTGACCGCCCATCCACAGCGGGGCGACGCCATCGAGCATGCGCTGCAGCAGCAGATCGACACCGCGCCGCCGCAGCAGGTCATGGCGCGCGCCGCGCAGCTCATGTCCAGCCTGTCGCAGTTCGTCGGCGTGGTGCTGGCGCCGCAGCGTTCTGGCGTGTTCCGCCACATCGAATTCCTGCGGCTGGGCGAACACCGCATCCTGCTCATCATCGTCAGCCCAGAGGGCGATGTGCAAAACCGCATGCTGCACTGGCCGCATCCAGCCAGCCAGAGCGATCTCAACGCCGCGACCAACTACCTGAACACCCATTTTTCCGGGATGAGTTTCGAGGAGGTCGCGAAAAAACTCGGCGGCGAGGTCGAGCACCTCCGATCCGAACTCGTCGCCCTGATGCAGGCCGGGGTGCAGGTCGGCAGCCAGGCGCTGACCGAAAGCCAGGACCAGGTGGTCGTCGCCGGGCAGCAACAGTTGCTCGGTGTGGTCGATCTGGCGGGAAATCTCGACAAGCTGCGGCAGCTCTTCGATCTGTTCGAACAGAAAGCGCAACTGCTCAAGCTGATGGAGGCCTCGGCGCGCGCTGACGGGGTGCGCATCTACATTGGCGGCGAAAGCGAGGCCGCGCCCTTCGAGGAACTGTCGGTGATCACCGCGCCCTATGCCGCCGACGGCAAGGTCATCGGCACCCTGGGCGTGATCGGCCCCACCCGCATGGCCTACGACCGCATGATCCAGATCGTGGACATCACCTCCAAGCTGGTGGGCAATGCGCTGAGCCAGCGCTAATTCCAGTGGCGGCGGCTATGACAGGGAATGCGTTTTCAGCCACTCCTTGAGCGCTGCGTTCATTCGCGTCTGCCAGCCTGCGCCTGAAGATCATGAGAAAACGCAGGGCCGCCCCAAGTGTTTCTTGCCCGCCTCGCGGCTTGCAAGCCGCTCGGATTCGGCTCCGTCCAAGCTGCCGCAGGGCAGCTTGGAGCCGCGGGCCTCATCCCCCTCGGGGGGCCTGACGCGCAGCGGCAGGTCTGGGGGCGCTCTCAGGGGGGCAATTTGCGCACCGCATCGAGCACAGCCTTACGG
>DYKQ01000086.1 GCA_020722545.1 Thiomonas intermedia | reverse complement strand
GGGACGATTTGGGCGCGATGAGCGGGCATGGCGGATTTGTTCACACCCTCTCAGGCGTCCGGCGCAATGGTGTGGTGGCTCATCAGCTCCACCGCACGGCACAGCGCGGAGTGATCGAGCCCGTCCATGCCGTTGGCGGCGCAGGCCGACATGAGTTGCTGCGCCACGGCCGTGTTGGGCAGCGCGACGCCGAGTTGTTTCGCGCCCGACAGCGCCAGGTTCAGGTCTTTCTGGTGCAGGTTGATGCGGAAGCCCGGCTGGAAGGTGCGCTTGACCATGCGCTCGCCGTGCACTTCGAGAATGCGCGACGCCGCGAAGCCGCCCATCAGCGCCTGACGCACCTTGGCCGGGTCGGCCCCGGCCTTGCTGGCGAACAGCAGCGCTTCGGCTACGGCCTGAATGTTGAGCGCGACGATGATCTGGTTGGCCACCTTGCAGGTCTGGCCGTCGCCATTGCCGCCCACCAGGGTGATGTTCTTGCCCATGAGCTTGAACAGGGGCTCGACCTTGTCGAACACGTCCCGCCTGCCGCCGACCATGATGGTCAGGCTCGCGGCCTTGGCGCCGACCTCGCCGCCGGAGACCGGCGCATCGAGATAGTCGCAACCCAGCTCACTGATTCTCCGGGCAAAGTCCTTGGTTTCCATCGGGCCGATGGAGCTCATGTCGACCACGATCTTGCCCGGCGTCAGCCCCTGGGCCACGCCGTCATCGGCGAACAGCACCTGCTGCACATCGGGCGTGTCGGGCACCATGGTGAAAATGATGTCGGCCTTCTGCGCCACTTCGGCGTTGCTGGCGCAGGCGCGCGCGCCCGCGTCGAGCAGGGCTTGCGGCACTTTGCTGCGGGTGTGGACGTAGAGCGTATGCCCGCCCGCGAGCAGATGCCCCGCCATGGGCGTGCCCATGATGCCCAGTCCGATGAATCCCAGTGTTGCCATGTCGATCTCCGTTTTGTTGTGAACGTGTGGTTTGGTTTACAGCCCGGCCAGCCATCCCAGACCTGCCGTGGTGGTGGTCTTGGGCTTGTATTCGCAGCCGATGTGGCCGGTATAGCCGATACGGTCGAGATGCTGGAACAGGAAGGCGTAGTTGATCTCGCCGGTGCCCGGCTCGTTGCGCCCGGGGTTGTCGGCCAGCTGGATGTGGCCGATGCGCGGCAGGTGCTTTTGCATCGTCGCCGCCAGCTCGCCTTCCATGCGCTGCATGTGATAGATGTCGTATTGCAGGAACAGGTTGTCGCTGCCCACCTCGTCCATGAGGGCCAGCGCCTGCGCCGTGCCGTGCAGGTAAAAACCGGGAATGTCGAAGGTGTTGATCGGCTCGATCAGCAGACGGATGCCGTGGGCGCCAAGTTGCCCCGCGGCGTAACGCAGGTTCTCGACGAAGGTGGCCCGCAGCACGGCAGGGTCGGCGCCCGCCGGGGCCTTGCCCGCCAGACAGTTGACTTGGGTGACGCCCAGCGCTGTGGCGTATTCGATGGCCTTGCCCACGCCCTCGCGGAATTCATTCACCCGGTCGGGCAGGCAGGCGATGCCGCGCTCGCCCGCATCCCAGTCGCCGGCGGGCAGGTTGTGCAGCACGATCTGCACACCGGCCTCCAGCGCGGCGTTGCGCACCTGCTGCGCGGTGTGGGCGTAGGGAAAGAGGAATTCCACCGCCTTGAAACCGGCTTTGGCGGCGGCTTCAAAACGGTCGATGAAAGGCTCTTCGGTGAAGAGCATGGTGAGATTGGCGGCAAATTGGGGCATGGTTCAGGCCTTAAGCAGGAACGAGATCAATCACAGGATCGAATTCGGTGATGGCGTCGATTTCACCACCCATGGAGATATTGGTCACGCGCTCCAGAATGATTTCAACCACCACGGGCACGGCAAACTCCTTCATCCACTGCCGGGCCTGCGCCAGCGCCGGCTGAATCTGGTTGGGGTCGAACACGCGAACGGCCTTGCAGCCCAGCCCTTCGGTCACCTTGACGAAGTCGACGCCGTAACCGCCCACCTCGGGCGAGTTGACATTGTCGAACGAGAGCTGCACGCAGTAGTCCATATCGAACTGGCGCTGGCCCTGGCGGATGAGGCCGAGGTAGGAGTTATTGACCACGATGTGGATGTAGGGCAGCTTGAACTGCGCGCCCACTGCCAGTTCCTCGATGAGAAACTGGAAGTCGTAATCGCCGGAAATGGCCACCACGTCCGCGGTCGGATCGGCCACGCGCACGCCCAGTGCGGCGGGCAGGGTCCAGCCCAGCGGGCCCGCCTGGCCGGCGTTGATCCAGTGGCGCGGCTTTTCCACCTTGAGCAACTGCGCCGCCGCGATTTGCGACAGGCCGATGGTGGTGACGTAGCGCGTGTTGGCGTCGAAAAACTCGACCATCTCCTTGTAAACGCGGTGGGGCTTGATGGGAATCTGGTCGTAGTCCCACTTGCGCAACAGAGTCTGCACGCGCTCGCGGCAGGCGTTCGCCCAGACGCTGCGGTCTTTGAGCTTGCCCGCCGCCTTGCGCTCGCGCGCCACGGCAATGAACAGTTCGAGCGCCGCCTTGGCGTCGGAGACGATGCCGAAATCGGGCATGAACACCCGGCCGATCTGCGTGGGCTCGATGTCCACATGCACAATCTTGCGGCCCTTGGCATACACCTCGGGCGAGCCGGTGTGGCGATTGGCCCAGCGGTTGCCGATGCCCAGCACCAGGTCGGAAGCCAGCAGGTTGGCGTTGCCGCCGCGGTGCGAGGTTTGCAGACCGACCATGCCCGCCATCAGCGGGTGGCTGTCGCCAATGGCGCCCCAGCCCATTAGCGTAGGAATCACCGGCACGCCGGTCAGCTCGGCGAATTGCACCAGCAGATCGGCGGCATCGGCATTGATCACGCCGCCGCCGGCGACGATCAGCGGATGCTCGGACGCTTCGAGCATGTCCAGCGCCTTTTCGATCTGCGCCCGCGTGGCCGCGGGCTTGTACACCGCCAGCGGCGCGTAGGTGTCGGGATCGAATTCGATTTCGGCGAGCTGCACGTCCAGCGGCAGATCGATCAGCACCGGCCCGGGACGGCCCGAGCGCATCACATGGAACGCCTGCTGAAACACTTGCGGCACCAGCGCGGGCTCGCGCACGGTGACCGCCCACTTGCACACCGGCTTAGCAATGGACTCGATATCCACCGCCTGAAAGTCTTCCTTGTACAGCCGCGCGCGCGGGGCCTGGCCGGTGATGCACAGAATGGGAATGGAGTCGGCAATGGCCGAATACAGCCCGGTGATCATGTCGGTACCCGCCGGGCCGGAAGTGCCGATGCACACGCCAATATGGCCCGGCGCGGTGCGGGTGTAGCCCTCAGCCATATGCGACGCCGCCTCGACATGGCGCGCCAGCACATGCGCGATGTGGCCGTTGTTGCGGAGCGCGGAATACAGCGGGTTGATCGCCGCACCCGGCACGCCGAAGGCCTGATGCACGCCTTCTTTTTCGAGCACTAAAACCGCGGCATCCACCGCACGCATCCTGGCCATGATTCCCTCTCCTCGTTGGGGCGCCCGGCAAACGATGCGGGGCATTTCAGGCCATGAGTCTATTGATGAGATGGCAGGAAGTGAATGGAAGAAAAAAGCGAAAGATTCAGTACTTTTCGGCAAGCAATCAACTTCCGGGGTCTGCTCCCTGCTCGCCCGGCATCACCCGGCGCACCAGAAAGTAAGTGATGCCCACCGCCACGATCGCTGCGGTGATCAGGCCGTAGGTCCAGGCCCAGTTCTGCAACTGCCCCTGGCTCTCGACCGGAATGATGATGAGCTGTCGCAACAAAGTGATGAGTGCGGCCTCGATGAACACAAGCACCGAAAAATTGCCGGTGCGCATGTAGCGGATTTCGGCGGAAATCAGCGACGACAGCACCCAGAGGATGAACAGATTGCCCAGCGCATGCAAAAACCCCTGCGCCACCGCGCCGGAGCGCACGGTCTGCCCCACGTCCTGCCCGAACTGCCAGATCAGCAGCAGGCTGGCCACGAGCAGCACCACGGCCATGAACACATGAAGCAGCCTGTTGGCCTGCTCCATCAGCGACTCGAACCACTTATAACCCGCCATGTGGCGCTCCCGTCTGAAACTGGACGCTCACTCGCGCGGCTCGCTCCACAGCTTGCCGCCGGTGGCCCAGTGCGACTTGGGCACTTCGTTGAGAATGATGTCCACCGCGTCGGGCGAACACTTGAGCGTATCCACCACAGCCTGCGTGATGTTTTCGACGAGTTGTTTTTTCACCTCGGGGCTGCGGCCCTCGAAAAGGTCGATACGGATGGCGGGCATGGGGTCTCCTACGGTTGCATGACAAAGCAAAAGCTTACTTCGCCGACTTGTGCTTGCGACGCGCCTTCACGCCGTCGGCCAACACCTGCATCAACTCGACCGAATCGTCCCACGGCAGGCAGGGATCGGTGATGCTCTGGCCGTACTGCAGCTTGGACGGGTCGTCCTTGCCTGCGGTGAATTTCTGCGCCCCGCCGTGCAGATGGCTCTCGGCCATGACGCCGAAAATGCAAGGCTCGCCCGCCGCCAGTTGCGCGGCAATGTCGCGCGCCACATCGAGCTGGCGCATGTGCTGCTTGGCGCTGTTGGCGTGCGAGCAGTCGATCATCAGGCGGCAGTCGAGCTTGGCCTCCTCCAGCGCAGCGCAGGCCTCGCGCACGCTGGCGGCGTCGTAGTTCGGCGTCTTGCCGCCGCGCAGAATGACGTGGGTATCTTTATTGCCACGGGTCTGCACGATGGCCACCTGACCGTTCTTGTGCACTGACAAAAAGGAATGCGGCCGACGTGCGGCGTGGATCGCGTCGATGGCGATGCGCAGACTGCCGTCGGTGCCGTTCTTGAACCCGATCGGCGCCGACAGCCCCGAAGCCAGCTCGCGGTGCACCTGGCTTTCGGTGGTGCGCGCGCCGATGGCGCCCCACGAGATGAGATCGGCGATGTATTGCGGCGAAATCACGTCGAGGAATTCGCTGCCCGCAGGCACGCCCAGACGATTGATGTCGATCAGCACCTCGCGGGCGATGCGCAGCCCTTCGTCGATGCGGAAACTCTCGTCCAGGTAGGGATCGTTGATCAGCCCCTTCCAGCCCACCGTGGTGCGCGGTTTCTCGAAATACACCCGCATGACGATTTCCATCTCGCCCGCATGTTGCTTGCGCAACACAGCCAGCCGCTGGGCGTAGTCGAGCGCCGCCTTGGGATCGTGGATCGAGCACGGGCCGATGATGAGCAGCAGACGGTCGTCCTCGCCGTGGAGGATGCGATGCACCGCTTGCCGGGTATCGGCCACCAGCGCTTCCACCGGGGTATCGGCGATGGGAAAGAAGCGGATCAGATGCTCGGGCGGAGGCAGGGGCACGATGTGCTTGATGCGGGCGTTGTCGGTGCGGGAGGTCTTGTCCTCCTGCGGTTTGTGCAAGGTCTCTGCGGCGGATTTGGACGGCATCGGAAGCTCTCCTGCGGGCATGGCGGGCATGGAAGCCGCTGAAAGCGCGGCGGATTCACGGACTGCGGATAGATCGAACATGGGATTTTTCGCCACCCGACGGCCGAAAAAAAACCGCCGGGCTTTGCCGGCGGTTTTCGAGGATTTGTGGGCTGCGGTATTCAGTCGCGCTTCAGCCTCTCCCTCCGCCGGTGCGGTGCGAGAAATACCAAAAACCAAAAAAGAGGCGGTTTGCGATCATGGCTGTTTGCGTCTGAAGGTGTTCATTGAAGCAGATCGGGCGCTTGCTGGCAAGCGCGGGCGTTTTGTCGGCTCAAAACGGTTCCGCACTTTGTCGCAGCGCAACAGCGCCTGCGGCAGTATCGCAAACCCGCGGCGCGACACCTGTCTCCTCTCTATGATGCTCAACTTTCGCCCGGACTCGACTCCGGGCGTCGAAAATCTCCGCCGTTCAACTCATGCCCGCCACACCCAAAACCTACCGATTTCCCTGGCAGCGCCTGCTTTGGGTGCTGCTCGCGCTGGCCATTGCGGCTGCCGTGCTGTGGTGGCGCAGCCGTCCGCCGGAAGTCTCTGGCTACAAGATCGAAACCCGCAATCTGGTGCAAAACGTGGTGGCCACCGGCTATGTGATCACCCCGTCCAGAGTGCAGGTGGCGAGCGAAATCACCGGCACGGTGGTGAAGCGGCTGGTTGATCGCGGCGAGCACGTCAAGGCCGGGCAGATCTTGCTCGAACTGCGCGCCGATCAGACCTCGGCCCAGCTCGACCAGGCGCGCGCCGCCTTGCGCCAGTTGATCGAACAGTCGCGCCCGCAGGCCGCCGCCGCGCTGGCGCAGGCCAAGGTGCAGGTCGAGCAGGCCGAACGCGACATGAAACGCGCGCAGGGGGTGTTCGACGCGGGGGGCGGCTCGGCGCAGCAACTCGAACAGGCGCAGACCGCCCTGCGCAACGCCCGCCAGCAGCGCGACAGCGCCCAGGCGGCTTACAACGCCGTAGCGCCCGGCGGCGCACAACAGCGCATGCTCGAAGCCGCGCTCAACGCCGCCAGTGCGGTGAATGCGCGCAATGTGGTGCGCGCCGGGGTGTCGGGCGTGGTGCTGGCGCGCAATGTGGAGGTGGGCGACACGGTCACGCCCGGCCAGACGCTGTTCACTCTGGCGATGGACGGGGCCACCGAAATTCTGCTGCCTGTCAACGAACAAAGCATCGGCAATCTGCAGATCGGGCAGCAGGCGCAGTGTGTGGCGGACGCCTACCCCGACCGCAGCTTCGCCGCGCAGGTGAGCTTTCTCGCGCCGCAGGTCGACCGCACGACCGGCACGCTGGAAGTGCGCCTGCGTGTGCCTGCGCCGCCGCCCTGGCTCAAGCAGGACATGACGGTGTCTGCCGACATCGTCACCGCGCAGCGGCGCAATACCCTGGTCGTGCCCAACGAGGCCTTGCGCCGCATCGACGGCGATCAGGCCACGGTGCTGGTGCTGCGGGGCGGCAGGGCGCAGGCGCAACAGGTCAAGCTCGGGCTGCGCGGGCTCACGCTCACGCAGATCGTCTCCGGGCTGTCGTCGGGAGAGTCGGTCATCGGCAGCGCCAGCGTGAAACCCGGCGAGCGCGTGCAACTGCAACTCCTGCCCCTGCCTGCCGCGGCCGCAAGCGGTGCGGATTCGGGCAACGATCTGCCCATGCCGGGCCGCTGAGACCGCGAGCCGCTTCGCCCATGCGCCTGTCCTGGAATATCGCCCTGCAGTTTTTGCGCGATGGCCGCGCGCAGTCGCTGCTCATTCTCATCGGCATCGCCGTGGGCTCGGCGGTGATCGTGTTCATCACCGCGCTGGTCACCGGGCTGCAGGGCAATATCGTCAACCGCACCCTGGGCAGCCAGCCGCAGATCGTGGTGAAGGCGCCCGATCTGGCGCCGCTGACCCCGCCGCCCGCGCCCGATACGGTGTATCTGTCGCGCATCGACCCGCGACCGCAGCGCCTGCGCGGCATCGACAACGCCGCCGCGGTGCTGCATGCCATCCGCGGCATGCCCGACGTGAAGGCGGCCACCCCCGTGGTATCGGGCCCGGCTTTCGCCCAGCGCGGCAATGCGGTGCGCGCGGTGGCCATCCTCGGCATCGAGCCGTCGAGCTATGTGCGCATCATTCCCATCAATACCGACATCGTCGCCGGGCAGTTCGCGGTGGGCGCGGAAAAAATTCTCATCGGCTCGCGGCTCGCCTCCGATCTCGGTCTGAGCATCGGCGACACCCTGCGCCTGACCGGCCCCTCGGGTCAGGCGCAGGCATTCCGCGTGGCGGGCATTTTCACCATCGGCGTGCGGGACGTGGACGAGCGCCAGGTTTATCTCGGCCTGCAGCAGGCGCAGACGCTGCTGGGCCTGCCCGGCTCGACCACTGAAATCGACCTGAGCGTGCATGATCTGTTCAGCGCGCAGGCGATTGCCGCGCGCATCGCCCGCACCTTCGATGTCAAGGCCGAAAGCTGGATGACGACCAACAGCCAGTTGCTCAATGCGCTGCGCTCGCAGTCGCTGTCCACCAACATCATCCGCCTGTCCATTGCGCTGTCGGTGGCGCTGGGCATCGCCAGCGTGCTGGCGGTCAGCGTGGTGCAGCGCACGCGCGAAATCGGCATCCTGCGCGCCATGGGCGCCACCCGGCTGCGCATGATGTCGGTGTTCCTCATTCAGGGCGGCGTGCTCGGGCTGATCGGCTCCACCATCGGCGCGCTGCTCGGGGTGAGTCTGGTGTATGTGTTCAACACCTCGGGGCCGCGGCTGTTTCCGGTCACCATCAGCCCGTGGCTAGTGCCGCAGGCCATGCTGATCGCCACGCTGGCGGGCATCATCGCCGCCTTCGCCCCGGCGCGGCGCGCCTCGCACCTCGATCCGGTCGAGGCCATTCGAACTGTCTGATCCCTGCGATGACCAGCGCCGTCACCCCATCCCCGCCCCCGGTGCTGCGCCTTGAAGGCCTGCGCAAAGCCTATGGCGTGGGCACGCCGCTCGAAGTCGAAGTGCTGCACGGCATCGACCTCACGCTGCAGGGCGGAGAATTTGCCACGCTCATCGGCCCCTCGGGTTCGGGCAAGAGCACCCTGCTCAATCTCATCGGCCTGCTCGACACGCCCACCCGCGGCGAAATTCATGTGCAAGGCCGCCCCACCGTGAGCTTGAACGATACCGAGCGCACCGCCCTGCGCGGGCGCTCACTGGGCTTCGTGTTCCAGTTCCACCACCTCATCAACGCCTTCAGCGTGATCGACAACGTGATGATGCCCGCGCTGCTAGGCGGCGCAAAGCCCGATGGTGCCACGCGCGCCCGAGCCCTCGAACTGCTTGACGCCGTAGGTTTGGCGATGCACGCGCACAAGCGCCCGACCGAACTCTCCGGCGGCCAGCAACAGCGCGTGGCCATCGCCCGCGCGTTGATGATCCGCCCGCCCATCCTGCTGGCCGACGAGCCCACCGGCAACCTCGATTCGCACGCCGCCGACGAAGTGTTCGCCCTGTTCCGCCGATTCAACCAGACCTTCGGCTGCGCCGTGCTGCTGGTGACGCATGATCCGCGCATCGCCGCGCGATGCGACCGTGTGCTTGAAATGCTCGATGGACGCCTGGTTTCGGACCGTCATCAAGCCGCCCAGGCATAATCGCAAATACGACTGATTACTATTTGCTATGAATGGAAATGCCTACGCGCTTGCAACTTTCAGCCTTCAGCACACTGCTCGCCGCCGCCCTGTGGCAGCCTGCAGCAGCCCAGACGCCTGATGCCAACCTTCAGCTCGCCCCCTTTGCCGCGCCAATCACCCCACCGGGGCAGACCTGGAACAGAGGACTGAGCACCTCGCTCCACCTTGACGCTGAGACGCTCGGCGTGGTGGGCGGCAGCGGTGAGCGCCAAGCCATCTCGGTGGCCGCCTTTCAGGCTGCACTCACCCTCGACACCGCGCAAGCCGGTTGGTGGCAGGGCGGTCAGTTCGACTTCATGCTCATGGGCCTGCGCAGCAACGGCAATCTGCAGAGCGCCACCCAGACGGTACAGCTGCCAAGCAACCTCTGGGCGCCCAATTTTCTGCGTCTCTATCAACTCAGCTATCGCCAACAGATCGGCCCAGGGTTCGTGCAGGGCGGCATCATGGACGTGAACAACACGTTCGACACCACCGGCGTGGCCGGCCATTTGCACAATGCCTCATTCGGCATTGCGCCCACCCTGACCTCCAACGCCAACATCGCCACCTTCCCCAATCCCGGCCTGGGGTTGATGGGCGGGCTCGATCTGGGCAACGGCTGGTCGGCGCAGGCGGGCGTGTGGCAGGGCGACCCTCCGGGCATGACGGGCGCACTCCATCGCGGCGCCCTGTGGATCGCCGAAGCTGATCGCTCCTGGGGCGGGGCCGAACACACGCAGGGCACGCTGAAACTGGGCGCCTGGCATCTGCAGCAGAGCACTTCAGCCTACGGCCCCGACAGCGACGGTTTATATGCAGTGAACGAATGGCGCTGGAAAGACGCCGACCGACGCGATTGGGCCGCTTTCCTGCAAGGCGGCTGGAGCCCGGCGGCGCCCAACCCAGTACAAGGCTATATCGGCGCGGGCGTGCGGATTCAGGGGCTGAACGCCGCCCGCCCTGCGGACGTACTCACCCTTGGCGTGGCGCAGGCGCGCCTGAATTCGCTACCCAGCGAAACCGTGATCGAGGCGGTGTACTCGTTGCAACTCGCCCGCCATCTCTACCTGCAGCCCGACATCCAGCGCATTCAGAACCCCGGTGGCGAATCCGGTCATCAATGGGTTGCAGGGCTGCGGGTGCACATCGAACATTAGGCGGCCCCCTACAATCCTTGGCTTCGCGCACGACCCTGTGCGCTCATCCATCCCCACACCATGAGCCTGAAATGCGGCATCGTGGGCCTGCCCAACGTCGGCAAGTCCACCCTCTTCAATGCGCTGACCCAAAGCGCCATTCCGGCGGAAAACTATCCCTTCTGCACCATCGAGCCCAACACCGGCATCGTCGAATTGCCCGATCCGCGGCTCGATCAACTCGCCGCCATCGTCAAGCCGCAGCGCGTTCTGCCCGCGGTGGTCGAGTTCGTCGATATCGCCGGACTCGTGGCTGGCGCGAGCCAGGGCGAGGGGCTGGGCAACCAGTTTCTGGCGCACATCCGCGAGACCGATGCCATCATCAATGTGGTGCGCTGCTTTGAAGATCCGAATGTGATTCACGTCGCTGGCCGGGTGGATCCGATCTCGGACATCGCCGTGATCCAGACCGAACTCTGCCTGGCCGATCTGGGCACGGCCGAGAAAAGTCTGCACCGCATGAACAAACAGGGGCGCTCCGGCGACAAAGACGCGAAACGCATGGCCGACCTGCTCGAGCGCATCATTCCCGCGCTCAACGAAGCGCGCCCGGTGCGCGCCCTGGGGCTCAGCGCCGAAGAGCTGGCCCTGATCGCGCCGCTATGCCTCATCACCGCCAAGCCGGCCATGTTCGTCGGCAACGTGATGGAGGATGGCTTCGACAACAACCCCCACCTGGACCGGCTGCGCGAGTATGCGGCCCAGGAAAACGCCCCGGTCGTGGCCATCTGCGCCAAGCTGGAGAGCGAACTCGCCGGACTTGACGCCGAAGAGAAACAAGCGTTTCTCGCCGACCTTGGACAGGAAGAACCCGGGCTGAACCGCCTCATTCGCTCTGCCTACAAACTTCTTGGGCTGCAGACTTACTTCACCGCCGGGGTGAAGGAAGTGCGCGCCTGGACCATCCACAAGGGCGACACC
>DYKQ01000085.1 GCA_020722545.1 Thiomonas intermedia | reverse complement strand
CGGCGCCCTGCGCCAGCGGCTTTTTGCCCCATAGCTGCGGCTATGGGGCGGCAAACCCGCCGCCACAGGGCATCCCCACCGCCATTTTTCGCCATCCGCGCCCCAAGCACGACAGTCTCCCAGGACTTACAACCCCACCCCGTTCACCCCAACCGGAGCTGCCCATGAACCGGCCTGCCAATCCGCTGTCCCTGCTCAAAGACCCCACGCTGTTCAAGACCCAGGCCTATATCGACGGCCAGTGGATCGATTCCGCTCGCCGCTTTGCCGTCACCGACCCGGCCAGCAACGCCGAACTGGCGCAGGTTCCCGCGCTGGAGCCGATGCACGCGCAGCTCGCCATCGACGCCGCAGACGCAGCCTGGCCCGCCTGGCGCGCCTTGCCCGCCAAGCAGCGCGCGGCCATCCTGCGCAGGTGGTTCGATCTGCTGGTGGCCAACGCCGACGACCTGGCCCGCCTGATGACCGCCGAACAAGGCAAGCCGCTGGCCGAGGCCAAGGGCGAAGTGCTCTACGGCGCCAGCTTCGTGGAATGGTTCGCCGAAGAAGCCAAGCGGGTTTACGGCGAAACCATTCCCAGCCCGGACGCCGCCAAGCGCCTGCTCGTCCTCAAGCAGCCCGTCGGCGTCTGCGCCGCGATCACGCCGTGGAATTTTCCGCTGGCCATGATCACCCGCAAGGTCGCGCCCGCGCTGGCCGCCGGCTGCCCGGTGGTCATCAAGCCCGCCGAGCAGACGCCGCTTACCGCGCTGGCCGCGGCCGAACTGGCCCACCGCGCCGGCATTCCGCGCGGCGTGCTCAACGTGCTCACCGCCGACGGCGAGGGGTCGATCGCCATCGGCAAGCTGCTGTGCGCATCAAAGGTGGTGCGTCATCTGTCGTTCACCGGCTCCACCGAGGTCGGCCGCATTCTCATGGCGCAGTCGGCGCCCAGCATCAAGAAGCTGTCGCTCGAACTCGGCGGCAACGCACCCTTCATCGTGTTCGACGATGCCGATCTCGATTCGGCCATCGAAGGCGCCATGGCGAGCAAGTACCGCAACGCCGGTCAGACCTGCGTCTGCGCCAACCGGCTGTATGTGCAGGACGGCATCTACGACCGATTCGTCGAGCGCCTGGCGCAGGCCGTGGGCAGCCTGAAAATCGGCAGCGGCTTCGATGAAGGCGTGAATCTGGGCCCGCTGATCGACGATCAGGCGCTGGCCAAGGTCGAAAAGCACATCAGCGACGCCACCTCCAAGGGCGCGCGCATGGTGGCGGGCGGCAAGCGGGTGGAGAGCGGCCCCAATGCCGGTCGGTTCTTCCAGGCGACCGTGCTGGCCGATGTGACCAGCGACATGCTCTGCGCCAGAGAAGAAACCTTCGGCCCGGTGGCCCCGGTGTTCCGCTTCAAGACCGAGCAGGAGGCCATCGCCGCTGCCAATGCCACCGAATTCGGCCTGGCCGCCTATTTCTTCAGCCGCGACGTCGGCCGCATCTTCCGCGTGGCCGAGGAACTCGAATACGGCATGGTGGGCATCAACACCGGCCTGATGTCCAACGAAGTCGCCCCCTTCGGCGGGGTGAAACAGTCCGGCCTGGGCCGCGAAGGCTCGCATCACGGCATCGACGAATATGTCGAAATGAAATATCTCTGCCTGGGGGATTTGAACAAGTAGCGCCCGGACAGCGCTTCAATCCAGCCCCGCCAGCACCCGCACGTGTTCGGCCACGCTGCGGCCCAAAGCGCTGAGGTTGTAGCCGCCTTCCAGGCAGGAGACGATGCGGCCTTCGCACTGCGCCTCGGCAAAGTCCACCAACTGGCGGGTGATCCAGGCGTAGTCGGCTTCCACCAGGCCCATCTGACCCATATCGTCTTCGCGGTGGGCGTCGAAGCCGGCGCTGATGAACAGCATCTGCGGCGCAAAGGCCCGCAGTCGGGGGAGCCACTGCTCGGTGACGATGTGGCGCACCGCGTCGCCCTTGGTGTAGGCCGGAACGGGGACGTTGACCATATTCGGCTGCTTGCCTTCCGCGCCGCTGTAGGGGTAGAAGGGATGCTGGAAGAAGCTCACCATCAGCACCCGCTCATCGCCTCGGAATATGTCTTCGGTGCCGTTGCCGTGGTGCACGTCGAAATCGGCGATGGCCACGCGTTCCAGCCCGCGCACATCGAGCGCATGGCGTGCGGCGATGGCGACATTGCCGAGAAAACAGAACCCCATGGCCTGATCGCGGGTGGCATGGTGGCCTGGCGGGCGGATGGAGCAAAAGGCGTTGTGCAGATGACCGTCGATGACGGCATCGGTCGCGCTGATGGCCGCACCGGCGGCGCGCAGCGCGGCCTGCCAGGTATGCGGATTCATCATCGTGTCCGCGTCGATCCACTCATGCCCCTGCTCGAAATCGCCGCGCTTTTTGAGATCGGCGACATACAGCGCCGAATGCGCGCGCTCGACGTCCTCCAGGCTGGCGGGCGGCGCGTCGTCGTGGCGCTCGAGCCAGGGCGCAATCTGCGCGGCGATCAGCCGGTCTTCAATGGCGGCGAGGCGCTGTGGACATTCAGGATGGTCCGCCCCCATTTCGTGCAGGGTGCAGTCGGCATGGGTGTAGAAGCCGGTTGTCATGTTTTTTGTCTCCTGCGGCATATCCCCAGATTCGGGGGCATGCACGTTGTCCTCGTAGCATAGTGCGCTGTCGCCTCCCACTCTGCCGCTCGTGAAAACCCCAGTCCTGCCCAGTCTGCTCGACCAGCTCGAAACCATTATCAAAGGCAAGCGCCCGCAGGTGGAACTCGCCGTGTGCTGCCTGCTGGCCAGCGGTCATTTGCTCATCGAAGATCTGCCCGGGGTGGGCAAGACCACGTTGGCCCATGCCCTGGCCGCCACGCTGGGGCTGCAGTACGCCCGCGCGCAGTTCACTTCCGACCTCATGCCGGGCGACCTGCTGGGCATTTCGGTGTTCGACCGCAACCGCAGCGAGTTCGTGTTTCACCCCGGCCCGGTGTTTTCGCAGGTGTTGCTGGCCGACGAAATCAACCGCGCCGGGCCGAAGGTGCAAAGCGCCCTGCTCGAAGCGATGGAAGAGCGCCAGGTCAGTGTGGACGGACAGACGCGCCGCCTGCCCGAGCCGTTTTTCGTCATCGCCACGCAAAACCCGTTCGACCAGCTCGGCGCCTACGCCCTGCCCGAGTCGCAACTCGACCGCTTTCTGCTGTGCATCTCGCTGGGCTATCCCAGCCGCGCCGCCGAGCGCGCCCTGCTCGAAGGCCGCGACCGGCGCGAGCTGATCGCGGAGCTGCAACCCGTGCTGACCCCCGAGCACTTGATCGAGCTGCAGCGACAGGCGCAGGCCGTGCATGCCGCGCCCGCCCTGCTCGACTATGTGCAGGAGCTGCTCACGCAGACGCGCAACGGGCGCTGGTTCATCGAAGGTCTGAGCCCGCGCGCCGGTCTGGGCCTGCTGCGCGCCGCCCGGGCCTGGGCGCTGCTGCAGGGCCGCGACTACCTCATTCCCGACGACGTGCAGCAAGTCCTGCCGTTTGTTGCCGGGCACCGCCTGCGCACCCTCGACAGCCCCACGGTCAACCGCGCAGCCTCGTTGCAGGCGGTGCAATCGCTGCTGGAACACGTCCCGGTGTAACGAGGTTCGAAGGCCCGCGCGCCAAGCCGTGATCATGCCACCCTCCGCCGATACCGCCCTGCCCCCGCCCGCCGCGTCGAACACCCTGCGCGACGCCTTCGCGCAGCGCTTCGATGCCTGGGCGCTGGCGCGCCATCCGGCGGGCGGCAGCACGCGGCTGACCCACCGCAACGTTTACATCCTGCCCACCCGCACCGGCTGGTTTTTCGCCCTGCTGCTGCTGGTCTTGCTGGTGCTGAGCATCAACTACCAGCTCAATCTCGGCTATCTGCTCACCTTCCTGCTGGCGGGCAGCGCGATGATGGCCATGCACGTCACCCACAACAATCTTCGCGGCTTGCAGCTCACCGCGCTGCCGCCCGAAGGCCTGCTGCACCAGGGCCAGAGCGCCCGTCTCGGCCTGCTGCTGCAAGGCGGCGCACGCGACCGCTGGGGGCTGGCCCTGCGCCCGGCGGGCGCCCAGGCCACGCCGCCCGCGCCCCAGAAGAAGGCCCGCCGCAAGGCGTCCAGGCCGGCCTGCCCCTGGACCTACGCCGACTGCGGCCGCAACAGTGAAACCGCCCTCACCCTGAGCTGGACGCCGCCGCGCCGCGGCCTGCTGGCCTGGCCCCCGCTCACCGTCGAAAGTTATTACCCGCTGGGCGTCTGGACGGCCTGGAGCCGCTGGCAACCGCAGGGCGAGCTGCTCGTGCTGCCCGCCGCCGAGCACCCCGCCCCGCCCCTGCCGCCCGCCCGCCCCACGCCAGGCAACGGCCCGGCGCTTGCGCGCGGCGGCGGCGAAACCGATGGCGTGCGCGCCTACCGCACCGGCGATTCGCTGCGGCATGTGCTGTGGAAAAAATTCGCCCGCAGCGATGAACTCGTCAGCCGCGACACCGCCCAGCCGCAGGCCCGCGCCGAACTCTGGCTCGACTTCGCCGCGCTGCCCGTGCAGCTCGACACCGAAACCCGACTTTCACGGCTGTGCGCCTGGGTGCTGGCGGCCGACCGCACCGGCGCGCCCTACGGCCTGCAGCTCGGCGCCCAGCAAATCACGCCGGCCACCGGCGCCGCGCACCGCGCCGCCTGCCTGCGTCTGCTGGCGCTGCATCCCGGCCCCCTGCTGCAGCCCCGACCGGGCGCCACCCCGCGAGCCAAGTCGTGATGCCGTCCAACCCCAGCCAGACGCTGCTGGCCCGCTGGGCCCGCCGCACCCACGCCCTGCCGCGCGATGCGCGCGACACCCTGTTTTTGCTCGGCGTGTCGCTGCTGCTGATGCTGCCGCTGTTCGTCCATCTGCCTTGGTGGACGAGCGCGCTGGTGCTCGGCCTGCTGGCCTGGCGTGCGGCGCTGGCCTGGCGCAGTGCGCCGCTGCCCGGGCGCGGCGTGCTGGCGCTCATTTTGATGTTCTCCGTCGTCATCACCCTGTGGGACTTCCATACCCTACTCGGGCGGGATGCCGGAGTCGCGCTGCTGTGCGTGCTGCTCGGCCTCAAGACCCTGGAGATGCGCTCACGCCGCGATGCCCATGTGCTGTTCTTCCTCGGCTTTTTCACCATCGCGGCCAACTTTCTGTTCTCGCAATCGCTGGGTACCGCCCTGGTCATGGTGCTGGCCACCTGGGGCATGCTGGCCGCGCTGGTCAATGCCAATCTGCCCGCCGGTCGGCCGCCGCTGCGACAGTCGCTGCTCACCGCGCTCAAGATGATGGCGCTGGGCGCGCCCGCGATGGTCGTGCTGTTCATGGTGTTTCCGCGCCTGAGCGCGCCGCTGTGGGCCTTGCCGCAAAGCGGCGCGCAGGCCATCACCGGGCTGTCGGCCAGCATGTCACCGGGGCAGATCGCCGAGCTGGCGCGAGACGACTCGGTCGCCTTCCGCGTGGTGTTCCACGGCCCGCGGCCGCCTGACCGCGAGCTTTACTGGCGCGGCCCGGTGCTGAGTTTGTTCGACAACGGCGTGTGGCTGCCCGACCCGCGCCAGCGCGACCGCGCCACCCTCACCCCGCCCGCCGATCTGCATTTGAGCGGCCCGCCCGTGCGCTACACCGTCACCCTGCAGCCCACGCAGCAGACCTTCGTCTTCGCGCTCGACGCGCCAGTGGCCGCGCCCAAGATCGAGGGGTATATGGTGCAGTGGCTGCCCGATCTGCAACTGGTCACCGGGCGGCCGCTCGACCACCTCTCGCGCTACTCCGTCGAGTCGTCACCGCAGTTTCGCTACGGCCCCACGCAATTCACCCCCGCCCTGCGCGCCGACGAAGCCCTGCCTGCGGGCTTCGATCCGCGCAGCGTGGCGCTGGGCAGGCAACTCGCCGCGCAAGCCAAGGCGGCCGGACAGGGCGGCGCCTTCGTCGCGCAAGCCCTGCTGCAGATGTTTCGCAACCAGCCCTTCCGCTACACCCTCAACCCCGGCGTCTACAGCAAACGCGACGGCGTGGACCAATTCCTGTTCGACCGCCGCGCCGGTTTTTGCGAACACTACGCGCAGGCTTTTGTCGTGGTGATGCGGGCCGCAGGCATTCCCGCGCGCATCGTGACCGGCTACCAGGGCGGCCGCTTCAACCCGGTGGACGGCACCTGGGTGGTGCGCCAGAGCGACGCCCACGCCTGGGCCGAATACTGGCTGCCCGAACGCGGCTGGGTGCGCGCCGACCCCACCGCCGCCGTTGACCCGGCGCGCATCGACCGCAGCGGCGCCACCCTGGCCTCGCGCGAGCCCCTTCTGGGCGTGGCCGCGCTCGGCCCGCGCGACGCCGCGCTGCTGCTGCAACTGCGCAACCAATGGGACGCGCTCAACAACATGTGGAACCAGTGGGTGCTGCACTACGGCAGCCAGCGCCAGCTCGATCTGCTGAACAAGCTCGGCCTGCACCAGCCCGACATGGCCACGCTGGCCGCGCTGGCCATCGCCACCCTGCTGGCAGCCACCGCCATCGGCGGCGCGTTTCTGGCGCTCGAGCGCCGCAGGCGCGATCCCTGGACGCAGACCTACGCCCTGCTGCGCGGCAAGCTGGAGCAGGCCGGCATCGACAGCGAACCCTCCACCCCGCCGCGCACCCTGGCGGGCCGCATCGACCCTGCCCGTCTGCACGCCGACAGCCTCCCGCCCCAATCCGCGCAAGCCGCCATTGCGCTCCTGCTGCAACTCGAACGCTGGCGCTACGCCCCGCCGGTTGATGCCCGACAGCGCAAAACGCAATGGGCCGCGCTGCGGCAGGCCGTGCGCCGCTGGCGCTGATGCGCGTGCGACAGACCTCAAAAAAGCCCGTCGATGACGGGCTTTTTTAAGACGGTGCAACGGGCGAATCAGGCAAACGAATCAGGCAAATTCAGCCAGCGACTTGCGCATCTTTTTCATCGCCGCGACTTCGATCTGGCGGATGCGCTCGGCCGACACGCCGTATTCGGCGGCGAGTTCGTGCAGGGTCTTGCCGCCGCTGCCGTCATCATTCACCTGCAGCCAGCGCTGCTCGACGATGGCGCGGCTGCGTGTGTCGAGCTGTTCCAGCGCGCTTTCCAGCCCTTCGACCTGCAGCCGATCATGGCTGCGCGCTTCGAGCACGGCCATCGGCTCCTGCGTGTTGTCGGCCAGATAGGAAATGGGCGCGTAGCTCTCTTCGCCGTCTTCCACCGTGGGGTCGAGCGCGATGTCGGCGCCGCCCATGCGGCTTTCCATCTCGATCACATCTTCGCGCTTGACGCTGAGCGCCTGCGCCATGTCGTCGATCTGTGCGTCGTTCATGCCGCCGTTGGCCGTTTTCATCGAGCGCAGATTGAAAAACAGCTTGCGCTGCGCCTTGGTCGTGGCGACCTTGACCAGCCGCCAGTTGCGCAGGATGTATTCGTGGATTTCGGCCTTGATCCAGTGCAGGGCGTAACTCACCAGCCGCACGCCGTGCGCCGGGTCGAAACGCTTGACCGCCTTCATCAAGCCGATATTGCCTTCTTGAATGAGGTCGGCATGCGGCAGGCCGTAGCCCAGATATTGCCGCGCGGTGGAAACCACCAGCCGCAGGTGCGACAGCACCAGCTTGCCCGCTGCGTCCTTGTCGCCCTGCTCGCGCCAGGTGCGCGCCAGCCGCGCCTCTTCCTCCGCGCTGAGCATGGGCAGGCGGTTGACGGCGCTGATGTAGGCATCCAGATTGCCCAGACTGGGCAAGGCGAGCGGAAACGCGCCATCGACCTGGGCCGGGCGCAGAACAATTGCGGCTGACTGAGTGTGGGTCATGGATGGAATCCTCCTGTTTGTGTTTGATATTAGCACTCGCAGTAAGAGAGTGCTAAAGACCCATAGTTCCCTGCCGGGCCGGGACGGAAACCCATTTTCCGCACGTTCTATGGGGCGTTTGATGACGGCAGTGTGCCTGCGAATTCTTAAGTTAGACTTTGTTGCATGTCTCGTTTGCTGCGTCCCATTCTGGTCTTGCTGCTCGTCCTGCTGCCTCTGCGCGGCTGGGCGCAGGTCAGCATGAATTTGGGCGACGGGCTGCAAACCACGGCGCAGGCGCATGACACGGCTTCAATGGCGGGTCTGCACTCGCTGGCGACAGAGCAAGACACTTCAGACGCGATGCCGGGCTGCCACGTCAACGCCAGCGCCCAAGCCGATTGCGGCTCTCACGATCACCAGCATTGCGTGATCTGCCATCTGGCCGTGGCCCAGCCCCCGGCTTTCACCCTGCTGCTCACCGACGCCGCGCAGCACTCGTGCCCCTCCACCGCCAACACCGCGTGGCACAGCGCCGATCTGCGCGCCCTGCAGCGCCCACCCAGAGCTTGACCCCCGTTTGAGTCCCGGTTGCAGCGCGGGTCGCAAGACTTGCGCTGCGCATCGTGTCGCCGCGCGCTGTCGCGGCTCGAATGAGGTGTCAATTCATGTGGAACCCACCCAAACCGCAGGTGCGCCTGCGGACGCTGCGGCTCGCCCCCCTGGCCGCAGCCGCGTTGCTGGCGGCCTGCGCGCCCTTGCAAACCCGGCAGTCGCTACAGGCCGTCAATGTCATTACCCAGCCCCATACCGGCACGCCGCTGCACTTGCTGCGCGATCCCGCGCAGCAGCAAGACGCACAGGTCCAGATCGACGCGCTGCTGTCCAAACCGTTGTCTGCCGATGACGCGGTGCGCATCGCCCTGCTCGGCAGCCCGGCGCTGCAGGCGCTGATCTCGCAGGCGCAGGCCGACTCGGCCGACTCCACGCAAAGCGCCCGGCTGACCAACCCGGTTTTCGGCTTCGAGCGTCTGCTCATCGGCGGCGGGGTGGAGATCACCCGCAGCCTGAGCTTCGGCCTGCTCGATCTGCTCACCTTGCCCACGCGCTCGCGCTTGAACGACGCGCAGCAGACGCAACTTCGGCTCAGCCTCGCCCGCGCGGTGCTGCGCACGGCGGCGCAGGCGCGGCTGGGTTGGGTTCGCGCCGTGGCGGCACAGCAAACTGCCGCCTACGACCGCGATGTGTTGGACGCGGCCAAGGCCACCGCCATTCTGGCTGACCGCATGCAGCAGGCGGGCAACTTCACCCAGCTCGACGCGGCGCAGCAAGGCCTGTTCGCCGCCGACAGCCAGCTGCGCCTGAGCCGCGCCGAACTGGCCGCCACGCAGAGCCGCGAGGCGCTGGTGCAGGTGCTGGGGTTGTCGGCAGGGCAAGCCGCCCGCCTCGTTCTGCCCACGCAACTGCCGGAGGCGCCCAAGCAGCCGCCCACAGCCGCGCCGATCGCTCTGCAAACTGCGCTCGACCAGCGTCTGGACGTGCAACTCGCCCGCGCAGACTACATGGCCACCGCACAAGCTGCGGGGCTGGCACGCCACACCAGCCTGATCGAGCATGTCGAACTCGGCGGCGTGCGAAAGACGTATAGCGACGCGCCGCCGCAAAACGGCTTCGATCTCAGCCTGCCGCTGCCGCTGTTCGATCTGGGCGATGCCCGCCGCAGCGCTGCCGCCGACCGCGTGCTCGCGGCGCGCAACCGCGCCATCGCCACCGCGCGCCGCGCCGCCTCGCAACTGCGCGAGGCCGACGCTCTGCGCGGCAGCGCCTGGCAGCAGCAGAGCCTCAGCCGCGAGCAGATCGTGCCCCTGGCGCAGACCGTGCTCGATGAGAGCCAGCTTCGCTACAACGGCATGCTCATCGGAACCTTCCAGCTCGTCGCCGCCGCGCAGACGCAGGTGCAGGCGGTGCGCGAGGCCATCGCCGCGCAGCGCAATTACTGGCTGGCCGACGCCGTCTGGCAGTCCGCCCAGCTCGGCGTGGACGCAGGCCCGAGCGCCCTGCCCGACTCCGCTTCCGCCAGCGCCGCCCAAACCGCCTCCAGCCATTGACCTACAGGACTTTCACAGCATGAATACCCGACGCCATTTTCTCGGCGCTGCCGCGGCCCTCGTCGCCGCAGGCGCCGCCAGCCGCAACGCCCTGGCCGCCGCGCCCGAACCCCATCAATACAGCAGCGCCGACACCGCCGCCCCGCTGCACCCCCAGGTCGGCCGACCCTACAACCCGGTCGTCACCCTCAACGGCTGGAGCCTGCCCTTCCGCATGAAAGACGGCGTGAAGGAATTTCACCTCGTCGCCGAACCCGTGGTGCGCGAAATCTCGCCCGGCATGACGGCCAAGCTCTGGGGCTACAACGGCTCGAGCCCCGGCCCCACCATCGAAGCGGTGGAAGGCGACCGCGTGCGTCTGTTCGTCACCAACAAACTGCCCGAGCACACCACGGTGCACTGGCACGGCCTCATCCTGCCCAACGGCATGGACGGCGTGGGCGGCCTGACGCAGCCGCAGATCAAACCCGGCCAGACCTTCGTCTACGAATTCGAGCTACGCAAGAGCGGCACCTTCATGTACCACCCGCACGCCGACGAAATGGTGCAGATGGCCATGGGCGCGATGGGCCTGTTCATCGTCCACCCCAAAAACCCGCGGCAGATGGCGGTGGCGCGCGACTACGCCTTTCTCATCAACGCCTACGACATTGATCCCGGAAGCAGTGTGCCGCGGGTCAACACCATGCTGGACTTCAACCTCTGGACCTGGAACAGCCGCGCCTTTCCCGGCATCGCCCCGCTGGTGGCGCGCACCGGCGAGCGCGTGCGCATCCGCATGGGCAACCTCACCATGACCAACCACCCCATCCACCTGCACGGCCATGTGTTCGAAGTGGCGGGCACCGACGGCGGCTGGGTGCCCAAGAGCGCGCGCTGGCCCGAAGTGACGGTCGACATCGCCGTGGGGCAGATGCGCGCCATCGAGTTCCTCGCCGACAACCCAGGCGACTGGGCCTTCCACTGCCACAAATCGCACCACACCATGAACGCGATGGGCCATAGCGTGCCGACGATGATTGGCGTGCAGCAGGACGACCTCACCCCCGCGCTGCAAAAACTGCTGCCCGACTACATGGCCATGGGCAGCCAGGGCATGGCCGAAATGGCCGAGATGGACATGCCCCTGCCCGACAACACCCTGCCCATGATGACCGGCCGCGGCCCCTACGGCTCGGTGGAAATGGGCGGCATGTTCAGCGTGCTCAAAGTGCGCGACGACCTCGCCCCCGGCGACTACCGCGACCCCGGCTGGTACCGCATGCCGCCCGGCGCCCAGGCCCACGCCGTGCCCACCGCCGACCTGCCACCCGCGCGCACCGACCCCACCGAGCCCCGTGCCACTCAAGACACGCTGCAAGTGCGCAAGCCCCAGCAGCATGCGCATTGACCGCCCT
>DYKQ01000084.1 GCA_020722545.1 Thiomonas intermedia | reverse complement strand
TGCAAGCCGCGAGGTGGACAAGAAAACTTGGGGCGGCCCGGCGTTTCCTTGAGAGCGCACCCATACCTGCCGCGACGCGAAACTCGCCGCTCACTCTCGGGACTTGTTTTCGATGCGCCGCGGGCTGTTGCGCGTGACCAAGATGGCCATGTCGGTTCTCCTGCAGCGCTGCCGGGGCAGCTCGAACGCATCATAGGCCGCTTGCGGGGCCGCTCAACCCCGCATCACGGCCTCGATGTCGGCAACAGCCTTGGGTGCGGCGGCGGTGAGCACCTCGCAGGGCTGGCCGCCGCCGCGCACGGCGATGTCGTCTTCGATGCGGATGCCGATGCCGTGGAATTCGGCGGGCAGGTCGTCGGCCGCGCGCACGTACAGACCCGGCTCGATGGTGAGCACCATGGCCTCGCGCAGGATGCGCGCGGGGCGCTTGCGGCTGCCGTCGGACTGGATTTCGAGGGCTTGCCCCGGCTCGGCGTAGTCGCCGCAGTCGTGCACGTCCATGCCCATCCAGTGGCTGGTGCGGTGCATGTAGAAGCGCTTGTAGGCGCCGGTGGCGATGACGGCGTCCACATCGGGCGCGGCGTCGCGCGCAATCAGGCCATGATCGAGCAGGCCCTGCGCCAGAATGCGCAAGGCAGCGTCGTGCGGGTCGGTGAAGCGGGCGCCTTCGACGCTGGCCTCAATCGCCGCCGATTGCGCGGCCAGCACCACGTCGTACAGCGCGCGCTGCGGGCCAGTGAAGCGGCCGTCGGCGGGGAAGGTGCGGGTGATGTCGCTGGCGTAGCCGTCGAGCTCGCAGGCGGCGTCGATCAGCACCAGGTCGCCCGCGCGCACCGGGGCGTCGCTGGCGCGGTAGTGCAGCACGCAGGCATTGGCGCCCGCGGCGACGATGGAGCCATACGCCGGGGCTTGCGATCCGCCTTGGCGAAAGGTGTGGAGCAGTTCGGCTTCGAGGTGATATTCGCGCAGCCCTTGCGGCGGCGGTTGCAGCAGGCCGCGGCGGCTGGCCTGCATGGCGCGAATGTGACCCTGCGCGGAGATGGCCGAGGCGCGGCGGATCACGTCCAGTTCATACGGATCTTTGAACAGCCGCATCTCGTCGAGGATGGCGCACAGATCGTGCTGGGTGCGCGGCGCGGTGACGCCGGCACGGGCCTGGGCGCGCACAGCGGCCAGCCAGCCCTCCACCTGGGTTTCCAGCCCCGCGTGCACGGCGAAGGGCCGCCACACGGCGGGCTGATCAGCCAGCAGCCTGGGCAGCTCGGCCTCGAGGCTGTTGATGGACAGGGCGGCGTCGAAGCCGAAGGCCTCGCGCGCGGCTTCCGGGCCCCAGCGGAAGCCGTCCCAGATTTCGCGCTCCACGTCTTTGTCGCGGCAGAACAGCACGCTGCGGCTACTGCCCGAAGCGGTCACCTGCAGCGCCAGCAGGCTGTGCGGCTCGGTGAAGCCGGTGAGGTAGTAGAAATAGCTGTCGTGACGGTAGGGATAGTCGGCGTCGCGGTTGCGCATCGCCTCCGGGGCGGTGGGCAGCAGAGCCACTCCGCCGCCAGCAGCGGCGAGCTGGCGCACGACTTCAGCGCGACGGGTGGCGCAGCGGACGAGCAGGTTGGAGTCGGGCATGGGAAGGTGCAAGAAGGATGAGTGGACAAAAGCCTAGTCCACCGCGCGCAATTGCGCATCCAGCGCGGCCAGTTGTTCGGGCGTGCCGACGTTGCGCCAGGTACCACTGAACACTTCGCCGCTCACCCGCCCGGCATCGGCTGCGGCGTAGAGCCAGGGAAACAGCTTCCAGGACTGCGCCCGGGGCTGCCCCGCGAACAGCGCGGGATGAAACACGCCGATATTGCCGTAGTTCAGCCGTGCGCCCTCGCGCTGGATGCGGCCCTGCGCGTCCAGCGCCATGTCGCCGCCGCGGTTGTGCTCGGGGTTGGGGGTGAGCACGAGATGCGCCGCAGTCCGCTGCGGATCAGCGGCGATGGTTTCGGCCGCTGCGTGCAAGCTGGCGTAGTCGAATGGGGTGTAGATGTCGGCGCTGACCACGAGGAAGGGCGCAGTACCGAGAAGGGGCAGGGCGGTGGCGATGCCGCCGCCGGTCTCATAAGCCTGCGCGGGCTCGGGCGAGTAGCGCAGGCGCACGCCCCAGGCGCTGCCGTCGCCCAGCGCAGCGGGAATCTGCGCCCCCTGCCAGCCGGTGTTGATGACGATGTCGCGCCAGCCGCCCGCGGCCAAGCGTTCGATCTGCCAGACGATGAGCGGCTTGCCCCCCACGGCCAGCAGGGGCTTGGGGCAAGCGTCGGTGAGGGGCCGCATGCGCTCGCCGCGTCCGGCGGCAAGAATCATGGCGCGCCTGAGCAGACCGTTCACGTTCAGAAGGTGTAGCCCACCAGCGGACTGCGCTGCTCGATCTGGTCGAGCAATTGCAGCAGCGGCTTGAAGGCGCCGTAGCGCGCCGCCACCAGCCGGGTGTGTTGCAGCACCACGGGCAGGTCGCCGAGGTACTGCGCCTTGCCGTCGCGGTGGTGCAGCCGCGCGAAGATGCCCAGCACCTTGAGCGCACGCTGCAGGCCCATCCAGTCGAGGTCGCGATAGAAGTCGGCCGCATCGGCCGCCACCGGCAGCCCGGCCTTGCGGGCGCGCTCCCAGTAGCGGATGGCCCAGTCGAGCTGCTGCTCTTCGGGCCAGGCGATATAGGCGTCGCGCAGCAGCGAGACCAGGTCGTAGGTGATGGGGCCGATCACCGCATCCTGAAAGTCGAGCACGCCGGGGTTGCGCTCGGGCGTGACCATCAGATTGCGGCTGTGCCAGTCGCGGTGCACCAGCACCTGCGGCTGCGCCAGGTTGTTGGCGATCAGCGCGGCGAAAATGCCCTGCAGCGCGGCGCTTTGCGCATCGGTGAGCGCATGGCCGTGGTGACGCTGCACGAACCACTGCGGAAACAGATCGAGCTCGCGCCGCAGCAGGGCCGCGTCGTAAACCGGCACGACGCCCGCGCCGTCGATGCGCTGCAGCGTGACCAGCGCACCGAGCGCGTCGCGCATCAGGCTGTCGGCGCGATCAGGCTGGGCATTGATGGCCTGCAGATAGGTGGTCTGCCCCAGATCGGTGAGCAGCAGAAAACCCTGCGCCACGTCTTGCTCCAGCACCTGCGGCGCCTGCACGCCGCCTTCCGCCAGCAGTTGGGCGACGCGCACGAAGGGCCGCACGTTTTCCATCGGCGGCGGCGCGTCCATCACGATCAGCGAACCGCCCGCCGCCTGAACACGGAAGTAGCGGCGGAAGCTGGCGTCGCTGGAAGCGGGCTGCAGACTCTCAAGCTGCAACTGGCGCGCCGGGGCGATGCCCTGCAGCCAATGTTGCAGGGCTTGCGCGCGGGCGTTGGGGTCGGTGGCGGACATGGAATGGGATAGAAAAGACAGGAAGAATGGCCTCCCTATAATCCGCTGGCATTTTAGGCGCCGTTGCGCGGCCCGAATCGATCGACTGGCCGGGCGATCCGCCGCGGTCTGCCGTTACAAGCCCGCCCTCCCACCTGATCCCCGTGCCTTTTCCCCCGCCGTCCCGCCGCCTTCCGCGCCTCACTCTGCTGATGCTGGCGCTCGCACTGGGCTGGGATGCTGCGGCGCAGGCGCAAGAGGCGGCGCCAGCCTCCGCCCCGCTGCAGCTCACGCCCAGCCTGGATCTGCTGCCTCACCTGCCCGCCGAAGCGCAGGCTTTCGAGCCGCTGTTCATCATCGCCGACAGGATCACCGGGCAGAACCATGTCTATGTCCACGCCACCGGCGACGTGCAACTGCGCAAGCACAGCATCGTGATCAAGACCGACCGCCTGCGCTACTACTTCGTCGAGAACGAGGCCGTGGCCAACGGCAACGTGCGGGTGCTGCGCGACGGCAATCTGTTCACCGGCCCGGCGCTGCGCATGCAGCTCGACACCTATCGCGGCCAGATGCCCGACGCCGACTATTACTTTCGCGTCACGCAGGGGCACGGCCACGCCGACAACATCGACTTTCTCGGTCGCGACCACCTCAAAGCCGACAACGCCACCTACACCACCTGCACCGCCAGCCCTGTGGACTGGTTCGTGCAGGCCACGCATCTCGATCTCAATCTGGCCGACAACACCGGCGTGGCGCGCGATGCCCGCGTGGTGTTCAAGGGCGCCACCATCCTGCCGCTGCCCTATGCCAGCTTTCCGCTCAGCGATGCGCGCAAGTCGGGCTGGCTGCCGCCCACGCTGGGCGTGGACAGCCGCAACGGCATCGACCTTGCGGCGCCCTACTACTGGAACATCGCGCCCAATTACGACGCCACGCTCACGCCGCGAGTCATTCTGCGTCGCGGCTTCATGGGCAGCGTGGCCACGCGCTGGCTGCAGCCGAACTACTCGGGCCGCAGCCAGTTCGACCTGCTGCCCTCCGACAGCAGCGACAGCGGCAACAGTCGCTGGGCCGGTTATGTGCAGCAGAACGGCGGGCTCGGTCACGGCCTGAGCTATGCGGTGAATTACCAGCAGGTGTCCGACGACAACTGGTGGCAGGACTTCGGCGGCGTCAACCCGGTCATCGGCTCCAACCGCACCCTGCCGCAGCAAGGCAGCCTCACCTACGGTCTGCCGCTGGGCTATCTGCAGCTCAGCGTGAACCGCTGGCAGACGCTGCAGAACGCCGCGGCGCCGATTGGCGTGCCCTACAACCAGCAGCCGCAGCTCTACACCCATTTGCAGAGCGCGAACTACAGCGGCCTGAGCTGGCAGTTCGACTCGGCGCTGACCCGCTTTACCAACCCCACGGCGATTTCCGGCGACCGGTTCTACCTCAACCCGCAGCTGAGCTATCCAGTGGTGCGTCCCGGCGGCTTTATCACGCCCAAGCTGTCGTTCAACTTCACCCGCTACGTCACCGACACGGCCATGACCGGCGGCGCCACCACCGCCGACCGTTCGGTGCCGACCTTCAGCCTCGACAGCGGCCTGGTATTCGAGCGCCCCGCCTCGCTGTTCGGACGCGCGCTCACGCAGACCCTGGAGCCGCGGCTCTACTACGTCTATACGCCTTATCGCAACCAGCAGAACCTGCCGAACTTCGACAGCGCCGACCTCGACCTGAACCTGTCGACCATCTACACCGACAACGTGTTTTCGGGCAATGACCGCATCGCCGACGCCAACAACCTCACCGGCGGCGTCACCTCGCGCCTGCTCGACCCGCAGACCGGCGTCGAACTCGGGCGACTCACCCTGGCGCAGCGGGTGTTGTTCGCGCCGCAGCGGGTCGTGCTCAGCGGCAATCCCATTCCTGCCGGGCTGAACGACACCTTCGCGCTGGCCAGCGCCAACCTCAGCACGCACTGGAGCGCGGAGGCCGCACTGCAATACAACATGCGGCTCAAGCAAAGCCAGCAAATCGCTGCGGGCGCGCGCTGGTCACCCGGCCCGTATAAAACCCTCAGCGCCAGCTACCTGTACCAAAGCGCCGCATCGGGCCAGATTCCGCTGCGCTACATCAACACGGCGTGGCAGTGGCAGCTCAGCCCGCGCTGGTATTCGGTGGGACAGGCCAACTACAGCATTCTCGACAAGCGCTTCAACGACGGCCTGCTGGGCTTCGAATACGACGGCGGCTGCTGGATCGGCCGCATCGTGCTGCAACGCAACTCGCTCACCCAGGCCACGGCTTATACCCGCATCCTTTTCCAGCTCGAACTCGTCGGTTTTTCCCGGTTGGGCAACAATCCCCTGTCGGCGCTCAAGCAGAATATCCCCGGCTATCAGATCCTCAAGCAATCCAACGCGCCCCCGAGCCGTTTTGCCAACTATGAATAAGACTCTTCCGCCACGCGCCCTGCTGGCAACGATGCTGGCCTCCCTGGCCGTCTGTGCGCAGGCGCAGGGTTTGCGGCTGCCTCCTGGCGCTGGGGGCGGTTTGTCGGCGCCTGCACCGGCTGCGGCCACCGCCCCGCCGATGGCGGCGCCGCCCGCGCTGCCCTCCACCTTCGGCAGTGCGCGCACCAGCGATGGCATTGCCGCCATCGTGGGCAATCAGGTCATCACCGACTACGACCTGCAGCTGCGAGTCGAAGCCACACGCCAGCAGGCGCAGGCCGCTGGCGCCACGCTGCCGTCAGCAGCGCAGTTGCGCAGCCAGGTGCTCAACCAGATGATCGACGAAGTGGCGCTGGCGCAATATGCCGAGCAGATGGGCATGGGGGTCAGCCAGGACACCCTCGACCGCGCCATCGCCCAGGTGGCGAGCAACAACAAGCTGACCGTGCCCGAACTGCGCAGCGCCATCGAGAAAGAGGGCATGGGCTGGAGCACTTACCGCGATCAGCTCAAGCGCGAAATTCTCATCAGCCGGGTGCGCGAGCGCAGCATGGCGCAACTGCCCACGGTTTCCGAGAGCGAGATCGACGAGTTCCTGTCCAAACAAGACGCCGCCGCAGCTCGCTCGCAAGCCGCCTATGACATCGCGCAGATCTTTCTGCCAGTGGCGCAAAACGCCACCGACGCGCAGGTCGCCGCCGTCAAACAGAAAATCGACGCCATCGACGCCAAGCTGAAAGCGGGCGCCGACTTCGCCCAGCTCGCCACCCAGGACTCTCAAGGTGAAGGCGCCAGGCACGGGGGCAACCTGGGCATGCGTCCGGCCGACCGTCTGCCCACGCTGTTCGTCGACACCGTGCGCAACCTGCAGCCCGGGCAGATCAGCCCCGTCATCCGCAGCGCGGCCGGGTTTCACATCCTGAAGCTGCTGCAGGTCAGCGGCGAGACGGCGGCGCCCGCCACGGCCATGCAAAGCGAGGTGCGCGAAATCGTGCTGAGCGCCGACACCGACGCGCAGCGCATTCGCGCCAAGGCCGAGCTGGACTCCATCGCGCAGGCGGTGCAAAACGGCAAGGTGCAGTTCAGCGAAAAGGCCCGCGAACTTTCGCAAGACCCCGCGACGGCGGCCAAGGGCGGCGCGCTGGGCTGGGTCTTGCCCGGACAGCTCGATCCCGTGCTCGACGCCGCGTTGCAGCGCCTCAATCCGGGCGATGTGTCTGCGCCCATCGTCATGGGCAACAAGGTCGTGCTGCTGCAACTGGTTGACCGCGCGGTGCGACCGCTCGAAGCGTCGCAAAAGCGCGCGCTGGCGCGCGAAGTGCTGCAACGCCGGAAGGCTGCGGAAGACTTCGATGAGCTGGTGCGCGACGTGCGCGCCCGCACCTATGTGCACATTCCGGAAAATGACTGATCGGCGCATCAGACTGGGCTCAGCGGCATGAAGCGCCGGCCCGCCCGGCCGCGCGGGCCGGCGCAGACCACGCATGTGGCGCGCAAGCGCTTCGGCCAGCATTTCCTCATCGATCAGCAGATCATCCAAGGCATCGTCGACTGCATCGACCCGCAGGCTGGCGAGCGCCTGGTGGAAATCGGCCCCGGCCTGGGCGCCTTGACGCTGGCGCTCTTGCGGCGCATTCCCCGTCTGGCCGCCGTCGAAATCGACCGCGATCTCGCTGCGCGCTGGCGCAAGCAAGCGCCCGACAAAGTGGAACTGATCGAGGCTGACGCGCTCGACTTCAACTTCGCCAGCCTGGGCGCCGATCTGCGCGTGGTTGGCAATCTCCCGTACAACATTTCAACGCCGCTGCTGTTTCATCTCATGGATGTGGCCGAGCAGGTTCGCGATCAGCACTTCATGCTGCAGAAAGAGGTGATCGACCGCATGGTGGCCGCTCCGGGGGGACGCGATTTCGGCCGATTGTCGGTCATGCTGCAGTGGCGCTATCGCATGGTCAAACTGCTCGATGTGCCGCCCGAAGCCTTCGATCCGCCGCCCAAGGTCGATTCCGCGGTGGTTCGCATGACCCCGCTGCCCGCGCAGGAATTGCCGCGGCTCGACCGCAAACTGCTTTCCGCCCTGGTGACTGCCGCGTTCTCCCAGCGCCGCAAACTGATGCGGCACAGCCTGGGCCCCTGGCTCGACACCCAAGGCTATGCGGGCGACTTCGATCTGCAGCGCCGCGCCGAGGAAGTCAGCACGGCCGAGTACATCGCGCTGGCTCAGTCGCTTGCGTCGTCGCCATAAAAAATGGCGCAAGACAAAACGCGTCTTGCGCCACCTCCAGCACCGCAGGAAAAGATCAGGCAGGGCTCAAACCACGAGCTGCGCCCAAGCTCCTTCCCACGGCGTGCTGACCTTGACGGCCTTGGCTCTGGGTTCCGGTACCGCTTCGCCCCGCATCTCCTCCCGGCCAGGAGTGCGGGTTACAGAAAAGAATAGAAGACCCTGAAGGCTATGCCGCGCTCCGCCCAGAAGTCGGCCGCGTCGCGGAACACGTCGAGCAGCGTTTCGCGCGCTTCCTTGTCGAACCGCTGCGTGGCCGGTAGCTGCTCGAGCACGACCACGAAACCGGGCTGCGGCCCGCCGCCGTGCACCACGTCGGTCAGGCAATCGTGCAGGGCGTCGAGATTTTTGCCGAAATGCTTGGGAAACAGGAAGGAGCGCGCGATCGTCTCCAGCACTTCCTGTTTGGTGGTCGCCTCGGCGAGGTTGGCATAGAGAAAATGCTGGCCGGTCGCCTCGGCTGCGTCCTGCAACTGCGCAACACGGTAAGCCCGGATCGACTGCACGATGTTCGGCCGTACCGATTTGAGCAGCACGGCGGGATCGGCATCATTGGGCGATGCGTCGGAAACTGGCATAGTGATCATGGGTGTAGTAACAAACATCGGGATGGCGCCTGGCCCCTCCGCACACAATGCGGCGCGCCCCGCGGTTGCGGGCGCCTGGAGTCGGGACGGTGTATTCGCGGTAATAACCACGACGTTTTGAGGGCAAAAGCCGCTCATAGTTTCCAAAAATGACGCCGTTCTTGTATCCCTCGAACGGGCCGCCTTGTTCAATGCGCCTCAACATGTCTCGCGCCTGCACCGGCAGGTCGGCCACGGAAATGACTGGAATGGTCTGCGATACGAACGCTCGCGACGTTTGCGACGTTTCGCGCGCCTGGGCTGCAGGCCACACGCTGGTTCCGCCTGATGCCAGAAGCGACAAGGTGGCGATCAGCAGCCCCGCAAAAAACAGGGTTTGCAGCGTAGAACGAATGCTCCGGCGATTCATGCTGCGGCGGCAAAAGCCGCACCGTTAGAGAAAATTGGACGCAATTGCGTGAAAATTACCAGCTGATGCTGTGCGATTTCGCGTATTGGGCCACGAAGAAAATCTTCGGCCCTGCACACCAGCCAAGGCGCAATCGTAGCGAAATCGCCACGCAAACACAAGGATTCGCTCAATTTTTAGGCAGGTTTTACGGTCGCCGTGAGCCTGCTGACCGCCGCCCAGCGGCGGAATCGCCGCTCAAAGATTGGCCTCGGCGACGGTGAGCGCCGTCATGTTGACAATGCGACGCACGGTGCTGGACGCGGTGAGGATGTGCACGGGCTTGGCCGCCCCCAGCAGAACGGGGCCGATGGCGATGTTGTTGCCCGCGGTGGCCTTGAGCAGGTTGTAGGAGATATTGGCCGCGTCCAGATTGGGGAACACCAGCAGATTGGCCTCGCCACTGAGGGCGGAATCGACCATCAGGCTGGCGCGCAACGCCGGGTCGACCGCAGTGTCGCCCTGCATTTCGCCATCGACTTCCAGATCGGGCTCGCGCTCGCGCAGCAGGGCGAGCGCCTCGCGCATTTTCAGCGCGCTTGGCGCCGGAGAGGAGCCAAAATTGGAATGCGACAGCAAGGCCGCCTTGGGAACGATGCCGAAGCGGCGCAATTCCTGCGCCGCCATGCAGGTGATTTCGGCAATTTCATCGGCGCTGGGGTCGATGTTGATATGGGTATCGACCAGCGCCACCTGCCGACCGGGCAGCACCAGCAGGCTCATCGCCGCATACACCTTGGCGCCGGGACGACGACCGATGACCTGGTCGATGTAATGCATGTGAATATGGGTATTGCCCCAGGTGCCGCAGAGCATGCCATCGGCCTCGCCCTTGTGCAGCATCATGGAGCTGATAAGGGTGAGGCGACGACGCATTTCGATCTTGGCCATCGCCGGGGTCACGCCCTTGCGGCCCGCAAGTTGGTGGTAGGTCTGCCAGAAATCGCGGTAGCGTTCGTCGTGGTCGGTGTTGACCACGTCGAAATCGCGCCCCTGCTCCAGCCGCAGACCGAAGCGCTCGATGCGCTGGGCGATCACTGCCGGGCGGCCCACCAGAATGGGCCGGGCCAGATGCTCATCGACCACCACGCGCACGGCGCGCAGCACGCGCTCGTCCTCGCCCTCGGCATAGACGATGCGCTTCTTCGCCGCCTTTTTCGCGATGCTGAACATCGGCCGCATCAGTGCACCAGACTGATAGACGAACTGCTGCAGGCTGTCGCGATAGGCGTCCAGGTCGGCGATGGGGCGGCGCGCCACGCCGCTTTTCGCCGCCGCCTCGGCCACGGCCGGGGCGATCTTGATCATCAGCCGCGGATCGAAGGGTTTGGGAATCAGGTAGTCGGGACCGAAACGCAGCGGCTCACCCACATAAGTGGCCGCCACCACGTCGCTTTGCTCGGCCTGCGCCAGCTCGGCGATGGCACGCACCGCGGCCACTTCCATCTCGGCGGTGATGGTGGTGGCGCCACTGTCGAGCGCACCGCGGAAGATGTAGGGGAAGCACAGGACGTTGTTGACCTGGTTCGGATAGTCCGACCGGCCCGTGGCGATGATGGCATCAGGCCGCGCCGCACGCACCTCTTCCGGCAGGATTTCGGGCGTGGGGTTGGCCAGCGCGAGGATGATGGGCCTGTCCGCCATACGCAGGGTGTATTCGGGCTTGAGCACGCCGCCTGCGGACAGGCCGAGAAACACATCCGCACCGTCGATGATCTCGGCCAGGGTGCGCGCTGGGGTGTCCTGCGCGAAACGCCGCTTGTCCTCGTCCATCAGCTCGGTGCGGCCCGCGTACACCACGCCGGCCAGATCGCTGACCCAGATGTTTTCGCGCGGCAGCCCCAGATCGACCAGCAGGCTCAGGCAGGCCAGCGCAGCCGCGCCCGCGCCGGAGCACACCAGCTTGACCTGGGCGATGTCCTTGCCCACCACCTTCAGGCCATTGAGAATGGCCGCGCCGACGATGATGGCCGTGCCATGCTGGTCGTCGTGGAACACCGGAATGTTCATGCGCGTGCGCAGCTTGCGCTCGACCTCGAAACACTCGGGCGCCTTGATGTCTTCGAGGTTGATGCCGCCGAACGTAGGCTCCAGCGCGGCGATGATTTCGACCAGCTTGGCCGGGTCTTTTTCGTTCACCTCGATGTCGAACACATCGATGCCCGCGAACTTCTTGAACAGCACCGCCTTGCCTTCCATCACCGGCTTGGCCGCCAGCG
>DYKQ01000007.1:21173-50840 GCA_020722545.1 Thiomonas intermedia | reverse complement strand
ACCGGGCCGATGTTCAACACCCTTCATCTGATGTTCATGGATCAGTACACCGAGCTGTGGAATGCGGTTGATCCGATTGCCGAGCGCATCCGTGCGCTGGGCTTTTCCGTCCCCGGCTCCTATCAGGCCTTCAGCTCGCGTTCCAGCCTGGACGACGTGCCCGCCACGCCGCCCAAGGCGCAGGACATGATCGCGATTCTGGTCAAGGGCCATGAGGCCGTGGCCAAGACGGCGCGCGCGGTGTTCACCGTGGCCGACGAAGTCAACGATCAGCCCACCGCCGACCTGATGACCCAGCGACTGGACATTCACGAAAAAACCGCCTGGATGCTGCGCTCGCTGCTCGAAGGCTGATCGGCGTTCAATCATCCTTCAGTCGCCCGTTCCATCGACGTTCCCTGCGTGGCGATAATTCACGCATGGAACGTTTGCGCTTATGGCTGGCCTTGATCCGTTGGGACAAGCCGGTCGGTTCTCTTCTCTTGTTGTGGCCGAGTCTGTCGGCTTTGTGGATCGCCAGCGATGGGCGCCCGAGTTGGTGGCTGGTCGTCGTGTTCATCGCGGGCACGTTTCTCATGCGCTCGGCCGGTTGCGCCGTGAACGACGTGGCCGACCAAGACTTCGACCGCGCCGTGCGCCGCACCGCGCAGCGTCCGGTCACCTCGGGCAAGGTGTCCACTCGCGAGGCGCTGCTGGTCGGCGCGGCGCTCGCACTCGCCGCCTTCGGCCTGGTGCTCACCACCAACCTGCTCACCATCCAGATGTCGGTTGCGGCGTTGCTGATCGCCATCGCCTATCCCTACACCAAGCGCTGGCTGGCGCTGCCGCAGGCCTATCTCGGCGTGGCCTTCAGCTTCGGCATTCCCATGGCCTTCGCCGCCGTGCGCGGCGATGTGCCGCTGCTGGCCTGGGTGCTGCTGCTGGGCAATCTGTTCTGGGTGCTGGCCTACGACACCGAATACGCCATGGTCGATCGCGAAGACGACCTCAAGGTGGGCATCAAGACATCGGCTATCACCTTCGGCCGCGCCGACGTGGCTGCGGTGATGGTGAGCTATGGCGTCTACATCCTGCTGTGGGCCGCCGTGGGATGGGCGCTGCAACTCGGCTGGCCTTACTACCTTGGCGTTGCGGCGGCCGCGGCGCAGGCCGCGCATCACTACACCCTCATCCGCGATCGCAATCCGGCGCACTGCTTTCGCGCCTTCCGGCTGAACCACTATCTGGGCTTGGCGATGTTCGTCGGGGTCGTCTGCGCCTACGCCATCAAGCCGTGAGGCGTTGCAGCGCTTCGCGGTAGCGCGACGCGGTGTGCGCAATCACCTCGGCGGGGAGGGTGGGCGGCGGCGGCTGCTTGTTCCAGCCGGGCACGCCCTCCAGCCAGTCGCGCAGGAACTGCTTGTCGTAACTCGGTGGCGAACTGCCTTCGGACCAGGTGTCGGCAGGCCAGAAGCGCGAGGAGTCGGGGGTCAGCACCTCGTCCATCAGCGTCAGCGTGCCGCCTTCGTCCAGGCCGAACTCGAACTTGGTGTCGGCGATGAGGATGCCGCGCGCCGCGGCGTGGTCGGCGGCGCGCCGGTACAGGGCGATGCTGATCTCGCGCACCTTTGCGGCCAGTTCCGCGCCGATGGCCTGCTCCATTTGTGCGAAGGAAATGTTCTCGTCGTGTTCGCCTAGCTCGGCCTTGGTGGCGGGGGTGAAGATGGGCGTGGGCAGTTTGCTGGCGAGCTTCAAGCCCTTTGGAAGGGCGACGCCGCAGACCGAGCCGGTGGCTTGATAGTCTTTCCAGCCCGAGCCTGCGAGATAGCCGCGCACCACGGCTTCGACCGGCAGGGGTTTGAGCCGCTTGACCACCATGGCGCGACCGCGCACCTGATCGCGCTCGTCTGCGGCCACCACGGTTTCGGGGTCGATGTCGAGCAGATGGTTGGGCGCCACGTCGTGCAGCAGACCGAACCAGAACCGCGCCATGCGGGTGAGGAGTTCGCCCTTGCCGGGTATGGGTTCGGCCATGATGACGTCAAAGGCCGAGATGCGGTCTGTGGCCACCATCAGCAGGCGGTCGTCGCCCACGGCATAGTTTTCGCGCACCTTGCCGCGCGACAGCAGGGGCAGGGAATGCAGGGAGGATTGCAGCAGGGCAGAGGTCATGGGCGGGCTTTCGTGAGGGATGGGGCCATTGTAGAAATTCGCAGGGTTGAGTTTTTCACCCGCTGCGTTTCACAATAGGCTCGCCGCATGTGCGGCAGACACACAACGGAGACTCGATATGGCTGCAAAACGCATTCTGCTGTTGGCGGGTGATTACGCCGAAGACTATGAAACCATGGTGCCGTTCCAGACCCTGCTGGCCGTGGGGCACACGGTACACGCGGTCTGCCCCGACAAGAAGGCAGGTGATCAGGTGAAAACCGCGATTCACGACTTCGAAGGCGCGCAGACCTATTCCGAAAAGCCCGGCCACAATTTCACCCTCAACGCCACTTTCGCCGAAGTGAAGGCCGAAGACTACGACGCGCTGGTCATTCCCGGCGGACGCGCCCCCGAATACCTGCGGCTCAACCCCAAGGTGCTCGATCTGGTGCGGCATTTTTTCAGCGCGAACAAGCCGGTGGCGGCGGTATGCCACGGGGCGCAGATTCTTGCGGCGGCGGGCGTGCTGCAAGGTCGCAAGTGCTCGGCCTATCCGGCCTGCGGCCCTGAAGTGCGCGAGGCCGGCGGCGACTATGCCGACATTCCGGTTGATCAGGCGGTGACGCAGGGCAATCTGGTGACCGCCCCGGCCTGGCCCGCGCATCCGGCCTGGATGGGGCAGTTTCTCAAGCTGCTGGGGACGCAGATCACGCTGTAGGGCGCGCACAGACGCCATGAAAAACGCCGACTTCAAGTCGGCGTTTTTGTGAGATCCGGAGAACTTAGCTCAGTACTGTCATGCTCAGGCGGCGGCGGTAGCCCTCCACCGTGGGATCGGTGACCGGGGGCTGGCCGGGTGCGGGCTTGGGGGCATCTGCAGGCGTCATCAGTTCGAGGATGTTGACAAAGGTCTTGCGCGCGCGGTCTTCGCTCCAGCTTTTGTCGCGCATGAGAATGTCGAGCAGTTCGTCCAGCGCCGCGGTCCACTGCTGCGCGGCCATGTGTTGCTGCGCCAGGGCGTAGCGGGCGTCGAAGTCGCGCTTGTTGGCGGCGATGCTGGCCTGCAGCGCGGCAACAGGGGGCAGGCCGGGCGCGGCCTGCGCGGCGCAAAGCCAGTCGGCCAAGGCCTGGATGCGGGCGTCGGCCAGCGCCTTGCCGGCAAGGGGCTCGAACGCCAGCTTGGCGTCGGCGGTGCGGCCGTCTTTGAGCAGCAGCTCCACATACGCCTTGCGCGCATTGTCGTTGGCCGGATTGGTGGCCAGGTCTTGCTGCAGCTTTTCCAGCGGCGGCAGCGCGGGTGCAGACTCGGCTTCGGCATCGCTCGGTTCGGCCTCGTCCGCCTGCTCCGGCGCGGTGTCGGGAACGTGCTTGTCGAGAAATTCGCGGATCTGGCCTTCGGGCAGCGCGCCCACGAAACCGTCCACCGGCTGGCCGTCTTTGAGCAGCATGACCATGGGAATGCTGCGCACGCCGAATGCAGCGGCGAGTTCCTGCTCTTCTTCGGTGTTGATTTTCACCAGCTTGAAGCGGCCTTGGTAAGCCACTTCCAGCTTTTCGAGAATGGGGCCAAGCGCGCGGCAGGGGCCGCACCACGGCGCCCACAGATCGACCAAGACCGGGACGGTATGGGAGGCTTCGACGACTTCGGTTTCAAAATTGGCAACGGTGGCATCAATCATGTTCGACTCCTGAATGAGCAGGGCAAATGGGGGCGGTCGGCGCCATACCAAGGGGTGTATGCAGGCGCACGATCAGCGTCTGGATGGAGCATAGCGGGGCGCGATTTCAAGGGCTTGATCCACGGCTTTTTAAAATCACCCGTTTACAGGCGTTGCACAGGAGAGAGCAGATGGCCGCAATCGGCGTGGTGATGGGGTCGCAAAGCGACTGGGAGGTGATGCGCCATGCAGCGGACATCCTCGTCCGCTTCGGGGTGGCGCACGACTGCCAGGTGGTCTCGGCGCACCGCATGCCCGACGATCTGTTCGCTTATGCCGATAGTGCGCAGCAGCGCGGCTTGCGCGCCATCATCGCCGGTGCGGGCGGCGCGGCGCATCTGCCGGGCATGCTCGCGGCCAAGACCACGGTGCCGGTGCTCGGCGTGCCGGTGCCCAGCAAGTATTTGCGCGGCGAGGATTCGCTGCTGTCGATCGTGCAGATGCCCAGGGGCGTGCCGGTGGCGACCTTTGCCATCGGCGAGGCCGGGGCGGCGAATGCCGCCTTGTTCGCCGTCGCCATGCTGGCGGCGCACGACACCGCGCTGCGCGATCAGCTCGACGCCTTCCGCGCGGAGCAAACCGCCGCGGCGCGGGCCATGCGCGTAGGTAGCCCGGCATGAGCAAGTCTGCCGCGTTCATTCCCCCCGGCGCCACGCTGGGCGTGCTCGGCGGCGGGCAGTTGGGCCGCATGTTTGCCCAGGCGGCGCAGAGCGCGGGCTACGGCGTGGCCGTGCTCGAAGCCGACGAAGCCGCACCGGCGGCGCAGGTCACCGGCATCCACCTTGCCGCGCGCTATGACGATCCGCTGGCGCTCGACCAGCTCGCCCGCGACTGCGCGGCGGTGACGGTGGAGTTCGAGAACATTCCGGCGCACTCGATGCAGTGGCTGGAGTCGCGCGTGCCGCTGGCGCCCGCGCCGCAGGCCGTGGCCGTGTGCCAGGACCGGGCGCAGGAAAAGGCCTTGTTTGCGCGGCTGGGAGTGCCCTGCGCACCCCATGCGGCGCTCACGGCGGGGAGCGATCCGGGCGCGGTGCGCGCTGATCTTTTCCCCGGCATTCTCAAAACCGCTCGGCTGGGCTACGACGGCAAAGGGCAGATTACGGTGCAATCAGCCGCCGACCTGCCTGCGGCCTGGGCCGCCCTGGGCGGTGTGGACTGCGTGCTGGAGAAAAAACTCGATCTCGCGTTTGAATTGTCCGTCGTCATGGCGCGCGGCCGCGACGGCTGCTCCGTGCTGTACGAGCCGCAGCAGAACCTGCACCGCGACGGCATTCTGTTCGCCAGCTTTTCGCCCGGCGCGTCCATCACCCCCGAACTCGCCGAGGCCGCGCAGAACGCCGCAGCCACAGTTGCGCAGGGGCTGAACTATGTGGGCGTGCTCTGCGTGGAATTTTTCGTGCTGCGCGACGGTCGCCTGCTCGCCAACGAAATCGCGCCGCGTCCGCACAACTCCGGCCACCACACCATGGACTCCTGCACCGTTTCTCAGTTCGAACTGCAGTGGCGCACCCTGGTGAACGCGCCGTTGCTGGCGCCCAGGCAGCACAGCGCCACTGTCATGCTCAACCTGCTGGGCGATCTTTGGTTCGACGCCGCAGGCCAGCAGCGCGAGCCCGACTGGGCCGCCGTGCTGGCGCAGCCCGGCGCGCATCTGCACCTCTACGGCAAACACGCGCCGCGCAAGGGCCGCAAGATGGGCCATCTCACCTGCACGGCGGCCACCCCTGCCGAAGCGCGCCAGACCGCGCTGCACGCCTGCACCGTTCTCGGCTTGGAGCCCTTCTGACGTGAGCGAGGTGAACACCGACGCCCAAGTGCGTCCGCGCGAGATCATCGAGGCCGTGCGGCGTCTGGAGGCGGGCGAACTGGTCGGCCTGCCCACTGAAACCGTCTACGGCCTGGCCGCCGACGCCGAGAACGCGCAAGCCGTCGCCAAAATCTACGCCGCGAAGGGGCGGCCCGCCGACCATCCCGTGATCGTGCATATCCACCGCGCCGCCGATCTGGGGCATTGGGCGTCCGAAGTGCCTGAACCCGCGCGCAAACTTGCCGCCGCCTTCTGGCCCGGGCCGCTCACCTTGATTCTGCCGCGCAAACCCGGCGTGGCCGACGCCTGCGCCGGCGGGCAGAACACCATCGGCCTGCGCTGCCCATCGCACCCCGTCGCCCAGGCCGTGCTGGCGATTTTCAAGGGCGGGCAAGGAGGGCTGGCGGCGCCGTCGGCCAACCGCTTCGGCCGCATCAGCCCCACCACGGCGGCGCATGTGCATGCCGAACTCGGCGACGACCTGCTGGTGCTCGACGGCGGCGCCTGCGCCGTGGGCATCGAGAGCGCCATCGTCGATTGCACCGTGCAACCGCCGCGCATCCTGCGCCCGGGGCAGTTGCAGGCGGCTGACATCGCGCAAACCCTGGGCGTGGCCGAGGCCGATTTGCTGCGCCCGGCAGAATCCGCCCCGCGTGTGGCGGGCGTGCTGCCGGCGCATTACGCCCCGCGCACACCGCTGCAGTGGTGTTCACGCGACCAAATCAATGCACGCTGGGAGATTGACACGAGCGCGGGGCGGCGCATCGGGGTGCTGGCATTCCCGCCGCAGCCACATGCGCCCCATCCCTCATGGGTCACGCTGCCTGCCGATCCTGCTGCCTATGCGCAACAGCTTTACGCAGTTTTACGCAGGCTGGATGCGGCAGGGCTTGAGGAGATTTGCGTTGAAGTCTTGCCGCCATCGCCTGCCTGGCTGGCGCTGCGCGACCGGCTGACGCGCGCAGTGCATGGCTCGGGCCACTGACGTCCTGCAAGAGCGGGTGGTTCGCCGCAAAGGGCGAACATGTATCCTTTTTGTTGCAAATCGGCAAACCTGCGTCAAATGCGCAGTACCACCCTTGCGACGCCATTTTCCTTCGGCTACGCTGAAGCGAACGGTCGTTCTATTCTGACCCGCCCGCCTGCAGGCCAGCAGGCATACAACAATGTTTGAGGAGATGTTCATGCGGAATCGTGTCTGGATCGCGCTGGCCCTGGCCAGCGCCTTGGGGTTGGCAGGTTGCGGCGGCGGCGGAAATCCTTCTCCGCCCTCGCTGGCCTCCGTGGCGAGTGTGAATGCGGCCAGCACAGCGCCGACTTCGCCGCCGAGCGGCGGGTTCAAGCAGATTGTGGCGTTTGGCGATAGTTTGTCCGACGACGGCGCCTACACCCTCGCCGCATTGGGCGTTTACGGCCCTGGCACGGCGTCGAATATCCCCTTTACCGGCTTGCCCTATCCCGCAGGAGGGCAGTTCACCGTCAACGGCGATACCACCGGCAACTGGACGGGAGTTCTGGCTTCCAGCCTGAAACTGGGTTTGACGCCTAATGTGATTGGCTATGGCACCCCTTCAGGCGTGATGTATCTCGGGGCAACCGGGCCGACCTCTACACCGACCTTCTGTGCCTTCAGCGCGCCGCCCTCTTCCGGGCAAGCCACTTGCACCAATTTTGCCCAGGGCGGCTCCATGGTGAGCAACGCGAACGGCATCGGCCATAGCGGCGGGGCTTTGACCCTGCCAGTCACCACGCAAGTGCAAAATTATCTCGCGCAGTTCAATGGCAGTTTCAACAGCAACCAGTTGGTCACTGTACTGGCGGGCAACAACGACATTTTTACGGCTCTGGGTACGGTAAGCGCCTCCGTGACGCAAGCTGTCACGCAGGCAGTCACAAGCGCCTTGCAGCAGAACCCCAGCCTGACGCCAGCGCAGATTGCACAAATTCAGGCAAATGCGCAGAAGTCAGCAACCAGCACTGCAGTTAATGCAGCACAAGCCGCAGTGGCTACGGCGGCTGATGAACTGGCCGCTCAAATCAAGCTCATCACGAGCAAAGGGGCGAAGTATGTCATGGTCTACACCTTGCCGGACTCATCGCAGACGCCATTCGGACGCGGTTTGCCCTACACCGGCATGACGCCGCCGCAAGCTCCTCCTGCCGGTTATGTGTGCGACAACACCAATACGGGGGCGCCTTGCTATCTGCTTTCCAACCTGGTGCAGGTGTTCAATCAGCGGTTGTTGAACGATCTGCAGGGGCAGCCGGTGAAGGTGCTCGACGGCTACAGCCTGCTCAACCAGGAAGTCGCCAACCCGGCGCAGTTCGGCTTTACCAATGTGACCACCCCTTGGTGTAACCCGGCGACCACGAGCTCTCTGTTGTGCAACGTCAACACCCCGTATGCCGCCGTCGGCGCCAGTGCGGCGAATTTGGGCACTTGGCTGTTCGCCGATGCGGTTCACCCCACACCCGCTGGCTACAAAATCATTGCTGATACGACATTGCAGGCGATGAAGGGTTTTGGCTGGATTTCGCAATGACACCGAGGAGACGAGCAATGAATGTCTTGCAACGTACCGTACTGGGCAGCATTTTTTCCGCCGCCAGCCTGGCTCTTCTGCCCACCGCGCATGCCGATGATTTTCCGAAAAACATCATCTATGTCGGCGCAGCTTATTTAAACAACCACTCCAGTTCGCCTAATCTGAAGGGATACAACACGCCGCCGAACCTCAACTTGGCCGTGGGCAATGCCACGACGCTAGGTCTGGGTTACGTGCGCAACCTGCCCGGCCCCTGGAGTTTCGAGCTGGCGCTGGGGTATCCGCCCACGGTGCGCACCTATGCTGAAGGCCATGGTTGGAGCTCGACAAGCGGAGCGGGCCTAACTGATGTGGATGTGTATTCGCCCACCGCTTTCATCAACTACCACATTCGGGGCAAAGAAGCGAAGTGGGATCCCTTTGTCGGCTTGGGCGTCAACTACACTTGGTTCCGCAATAACAAGGCATTGTCGCCGCTCCAGCATGCGCTGAACTCGAATCAAGTCGACATCCATCTATCAAGCGACCTCACCTGGGCTGCGCATGTCGGCATGATCTACCGTTTCAATTCGCGCTGGTCGTTGGTTGGCACGATTGCCTATGCCGATGTGCGCAGTAACTTGACCTCTACTTCGTACTCGTCGGATCGATCCATCATCCTTAATCAGTCGAAGACGCCGATCAAATTCAATCCTGTGGTCTACACCCTGGCAGTGGGCTATAGTTTTTAAAAGCTTGATCACGTTGCAAGTTGTGGAAATAGGGGGCTTCGGCCCTCTTTTTCTGGACGCAGCAAGCAGAAAGTAATCTGTCTTTATATACAGCTGTGCTACATTGCGCAGCAGTGCTATTCAGACATGAGGAACGTGCCATGGAGCAGGGGAAATCCGCAGTGAATCCAGAAAAAGCCAAGGCGCTTGCCGCCGCGCTGTCGCAGATCGAGAAGCAGTTCGGCAAGGGCGCCATCATGCGCATGGCCGACGGCGAGGCGCAGCGCGATGTTCAAGTGGTGTCCACCGGTTCGCTGGGGCTGGACATCGCGCTGGGCGTCGGTGGTTTGCCGCGCGGGCGAGTGGTGGAAATCTACGGGCCGGAATCGTCAGGCAAGACCACGCTGACCCTGCAGGTCATCGCCGAAATGCAAAAGCTCGGCGGCGCCTGTGCCTTCATCGATGCCGAGCACGCCCTCGACGTGCAATACGCCTCCAGGCTCGGGGTCAACCTGCCCGACCTGCTGATCTCCCAGCCCGATACCGGCGAGCAGGCGCTGGAAATCGTCGACGCCCTGGTGCGCTCGGGCTCTGTGGACATGATCGTGATCGACTCGGTCGCCGCGCTCACTCCCAAGGCGGAAATCGAAGGCGAGATGGGCGATGCGCTCCCCGGTCTGCAGGCGCGGCTGATGAGCCAGGCGCTGCGCAAGCTCACCGCCAGCATCAAGCGCACCAACACCCTGGTCATTTTCATCAACCAGATCCGCATGAAAATCGGTGTGATGTTCGGCAACCCGGAAACCACGACCGGCGGCAATGCGCTGAAGTTCTATTCCTCGGTCCGCCTCGATATCCGCCGCATCGGTTCGATCAAGAAAGGCGAGGAAGTCGTTGGTTCCGAAACCAAGGTCAAGGTGGTGAAGAACAAGGTTGCGCCGCCGTTCAAGCAGGCCGAGTTCGACATCCTCTACGGCGAAGGCGTGTCGCGCGAAGGCGAGATCATCGACCTCGGCGTGGTTGCCAAAGTGGTGGACAAGTCCGGAGCCTGGTATGCCTACAACGGCGAGAAGATCGGCCAGGGCAAGGACAACGCGCGCGAATTTCTCAAGTCAAATCCCGACATCGCCCGCGAGATCGAGAACAAGGTCCGCGCCAGCCTCGGCGTGCCTGAGGCCAATGCGCTGATGACGGCCGACATGTCCGAGGAAGAGCAAGACTGAGCTCGTTGCCATGAGTCTGCCTCGCGCCCAGCCTTCTTTGCGTGCGCGGGCCGTGCGCTATCTCTCACAACGGGAGCACAGCCCGTTGGAACTGCGACGCAAGCTGCTGCGCTATTGCCAGGCGCCCGAAGAGATCGAGGCCGTGCTCGCCAGTCTGGAGCAGGCGGGTCTGCTCAGCAGTGAGCGTTTTGCCCAGTCGCTCATTCACCGGCGACAGCAGCGTTACGGCAATTTGCGCATCGCACAAGAACTCGACGCGCACGGCCTGTCGTCCGATGCCACGGCAAGTCTGCGTCAGTCCCTGAAAGACAGCGAGCTGACTCGCGCCCATGCCGCTTGGGCGCGAAAATTCCAGGCGCTTCCGCAAGACGCTGCCGAGCGGGCCAAACAGGCTCGTTTTTTGACTCAACGTGGCTTCAGCGGGGACGCCGTCCGCGCGGTTTTGCGCGGCGAGGGCACGGAAGACGTCGACTGACTTGCTGCGCCGCAGCAGGTTGCTACACTGAACCTTGCGCTTCATCAAAAAACAGATCCACCATGCGCGACACTCCTGCCGCCCCGTTTTCGCCCAATCGCCGTCTGGTTCACCGCCGCAGTCTCAGTGTCGAGGTCTATGCGCGAGAGGATGGCCTGTGGGATCTGCAGGCCGAATTGCGAGACGTGAAAACGCGCGATCTCACCCTGTCCGAACGCACCCGCCCGGCGGGCATTCCGGTGCATGACATGTTGCTCATCGTCACCATCGACGACGCGCTCGACATCGTCGATGCCCGCTCGCATACCCTGTTCAGCCCTTACGACACCTGCGGCGATCACGATGACGCCTACCGACGGCTGATCGGTCTCAATCTGCTGCGCGGATTTCGTTCCGCCGTGCGCGAGCGCCTGGGCGGCGTGCTGGGCTGCACCCATCTCACCGAATTGACGCAAGTGCTGCCTACCGCAGCCATTCAGGGGCTGGCCGGGCTGACCACGATTACCTTGCCGGAGCCTCAAGAAAGCGCAGGGCCGCCCCAAGCTTTCTTGCCCCCCTCGGGGGGCGAGTCGGCGAGCCGACCCAGGGGGCGTTTAGACACGGAGCGTGCCGCCGACAGGCCTTTTCAGCTCAACCGCTGCCACGCCCTGCGGCTGGACAGTCCAGCAGTCGCCGAGTTTTATCCCCGTTGGGCGCAACAAACTGCGCCACAACGAACCGAAGGCACAATGCCTACACCCCAAGTCGAGGACGAGACGCCATGAAAATTCATGAATATCAGGCCAAGCAACTATTGAGAGAACACGGTGTGCCGGTACCAAACGGCAAGCCCGCGTTTTCCGTCGATGAGGCCGTCGCCGCAGCGCAGGAGTTGGGCGGCCCGGTCTGGGTGGTGAAGGCGCAGATTCACGCTGGCGGGCGGGGCAAGGGCGGTGGCGTCAAGCTGGCGCGAACGCTGGACGAGGTGCGGCAACTATCCATGCAAATCCTGGGCATGCAGCTCGTCACCCATCAGACCGGCCCTGCGGGGCAGAAAGTGCGACGGCTGCTGATCGAGGATGGCGCCGACATCCGCAAGGAGTATTACGTCGCCGTGCTCACCGACCGGGCCACGCAGAAAGTGGCCGTCATGGCGTCGAGCGAAGGCGGCATGGACATCGAGGAAGTGGCCGCCAAGACGCCGGAGAAAATTCTCAAGGTGTTTGTCGATCCGCTGGCTGGCTTGCAGGACGCGCAAGGTCTGGAACTGGCCGCGGGCATCGGCATTCCGCTCGCTTCGCAGGCCCAGGCTGTTGCCGTGTTCAAGCAGCTCTACCAGTGCTATATGGACACCGACGCCTCGCTGGTGGAAATCAATCCGCTGATTCTCGAAGGCAGCGGCCAGATCAAGGCGCTCGATGCCAAGTTCAACATCGACGACAACGCCCTGTTCCGTCACCCCGAAATCGAGGCGCTGCGCGATCTCGATGAGGAAGATCCGGCCGAGGTGCAGGCGCACAAATTCGACCTCGCCTACATCCAGCTCGACGGCAATATCGGCTGCCTGGTCAACGGCGCCGGGCTGGCGATGGCGACGATGGACACCATCAAGTTGTTCGGCGGCTCGCCCGCCAACTTTCTCGATGTGGGCGGCGGCGCCACCACCGAAAAAGTGACCGAGGCGTTCAAGATCATGCTGCACAACCCCCATGTCAAGGCGATCCTGGTCAACATCTTCGGCGGCATCATGCGCTGCGACACCATTGCCGAGGGCGTCATTGCCGCTTCGCGCACGGTGGGCCTGAGCGTGCCCCTGGTGGTGCGCATGAAAGGCACCAACGAGGAGATCGGCCGCAAGATGCTGGCCGACTCCGGCCTGCCCATCATCAGCGCCAACACCATGGGCGAGGCGGCGCAAGCCGCCGTTCATGCCGCGCAGGCCTGAGCCGCACCCCACAGAACAAGAGGACAACATGGCTATCCTGATCAATAAAGACACCAAGGTCATCACCCAGGGCATCACCGGCAAGACGGGGCAGTTTCATACCCGCATGTGCCGCGACTATGCCAATGGCAAGAACTGCTTCGTCGCCGGTGTCAACCCGAAAAAGGCCGGCGAAGATTTCGAGGGCATTCCCATCTACGGCTCCGTGGCCGACGCCAAGGCAGCCACGGGCGCCACGGTTTCCGTCATCTACGTGCCCCCGGCTGGCGCGGCTGCCGCCATCTGGGAGGCCGTGGAGGCCGATCTCGATCTGGTGGTCTGCATCACCGAGGGCATCCCTGTGAAGGACATGCTGCTGGTGCGCAACCGCATGAAGGCCAAGGAAGCCGCCGGTGGCAAGAAAACCCTGCTGCTCGGGCCGAACTGTCCAGGGCTCATCACCCCGGACGAAATCAAGATCGGCATCATGCCCGGGCACATCCACCGCAAGGGTCGCATCGGCATCGTGTCGCGCTCCGGAACCCTGACTTACGAGGCGGTTGCGCAGGTCACCGAACTGGGGCTGGGGCAGAGCAGCGCGGTGGGCATCGGCGGCGACCCGATCAACGGCCTCAAGCACATCGACATCATGCGGGCGTTCAACGACGACCCCGATACCGATGCCGTCATCATGATCGGCGAGATCGGCGGTTCCGACGAGGCCGAGGCCGCGCGATGGTGCAAGGCCCACATGAAAAAGCCGGTGGTCGGCTTCATCGCGGGCGTCACGGCGCCTCCGGGCAAGCGCATGGGCCATGCCGGGGCGCTGATCTCCGGCGGGGCCGACACGGCCGACGCCAAGCTCGCCATCATGGAAGAATGCGGCTTTACCGTGACGCGCAATCCGTCTGAAATGGGCAAGCTTCTCAAGCAAATCCTGCGCTGATCCATGCTCACGCCGGGGTTGCCCCCGGTTACAAACGGTATGATGCGAGACAAGTCCCGATGGGACTGCATTGATACCTCCTGGGGCAGCCATCGGCATGGAACACTATCTCACCGTCGAGTTCTTGACGGCCATCGGTCAGATCGTTCTGATCGACATTCTTCTGGGCGGAGACAACGCCGTGGTCATTGCATTGGCCACGCGCAAGCTCCCGCCGCATCAACGCAAGCTCGGCATTCTGTGGGGCGCCGCGGGCGCCATCGTGCTGCGGGTGGTGCTGATTTTTTTCGCGCTGACGCTGCTCAAGCTGCCTTTGCTCAAGATTGTCGGTGCGCTGCTGCTGTTCTGGATCGGCATCAAGCTGCTCGCTCCGCAAGAGGAAGAGGGGCACGGCGATGTGCAGGCGGCTGACAAGTTGTGGGCCGCGGTCAAGACCGTGATCATCGCCGATTTCGTGATGAGCCTGGACAACGTGATCGCCATTGCCGGTGCCGCGCAAAACGCAGGGGAGCAACACAGCATGCTGCTGGTGGTGTTTGGTCTGCTGCTGAGCGTGCCCATCATCGTTTGGGGCAGCCAGTTGGTCATCCGCCTGATGCAGCGCTTTCCGGTGGTGATCACCCTGGGGGCCATGCTGCTGGGCTGGATTGCCGGTGGCCTGCTGGTCACCGATCCCGCAGTGGAGCACTGGGTTGAAGCGCTGCCCTGGCCGGCCTACGCAGAAAAGATTGCCGGGCTGATCGGCGCCGTCGTGGTGTGGGTCGTGGCAAAGCTGATCTATCGCCGCCCCTCGGCTTCTGCGGCATGAGCGCCATCATGGCTAAGACGCCCGATTCCAGCCCCGCCCTGCAGTACGAAATGATCAGCCTCACCCATACGGGGCGGGTGCGCGAGCACAACGAAGACGCGGTGGCGTTCGACGCTCTGGCGCAGGTTGCCGTGCTGGCCGACGGCATGGGGGGCTACGCCGCAGGAGAAGTGGCCAGCGGCATGGCGACGGCGCAGATCTGCGCGCGTATTTCCCGCCTGAAGGCCGACTATCCGAAGGTGAGGGCACTCGATCTGTCCACTGAACTTCGTTTTGCGGTGCGCCATGTGAATGCCGAGATTCTGCGGGCCGCGCGCAGCAATGCGCAGTATGCCGGGATGGGCGCCACGCTGGTTGCCGTGGCGTTTACTGGAAATGTGGCGGTGATCGCCCATGCAGGGGATTCTCGCGCTTATCTGCTGCGGCAGAATCGACTGCGCCAGCTCACGCACGACCACTCGGCCCTGCAGGAGCAGATCGACATGGGGCTGATTCTGCCCGAGGACGCGGAAACGATAGGCGGCAAAAATCTGGTGACGCGGGCGCTAGGCGTGGATGCCCGGCTCGACCCGGATGTCGCCATGCATCCCATGATGGCGGGGGATTTGTTGCTTCTGTGTTCGGATGGCTTGAACGATATGTTGACAGATGCCAAAATCGAAAAAGTATTGCGGCAATACGCGGAACATCCTGCGGCGGCTGCGCGCCAGCTGGTGGATGATGCAAATGTGGCAGGTGGGCGCGACAACGTTTCCGTCATTGTGGTGACTGTACGCTGACTCAGCCGATGCTTTTTTCTTTTCTGATCTGACTCATTAAACGGACTTCAAATCGTGGCCAAACTCGTGATTACCCTGGATGGCAAGGTTTTGAAAGAGGTCGTGCTCAGCAAAGACCGCACGACGCTCGGGCGTCGTCCGTACAACGATGTGGTCATCGACAACCTGGCGGTCAGCGGTGAGCACGCCGTGTTGCTGCGCGACAGCGCAACGGATGCCGAGAGTTACACCATTCAAGACCTGGGCAGCACCAACGGCACCTATCTGAACGGCGCGCCCATCAAGTCCAGTCCCTTCCGCGAAGGCGACACGGTCGATATCGGCAAGTACAGCCTGCGGCTGCTGTCCGATACGCGGCAGACCACCTTCGGCCCGTCACGCTTTGGCGCCACTACCGGGTTTGGCCATTCCCGTTTCGGTAATTCGAGGTTTTCCGATTCGCGCACCCGGGCGGGAGATGCCGAGGGCAGCTACAAGATCAAGGTGCTCAACGGGGATGCGGCGGGGCGGGAAATTCTGCTCAGCAAGGAGCAGACCACCTTCGGCCAGCGCGGCGCCTTGGTGGTCAGCGTGGTGCACAAACCGCGCGGCTACGAACTGGTGCAGGTCGAAGGCGAAAAGCGGGCGCAGGTCAATGGCGTTTCGCTCGGCCTCATGCCGGTGGTGCTGCGTTCCGGCGATGTGATCAACCTCACCGGCATTCAGTTGCAGTTTCTGCAGGTCTGAGCGCTGCCTGGCTTTGGGGAGCGCTCAAGGCAAAACGCCCGCAAGGACTATGGTCGATGCGGGCGTTTTTCTGCAGCGGGCTGTTTAGCGAGGCACGCGCATGACCTTGAGCATATTGGTGCCACCCGCCGTGCCGATCGGCTCGCCGCAGGTGATGGCGTAGCTGTCGCCGGAGGCCACCGCGTTTTTCTCGATCAGCCGGGCTTCGGCCTGGTTGAGCAGGGCGTCGCGGTCGGTGGTGCTGAAGCTCAGCAGCATCGGGCGCACATTGCGATACAGCGCCATGCGCCGCACCGAGGTTTCGCTGCGCGACAGCGCATAAATCGGCACATTGACACGGTGGCGACTCATCCACAGCGCGGTGGAGCCTGATTCGGTCAGCGCCGCAATGGCCTTGCAGCCGAGGTGGTGCGCGGTGAACAGCGCGGCCATGGCGATCGACTGGTCGATGCGGGTGAACTGCTTGTTGACGAAATCGTGTTCGAGCTTGACCTCTTCGTAGGTTTCCGCCGCCTCGCAGATGCTGGCCATCGCCTCGACCGTTTCCACCGGGTACTTGCCGGCCGCCGTTTCCGCCGACAGCATGACCGCATCGGTGCCATCGAGCACCGCATTGGCGACGTCGGACACTTCGGCGCGGGTGGGTACGGCGTTGACGATCATCGACTCCATCATCTGGGTGGCGGTGATCACCACACGATCCATCTCGCGCGCCATGCGGATCATGCGTTTTTGCAACGCGGGCACCGCGGGATTGCCGACTTCCACCGCGAGGTCGCCCCGCGCCACCATGATGCCGTCGGAGGCGCGCAGAATTTCCGGCAACGCCGGAATCGCCTCGACCCGCTCGATCTTGGCGATGAGCGCGGGCTTGTGGTGGTAGGGCTCGCCGGCGACGTTGGCGAGTTGCCGCGCCAGCTCCATGTCGGTGGCGTTTTTGGGAAAGGACACGGCGAGATAGTCGGCCTGGAAGGACATCGCGGTGCGAATGTCCTCCATGTCCTTGGCGGTGAGGGCCGGGGCCGACAGACCGCCGCCCTGCTTGTTGATGCCCTTGTTGTTCGACAGTTCGCCGCCGATGGTGACGACGGTGTGGATTTCTTCCCCGCTCACACTCTCGACGGTGAGCACGATGAGGCCGTCGTTGAGCAGCAGACGGTCGCCCGCGTGCACGTCGCGCGGCAGGTCTTTGTAGTCCAGGCCGCAGCGGGTCTCATCGCCGATTTCGCAGGTGGCGTCGAGAACGAATTTCTGTCCGGGTTGCAGCATGACCTTGCCGTCCTTGAACCGGCCCACCCGAATTTTCGGGCCTTGCAGATCGGCCATGATGGCAACGGACTTGCCCAGACGCGCGGCCGTTTCGCGGATGAGTTGGGCGCGGTCGATATGGTCTTGCGCCTTGCCATGAGAAAAGTTGAGCCGAACGACATCGACCCCGGCCGCGAGCATGCGTTCGAGGATGTCTGGCGATGAACTGGCGGGGCCGATGGTGGCAACGATTTTGGTGGCGCGGGACATGGGTAGCGGGATATTGGGGATGGGCAAAATAACGCGATCAGTGAAAATGTGGAATCCCTCACAGGAAACCGGGGTGTAGTGTAGAGCGTGCTCTTGACGATTTCGCGCCAGCCGTCAGAATCTCGTCAGCCGGGTTGACCCGGCTCACCCGACTCACCCGGCGCACTCCGAAAATCCCGACACACCACTGGTCTTCCTCCATGAGCGACCCCTTTCAGCCCGAGTCCAACCCGGCCATGAGCCCCAAGGCGGAGCTTTGGCCCGGACTGGCCGCCGTGCCGGAAGTCAGAAGCCTGCTCGAAGCGGTCGATCTGCCCATAGGCCGTTGGGACGCCGAAGGACGGCTGACGTTTTTCAATCCGCCCTATCTGACCTGGGCACGGCGAAAGCCTGACCAACTGCGCGGCAGAACGCTCAAGGAGCTTTACGGCGATGAGGCCTGGACTGCGGCGCAGCCCGCGTTCGAGCGGGGTTTTGCGGGCCAGCAGGCCGATTATCTGCGCCTGCTGCGACACCTCGATCCGCCACGCTGGGCGCGCATCCAGGTGTTTCCCGAGCGGAGCGCGGGCGGGCGCATCGAGGCTATTTACACCATTGCGCACGATGTGCACGACGACGTCACCGCCGCGATGGCGCTCAAACGCTCGAACTGGCTGCTCGAACAGGCGCTGGACAATCTGCCCTGGGGCGTGATCGAGAGCAACGCCGAACTGATCGTCACGCGCTGGTCGCGTTCGGCCGAAGCCATTCTGGGCTACTCCGAGGCCGAACGCCTGGGCACGCATCGCCTGGCCATGGGGGTGCCCGAGGAGGAGCGCGCGCGTACCCTGGCGGTCTACGAGCGTTTGCTTCGCCGAGAGATCGACAACTGGGTGGAACAGGCGCAATACATTCGCAAGGACCGGCGGCGGATCTGGGTGGAATGGACGTTGTCGGCGCTGCGCGACGAGGAAGGGCGCGTGGTTTCGCTGCTGACCTTCGTGCGCGACATCACCCACCAGATCGACACCCACGCCCGGCTGCTGCACCGCGCCGAACGCGACGCGCTGACGGGGGTGCTCACCCGCCGCGCCATCATGGAACGGCTCGATACCGCACTGGCGCGACGCACCCGCGACGACATGCTCGCCCTGTGCTTCATCGATCTCGACGGCTTCAAGCAGATCAACGACCGGCTCGGCCATGTGCGCGGCGACCGCCTGCTGGTGCAAGTGGCGCACGCCATGCAGGACGTGCTGCGGCGCGACGACGCCATAGGCCGCATCGGCGGCGATGAGTTTGTGGTGCTCAGCGCCGTGGCCGATCTGTCGGCAGCGCAGTCGCTCGCGGCCAAGCTCGTCGAGGCCTGCGCGGCGGCGGGCTACGACCTGCTCTCAGGTATGCGGGTGACGGCCAGTATCGGTGTGGCGGCCGCGCCCACGCACGCGCGCAGCAGCTTCGAGTTGCTGCAACGCGCCGATGACGCCATGTATGTGGCAAAACAGCAGGGTAAAAATCGCTGGAACCTGTGTCACCGACACATCGATGGATCCGACCTTACGCCACATCGCCCGTAATACGGTGCGCAAGCAAATCTTGTCCGCCGCCGTTCTCAAGCCCAGGTGTGGCTGACCCAGCTCAAGGCCCAATAGGCCACCATGCCGCTGAGTATGGTGCCCAGAATGCCCCGGCGTGCGAAAAAATAGCCCGCCGCAATCACGGCGGCTCCCAGTTTCACCCAGGGCGGCCCGAGCGGGGTGAGTAAAAACAGCTCGGGCGCCACCACGGCGGCCAGCGCGGCTGCTGGGGCGAAGCGCAGAGCGATCTTGACGCGCGCGGGCAAGGGCATGGCTTTGCGCGAGAGCAAAAACAGATTGCGGCTCAGCACCGTGACGGCCGTCATGCCGACCACGAGGGCGATCTGCTGGAGCAAGGTCATGGCCGCTCGATTCTCAAGGTTTGGTGCCGTCGAGCACAGCGCCGGTGGACAGCTGGCGGCTGCTCCAGGCTTCCCACGCCATGCCCACGATCAGCGCGCCGACGATGGCGGCCACCAGATTGAGCCGTAGCGGCAGCCAGAACAGCAGCGCACTCAAGGCCGAGGCGACGATGATCACCCCGGCTATCGTGCGGTCGGCCAGCAGCGAGAGCACGATGCCCAGCAGCGCCAGCGTGCCGGCAAACGCCAGCCCCCAACTGCCTGGGATGTGCTGCGCCATCGCAATGCCGAGCAGTGAGGGAATCTGCCAGGCGACCCAGTTGGTCAGCGACACGCCGAGAAAGTATTGCGTCTGCTGCGGATCGTGGGTGGGGTGGGGATGGCGCCGGATCATCAGCACCTGGTTCAGGTCGCCGATCAGGTAGCCGTAGGCCAGACGGCGCCACCGCGGCACTTGCTCGAAGTAGGGGCGCATTTGCGCGCTGAAGACGACAAAACGCAGATTGACGCAAAACGCGGCGCCCAGAATCAGCCAGAGTGGCGCTCCGGCTGCGATCAGCGGCAGAACGGCCAACTGGGCGCTGCCCGCAAACACGAACAGGCTGATGGCCAGCGCCAGTTGCACGCTGAGCCCCGACTTCACCATGGCGACGCCCGTCACCAATCCCCAGGCGGCGATGCCCAGAGACACGGCGCGCATATCGCGCACCCCCTCCCGAAAGGCGGGTTGGGTCAGCATCGACTGAACGCGGGCGAGGGAAGGCATGGGAAATCTGTAGAGTAAGTGTCTATTTTGCGCCGCATCAAAAGACCCCGACAAGCGGCGCGATGATCGTTGTGACAAATCATGCACACCTTCCGCGTGCAGCGGCAGGCGAGTTCAATGATTCAATGATTGACCGGTACGACAACCCGTCGCAGCACGGGGGCTTGCTTCAAGGCTTCGAGCAAGGGCGCGGTTTGCGCTGCAGACAGACCGGCCTGCGCGGCCTGCGCGGGAAACTGCTTGACCAGTCCGGGGGCATACAGCCAGAACGAACTGGCGGTATAGCGCGCCAGCGCCAGCGCCTGCTGCGCATGGCCGAGGCGGCTGAGCAGCAGGATGCGCCGGATCAGCAGATGGGGATCGCCGTAGGCATGGCTGACGCGATCGATCTCGGCCTGCTCGCGCAGCAGCTCGGCGTGAGAGTCGGCGGCGCGCACCTGAAGGCCGCTGGCTACGGCAAAGCCGATCAGCGGCCGGAAGAACAGATCGCTGCGCTGAGCCTGCCGGATGGCCGCACCGGCCGCCAAGCGATCTGCGGAGTACGCCGCGTTGGTGACGTTGTAGTCGTAACCCGCCTTGGCGACCAGTGCGACGGCCAGCGCGCCCACGGCGAGTGCCGCAGGGCGGGGTAAGGTTAGAGCGACCGGGGCGGCTTCGCCGCGGCCGAACCCGTCCATCCAGCCTGCCAGAAAGGCAAAAACCCAAAGGAAATAGAGATACCACAGGGGATATTCCACCAGGCTGTGCAGGCCCAGAAACGCCACGCCCATCCAGGCGGTGAGGGCGATGGGCGAGGCGTCGTTCGGTGCGGCGCGGCCCTGTTGCATCCAGCCCCGGGCCGAGCGCCACAGCCAGGCCAGGGCGACGATCATAATCGGCAGGGCGCCTGCCAGCCCGGTTTCGGCCAGCAGTTGCAGAATGAGATCGTGGGCGTTGTCGATATTGTCCAGCGGCAGTGGGTGCAGGGCATGATGAATGGCCGCGTGTTGCAGCCCCCAGCCCAGTTGCCCCCAACCTGTGCCGAACCAGGGCAGATGCTCGAACACCTGCCAGGCGTTGCGCCAGATCAGCGCGCGGGCATTGACGGGTTGGTCGAGCTGGCGCGTCACGGCATCGAGAAAGCTGATCCAGCCGAGGTGATCGGCTTCGCGCAACGCCAGCCACCACAGCGCATACAGCACCGGCGCCGCCGCCAGCGCCGCCCAGCGCGGGTCGCGCCAGGCTCCGCGCACCGCGATCAGTACCAGAATGGCGGCGACAACCGCCTGCACCATGCCCGTGCGCGAACCGCAGACCACCAGCGCCCAGCTCATGCCGATGACGGCGGCCCAGACCACGCTCACGCGCCATCGCGGCGCCCACCAGGCCAGCCCGGCCAGGCCGAGCGCGACGGCGGTGGCGTAATGATTGGGTTGCCGCAGATTGCCGAACACCCGCCCGGTCGAGGGGTAGCTGATGAGGTCGGAGTACAGCGGCGCATGCGCCGCCAACCAGGAGGCCAGCGACGGCATCTGCCAGAGGGCGAACTGCACCAGTCCGAATAGCACCTGAATCAGCCCTTGCAGCAGCAGTCCGGCCGCAGCCACGTCGAGCCAGGGGTGTTCGTCCATGCCCGCGTCGGGGCGGCTGGTGCGCCGCACGGCGGCGTTGCCCAGCCCGGCGATCAGCGCCGCGCTCAACAATACCGCCACGGTGATGGCGCCCTGGCTGGCGTAGGCGAGCTGCCCGCTGAGTGTCTGCAGGCCGACCACGGCAGCGGCCACGCCAAAGCCGAGCGCCGCCAGGCCGAAGCGCGGCGTCAGGCCGCTCCAGGCGGCGGCGAGAAACACGGCGGCCCAGAGCGCGGCGGCAACCAGTGTGGCGCCCATCTTGGCCGCCACGCCCGGATCGAAAGGCCAGATCAGGGGTAGCGACATGGCCAGCCCCAGCAGGCCAAGGGCAAGCGATTGCGATAGCGGGAATCGGTTAGACACTGAGGTCAGGGCAGGGGATTTGGGTGAAGGCGCAGCCATGCGCGGCATTATCCTTGCGCGGCAGATTCGCCTGCCCTGGCGCGGCGTTCACTGCGGCAGCGTCTTGTCGATCTGCACCTGCTGCGCGTGCGCTTGTTCGAGGGCGCGCAGACGGGCGTTGATGATCGATGCCTCAAAGTAATCCGCCCCCGGCGTGCGCTGCGCAATGTGCAGTTGTTCGATGGCCGCTTCGGTTTTTCCTTGCAGGGCGTAAGCCTCGGCCGTGGCGCGGTGTTGCGCCGCAGAGGCGCCCAGGGCGGCCTCGGCGCGGGCCAGGTCTTGCCACAGCACGATGTCTTGCGGATGCGCCACGGTCTGCTGGCGCAAAAACTCGCGCGCCAGTTTTTTATCGGGCAAAGCCAGCAGGCAGCGCGCCAACAGATGCCGAGCGGCGGTGGACTGCGGAAATTGCCGGTAAAGCGCACGGGCTGCATCGGCGGCCTGCGCGGGTTGGCGCTCCAGCAGCAACTCGGTCTGCAGCAGATCGAGTGGCAGACGCTCGGCGGCCGGGGCGCTGGCGGCCGCAGCTTGGGCCCGCGCGAGCGCCGCCGCGGCGGCGTCAAACCGCCCCAGCCTTTGCAGCAACACGGCCTGGCCGTAGGCGATGGCGGCCTGCTGGGCGGGGAAGGCGGCTTTGTCGGCGCTGAAACGCTTTTCCTCGCGCTGCATGGCGTCGCGCGTGCTTGGGGTGAGCGCGCGGGCGCGGGCGTGCATGAGCCAGAACATCAGATCGTGGTCGGGCGGCAGGGGCTGGTTGCCGCCGCGCGCCTGGGCGTCGGCGATGCGCTCGCTGGTCAGCGGGTGCGTCTGCAGGAAGGCCAGCACATCGGAGTCGTCGAGCCGGGAGAGGTTTTGCAGCCGCAGCAGCATGCTGGCCATGGCCTGCGGCGGATAGCCCGATTCCGCCAGCACCTCTTCGCCGGTGCGGTCGGCGTCGCGCTCGTTGCTGCGCGAAAAACGCAGGGCGCTGTCGATGGCTGCGGCCTGTCCGCCCATCGCCAGACCTTGCGCGGCCTGATCCTGCCCCGCGCTGGCGGCGGCGATGGCCAGCAGCAGCGAGCCGATGCTCAGCAGCTTGTCGCGGCCCATCTGCGCCAGCCGCTGGGCGATGTGCCGCTGGGTGATGTGCGACATTTCATGGGCGAACACGGCGGCCACTTGATCGTGCGATTGCGCGTCGATGATCAGCCCGCTGTGCACCCCGATCCAGCCGCCGGGCAGGGCAAAGGCGTTGAAGCTGCGGTCGCGCAGCAGAAACACGTGAAAGTGCGCGGGCGCTTCGATCTCGGCGGTGCGCCGGGCAGCGGGCGTGAGGCGGTCGACGATGGCCTGGAGGTAGTCGCGCAGCAGGCTGTCGTGCAGGTAGTCGGGCTCCTGCCGCATTTCGCGCATGATGATTTCGCCCAGACGTTTTTCCTGCGCCGAAGACAGGCTGCCCTGCGCGGGGTCGCCCAAGGTCGGCAGGCTGCTGGCGTAGCCGGGCTCGCGGGTGTCAGTGTCTTGCGCCCAGGCCGACGCGCCGGACAGTACTGCGCTGAGCAGGCAGACGGCGGCTTGCTGGCTGATGCGGCGCAGGCGGCGTAGGCGGAAATGAGGCGAGGCGAAGCGCACGGGATCGGTCGCAGTCAAGGGCGTCGGGGGTCTGCAGGGAAAGACTGGCCCTGGCTCGACAGGTTCCCGCAAGTCTTCAGCCCAATGCGGCGAGCGCCGCCTGCAGTTCTTCGGGCTCGAAGCTCGACAGCACAGTCTGCACCAGCGGCGTGAGCTTGTCGGGGTCGGCGCGCAGCACTTCTTGCTTGACCGCGAGGATCTGCGACGGATGCATGGAAAAACTGCGCAGGCCCATGCCCAGCAGCAGGCGGGTCATGGTCGGGTCGCCGGCCATTTCGCCGCACACGCTCACTTCCACCGGGCGGCCCTTCCAGGCGGCCGCGGCACGGGTCTGGGCGATGATCTGCGCCAGGAGGTTGAGCACTGCGGGATGCAGCGGGTCGTAGAGGTTGGAGACGCTCTCATCCGCGCGGTCGATCGCCAGGGTGTATTGCACCAGGTCGTTGGTGCCGACCGAGAGAAAGTCGAAATGCCGCAGGAACAAGGGCAGCGCCAACGCGGCGCCCGGCACTTCGATCATCGCGCCCATTTCCACCGGGCCGTATGAAACGCCCTTGGCATCGAGTTCGGCGCGGGCCTTGTCGAGTTCGGCAAGGGTCTGGCGGATTTCGCTGGCGTGCGCCACCATGGGGATGAGCACCTTCAGCGGCCCGAGCGCGGCGGCGCGCAGCAAGGCGCGCAACTGCATGCGGAACATCGCCGGGTCGGACAGGCTGTAGCGAATGGCGCGCAGCCCCAGCGCCGGGTTGAGGTGGGTGAACTCGCCGTCGCGGTAGTCTTCGGCGTCGAGCGGTTTGTCCGAGCCGATATCGATGGTGCGGATGGTGACCGGCTTGCCCTGCATGGCGTGCATCACGCGGCTGTAAGCGACATACTGCTCGTCTTCGCCGGGCAGATTGTCGCCACGATTCATGAACAGGAACTCCGTGCGGAACAGGCCCACCCCCACCGCACCGGCTTCAAGCGCGGACGCGCAGTCTTCGGGCTGCTCGATATTGGCGAGCAATTCCACCGGCTCGGCGTTGAGGGTGCGCGCCGGGGTGAATTTCAGGCGCTTGAGCCGTTCGCGGGCGAGCTGCGATTCCTGCTGGCGCAGGCGGTAGTCTTCGAGGATGACGGGTGACGGATCGACGATGAGCAGCCCGCTGTCGCCGTCGATGATGACCAGATCGTCCTGGCGGATCAGGCTGCCGGCCGAGCGCGCGCCCACTACCGCCGGAATATCCAGACTGCGGGCGACGATGGCGGTATGCGAAGTCTTGCCGCCCACATCGGTGACGAAGCCGCGGAACACCCCGGTCTTGAACTGCAGCATGTCGGCCGGGGCGATGTCGTGGGCGATGAGCACCAGATCGCCGTTGCCGCTGGCCGAGCGGGCCAGCCCCGCGCTGCCACGAAGGGCGCGCAGCACGCGTTCGACCACCTGCTCGACGTCGGCAATGCGCTCGCGCAGATAGGCGTCGTCCATTTCCTCGAAGTTGCGCGAAATGACGTCGAGCTGGGCGGTGAGCGCCCACTCGGCGTTGTAGCGGCGCTCGCGTATCCAGGTGATGGTGTCCAGCGCCATCTGCCGGTCATCGAGCAGCATTTTGTGCACGTCGATGAACGCCGCCATTTCGGCCGGGGCATCGGGGGGCAGATCGGCCTTGAGGCTGTCGAGCTCGGCGCGCACGTCGCGGCGCGCGGCGCGCAGGCGCTCAATTTCCGCCTCTTCCGTGCCGGGGTCGACGAAGTAATGCGCCACGTCCAGCCGGGCCGAAGCGAGGATGACGGCACGCCCGATGGCCATGCCGCGGGAAACCGGAATACCGAACAGTTGAAGAGCCATGCGGCGATAGTAACGGCGGCGCGGCGACGCAAAACACCCTGCGCCACGCAATACCAGATGGGCCAGCATGGAGATGCGCGGCTCATTAAGCTTCTCAAGGCACTTTTGCGCCGCAGAGCGCGCGGTGTTTTCCCTGATCAAAGCACTTTTCTCTGGAGTTCACCATGCACAAACTTGCACTATCCCTGGCCCTGCTCGGCTTCGCTGCAGCACCGGCCTTTGCCTCCACCATGCATCACGAGCTGAAGATTGAGCTTGCCGCCCAGAACAATTCCGGAGAAACCGGCTACGCCCTGATCAAGCCCATGGGCAAGGGCATCGAAGTCATCGTCCATGTCAAGGGCGGACCCAAAGGCGTGGCGCAGCCCGACCATATCCACCCCGGCACCTGCGCCAACCTCAACCCGGTTCCCAAGTATCCGCTGGAAAACGTGGTGGACGGCAAGTCGGTCACCAAGCTGCCGTCCGTGAGCATGGACGATCTGTTCAAGGAGCCCATGGCCATCAACGTGCATGAAAGCGCGCAGGACCTGAAGAAGTACGTGGCTTGCGGCGACATCAAAAAATAAGCTGAACCTGCCTCGCGCTACCATTTCTGCCAACACGGGGCGTCGCGAAGGCGCCCCGTTTTCATTGGAGATGTGCAGCGTGATCACCCTTGTCGATGTCGATTTGTCCCTTCCGGAGCATGCCCGCGCGGTGCTGGAACTCATTTCCCGCTACGCTCGCGATCCGATGGGCGGCGGCGAAGACCTTGCGCCCGAGGTCAAGGCCGTGCTGGTGCAGCGACTGCGCGAGCGTTCTGACTATTTCGGCGTCCTTGCCCTGGACGGCGCCACACCCGCCGCGCTGATCAACTGCTTCGAAGGGTTCTCCACCTTCATGGCGCTACCGCTGATGAATGTGCACGACGTTTACGTCGAGCCCGACTACCGCGGCCAGGGGCTGTCGCGCCGCCTGTTGCAGCGGGTGGAAGACGTGGCGCGCCTTCGCGGCTGCGGCAAGCTCACGCTGGAAGTGCTCGACGGCAACGCGTCAGCCATTGCGAGTTATCGCCGTTTCGGCTTCGAGACCTATGCGCTCGACCCGGCCTTTGGCCGGGCCCAGTTCTGGCAGAAAAAGCTTTGATCTTTCAGGTCGCCGCCTGTGCGGCCAGTCCGCGTGCGCGCAGGCCATGCCAGAGCAGCACGATGGCCGCCAAGGCGAACCCGGCCTCGTCGGTCATCGGCAGGGCAGTGATCAGCAAGGCGGCGGCGCAAAACGCCAGCAGGCGTTCAAGCACCGACATCGGTCCGCGCAGATAGCCCACGGCCACCGCACCCCACAAAACAATGGCCAGAATGGCCTTGGACGTCACATAGGCCACACCCAGCCAGGTCCAGTCGCCCTGCAGCATGAGCTGCGGGTCGTACACCGCCATATACGGCACAACGAAGCCCGCCAGCGCGATCTGCGTGGCCTTGAAGCCGATGCTCATCGGCGAAGCCTTGGCCACCGAGGCTGCGGCGAACGCGGCCAGCGCCACCGGCGGCGTGAGGTCGGCCATGATGCCGAAATAGAACACGAACATGTGGCTGACGATGAGCGGCACGCCCAGCTTGAGCAGGGCGGGTGCGGCGATCGAACTGGTGATGATGTAGTTCGGGATGGTGGGAATGCCCATGCCCAAAACCAGGCAGACCGCCATGGTGAGCAGCAGCGACAGCAGCAGGCTGTGCGCGCCGATGTCCACGATGAACCCGGCAAAGCTCGTGGCCGCGCCGGTGAGGGTGAGCACACCGACGATCACGCCGACGATAGCGCAGGCGATGCCCACGGGCAGGGCCTGCCGGGCGCCGTCGATCAGACTGTCGCGCAACACGCGCAGCGTCTGACGTCCGCCCTTGACCACCAGGTTGATGGCGACCAGCGCCGCAATGACCCCCAGCACCGGCAGGATGCCGAACTGCAGAAACGCCGCAGCGCCCAGACCGCAGGCGAACCAGAACACCATGCGGAACGCCGTATGGGAAATTCGCGCGGCGATGGCCGCCCCCAGCAGCAGAATGGCGGTGAGCGACAGCCCCATCATGCCGGCGAACATCGGGGTGAAGCCGTGGAACAGCATCCACACCAAAGCGGCCAGCGGCAGCGCCAGATGCCAGTTTTCCTTCAGCGCCTTCCACGGGTTGGGAATCTGGTCGGCAGGCAGGCCGAGCAGCTTTTTGCGCCCCGCCTCCAGATGCACCATCCAGAAGACGGTGAGGTAGTAGAGCGCGGCCGGAATGACGGCGGCCTTGACGATGTCGGCATACGGCACATTGAGCGTTTCGGCCATGATGAAGGCCACCGCGCCCATGACTGGCGGCATGATCTGCCCGCCCATGCTGGCCGTAGCTTCCACCGCCCCGGCGAACACCGGCGAGTAGCCGAAGCGCTTCATCAGCGGAATGGTGAACTGGCCTACCGTGAGCACATTGGCCACGCCGGAGCCGGAGATGGCGCCCATCAATCCGGAGGAGATGACCGCCACCTTGGCCGGGCCGCCGCGCGCCTTGCCCACCAGCCCCAGCGCCAGGGCGTTGAACAGCCGGATCATGCCGGCATGTTCGAGAAACGCGCCGAACAGAATGAACAGAAAGATGTAGGTCGCCGATACCAGGGTGGGAATGCCGTAGATGCCCTCGGTGCCGAGATAGAGCTGACCGATGATCTGGTCGAGCCCGTAGCCGCGGTGGCTGATGGCATCAGGCAGGTACTGGCCGAACAGGCCGTAGAGCAGAAAAGCCGCGCACACCAGCGGCAGCGCCAGGCCCAAGCTGCGCCGGGCCGCCTCGAACAGCAACACCACCACCGCGGCGCCGACCCAGAGGTCTGGCAGCGTCGGGTCGCCGCTGCGCTGAATCAGGTCGGCTTCGAAGACCCAGTGATACAGCCCGAGCCCGAAGGCCGCAGCGCCCAGCAGCCAGTCGAACCACGGAATGCGGTGCATCCAGCTCTCGCGCTTGAGCGCCGGCACGACCCAGAACACCAGCAACATCAGAAAGCCCACATGCAGCGAGCGCATCACCAGGCTCGACAGGGGGTGGAAGGCGGCCACGACGAGCTGATAGGCCGAAAACGCCAGCGCCGCCGCCATGACGGTGCGCTGTGCGAGTCCGGAAAGACTGCGCTGGTGACCGCTGTCGGCGTGCGGCTCGGAGGAGGTGTGGATCAGGTCGTCGGCGGTGGTGGTGCTCATGGCTGGAATCCGAGGCGTGTGAAGGCCGCTCGTGGCGGCGCCACACGATGGATGAGACTGCCCGCGCTGGCGGGCCGGGGCGAAAATGCCGTGCGGTTTACTTCAGCACGCCCGCTTCGCGGTAGTACTTGGCCGCGCCCGGGTGCAGCGGCACGGGCGAATTGAGCGGCGCGTCTTTCAGGCTGATGCCCTTGGCCGCGGCGTGCGCCGCCACGAGTTCGGGCAGGTGGGTGAACATCGCCTTGGTCATCTGATAGACCCTCTCTTCGCTCAGCCCTTCGCGGGTGACGAGGAAGTTCTGGATGCGCGCCGTCGGCACGGCGGCGGTCTGGCCTTCATAGGTGTTCGCCGGGATGATCCCGCTTTGATACGCCGGATCGCCCACCTTGGCAATGATGTCGGCAGGCACGGGAACCACCACGATTTTTTGCGAGGCGGCCAGATCGCGCAACGAAGCCACGCCCAACCCGGCCGATTGCAGCGTGGCGTCGAGCTGGCGGTTTTTCATCAGTTCCACCGATTCACCGAAGGGCAGGTACTCGACCTTGGAAAAGTCCTTGTAGCTGAGCCCGGCGGCCTTGAACAAGGCGCGGGCGTTGAGTTCGGTGCCGCTCTTGGGCGCGCCCACCGAAATACTCTTGCCTTTCAGGTCGGCCAGGGTCTTGATGCCCGAATCTGCGCGCGCCACGATCTGCACATAGTTGGAATAGATCGCCGCCATGGTGCGCAGCTTTTTCAGCGGGGCTTTGAACCCGGCGTCGGCCTCGCCTTTCCAGGCGTCCGAAAGGGCGTCGCCCAGCGAGAAACCCAGCTCGGCGCGGCCTGCTTCAAGCAGATTGAGGTTTTCCACCGAACCCTTGGTCGCCTGCACCGAACTCTTGGCGGCGGGTATGGCCTTGGTGTAGATCTGTGAGAGCGCAACGCCCAGCGGGTAGTACACGCCGCTGGTGCCGCCGGTGGCGATGGTGATGTACTCGGCCGCAAACGCAGGGCGCAGGGCAAGAGGGGAGAGCAAAGCGG
>DYKQ01000007.1:18151-21073 GCA_020722545.1 Thiomonas intermedia | reverse complement strand
GTGATGTACTCGGCCGCAAACGCAGGGCGCAGGGCAAGAGGGGAGAGCAAAGCGGGGGAGAGCAAAGCGGCGCCGCCAGCGAGTGCAAGGACGCGGCGGCGAGCGGGGGAAGCGGGGTTGCGAGTCATGAGGTCTCCGTGGCAGTGTTGTGACGAATGGACACGATGCTAGTCCGTCTGTCACCAAATGCAACAGGACAATCTCGACCGGCCGCAGCGGTCCTGGCTCAGAGAATCTTCGACAGGAACTGCCGCGTGCGCTCGTGCTGCGGCGCGCCGAAAAACTGCTCCGGCGGGGCGGATTCGATGATGGTTCCCTGGTGCATCATCACCACGCGGTCGGCGACTTCGCGGGCAAAGCCCATTTCGTGGGTGACGACCACCATGGTCATGCCGTCGCGCGCGAGCGACTTCATGACGTCGAGCACTTCGCCGACCAGTTCGGGGTCGAGCGCGGAGGTCGGTTCGTCGAACAGCATGAGCTTGGGGCTCATGGCCAGCGCGCGGGCGATGGCGATGCGCTGCTGCTGGCCGCCCGAGAGCTGGTTGGGATAGGCGCTGCCGCGATCGGCCAGACCGACGCGGGCGAGCAGCTCGCGGGCACGTTCGGTGGCCTGCGCCTTGGGCATCTTGCGCACCAGCATGGGCGCTTCGATGATGTTTTCCAGCGCGGTCATGTGGCCGAACAGATTGAAGCGCTGAAACACCATGCCGACTTCGGCGCGATGGCGGCAGATATCGCGGTCGTGCAACTCGTGCAGCCGTTCGCCGATCTGGCGATAGCCGACCAACTCGCCATCGACCAGCAGACGGCCGGCGTCGATTTTTTCCAGGTGGTTGATGCAGCGCAGAAAGGTGGATTTGCCCGAGCCCGATGCACCCAACAGGCAGACCACTTCGCCGCGCGCGACTTCCATCGAAATGCCTTTGAGCACCTCGACGGAGCCGAAGCGTTTGTGCACGCCTTCGGCCTTGACCATGGGCTGGCTCATTTCACGCCCCCGCTGTTTCCGCCCCGTCCGAAGGCGAGCTGGCGCAGACGCTGCAACGGCGTGGGAGCCAGTTGACGGGTGGCGCTGCGTCCGAAATGGCGTTCGATGTAGAACTGCCCGATCGACAGCAACGTGGTCACGATCAGGTACCAGATGCTGGCCACCAGCAGCAGCGGAATGGTGCGGTAGTTCACGGAGTAGATGAGCTGCGCCGAATACAGCAAATCGCTCACGGCGATGACGCTGACCAGCGAGGTGGTCTTGAGCATCGAGATCGCCTCGTTGCCGGTGGGCGGCACGATGACCCGCATGGCTTGCGGCAGCACCACGCGCCGCATGATCTGCAGCCGCGACATGCCCAGGGCGGCCCCGGCCTCGCTCTGGCCTTCGTCCACCGACAGAATGCCCGCACGCACGATCTCGGCCATGTAAGCGCCCTCGTTGAGGCCCAGCGCCAGAATGGCGGCGACGAAGGGGGTGATCAGGTTGTTGGCATCGAAACTCCAGGAGCCGATGCCGATATTCGGGTAGAGCGCGGTGATGTTGAACCAGAACAGGATCTGCACCAGCACCGGGGTGCCGCGGAACAGCCAGATGTAGAACCAGCTCGCCTTCGAGACCATCGGGTTGTGCGAAAGCCGCATGACCGCCAGCAGCACGCCCAGCGCCACGCCGATCACCATTGAAATCACGGTGAGTTCAAGGGTGAGCAGCAAACCGTGCAGGATGCGCACGGAGAAGAAATATTCACCGACGACCGACCACTCAAAGCGCGGGTTGGTCGTCAATGAATAGGCCGTGGCCAGGAGAAGCACAAGAACGGCGGCAGCGGCCACCCAGCGGCCGGGATGTCGGGCCGGGATGGCTTGAATGTCGTCAGGTCGCATCAGTCAGGCAGGGTGATATCGTGGCCGACCGGAGTCGGCCACGCGGAGGTCAGGCAAACCGCCCGGTATTACTGCACGGCCGGGTTGATGGCGGGATCTTTGATCGCGCCCTGGGTGATGCCCCATTTGTGCAGGATCTTGGCGTATTCGCCGCTGGCGATCACTTCCTTGAGGGCTTGCAACACCGGCTCGGCCAGGCCGCTGTTCTTCGGAATCGCAATGCCATAGGGCGCGGAGTTGTAGGACTCGCCGGTCAGCTTGAACTGGCCGTGCGATTTCTCAACGATCCAGGCCGCCACCGGCGAGTCGGCCATGCCCACTTGTGCGCGGCCGCTGATGATGGCGAGGTTGGCGCCGTTCTGGTCGGGGAACACCGACACCGTCACGGCTTTCTTGCCGGCGGCCACGCATTCCTGGCTCTGCTTGGCGGCGTCTTCGGCCTGTACCGTGCCTTTTTCCACGGCCACGGACATGCCGCACAGATCGGCCAGCCCATTGACCTTGGGGCCGCCCTTGGCCTTGACGTAGAACGAGGTGCCCGCCGTCATATAGCTGACGAAGTCGACGACTTCTTCACGCTTCTTGGTGATGGTGAACGACGACATGCTCATGTCGTACTTGCCCGACTGCAGTGCCGGAATGATGCTGTCGAAACTGGCGTTGATGAAATCGGCCTTCACGCCGAGCTTCTTGGCGATGGCCTTGCCCAGATCGACGTCGGCGCCGACGACGGTCTTGCCGTCCTTGGCGATGAATTCCATCGGCGCATAGGTGGCGTCGGCAGCGATGGTCAGGCGGCCTTGTTCCTTGTATTTCTGCGGCAGGGCGATGGAGGCTGCAGATGCGCTGGCGCAGAAAACCGCGCAAAGCGCCACGGAACCGGTCAAAGCGCCCAGACGGCGCGGCGATGCGAGCTTGCGAAGAGTGAACGTCATGATTTTTTCCTCAAGAGGTGTGAACTGCGATGTTTTGATGTTCGCCTGCGATGGCAGGCGGCCCAGGACGCACTCGAAGCAGAACGAATAGCCCCTGTCTTGCTGCGAC
>DYKQ01000007.1:0-18051 GCA_020722545.1 Thiomonas intermedia | reverse complement strand
CAGGCGGCCCAGGACGCACTCGAAGCAGAACGAATAGCCCCTGTCTTGCTGCGACTTTTCGCATCCGGTCACGCATGGTATTAAAAAAACCGGAGCATTCGGTCTCCGACGGGAGGTCTGAAGGCAGACACGGCTCAAGCAAGTTTTGCGCCAGTCTTGCGCGCGGCGACAACGGCGGCGCCGCGCTCAGGGCTTGCGTCCGAGCCAGAGTTCGAAGCAGGCGCCGCCGCCAGCGCGGGGCAGGCAGCGGGCTTCGCCGCCATGCTGGCGGGCGATGCGGCGCACCAGGGCGAGGCCCAGCCCGGCGCCTTCGCCGCGCCCGGACAGGCGCTCGAATGGCTCGAAAATGCGCTGCGCATCGGCCGGGGGAATGCCCGGCCCCTGATCGCAGACGCGGATGATGCCGCCGCCCTGTACCGCGGTCAGGCTGACTTGCGGCGCGGCGCCCGGCGCGTGGCGCTGGGCGTTGTCGAGCAGGTTGCGCACGGCGCGGCGCAGCAGGCGTTCGTCGCCTTGCAGAGTGATCCAGTCGCCGTGCACTTCAACGTCGAAACGTGCGGCTTCTTCGGCCAGAAGGGCGAGCAGGTCCAGTTCTTCGAGCTGCAGGGTTTGTCCCGTCGCGGCATCGAGTCGGCTGGAGAGCAGGATGTCGTCGATCAGGGCATCGAGCTCGGCGAGATCATGCTTGGCGGCCCGCGCAGCGACATCGCGCGCTGCGGCGGGCACGGGGGTGGACAGCGTTTCCAGACTGAGACGCAGTCGGGTGAGCGGGGTGCGCAGTTCGTGCGAGGTGTAGGCCAGCAGCGATTTGTGGCTCTGCATCAGCGATTCAATTCGCTCGGCGGCGGTGTTGAAGCTCTGCGCGAGTTGCGCCACTTCGTCGCGGCCTTGCACGGGCACGCGCGCGCTCAGGTCGCCGCCGCCCCAGGCGCGCACGCCCTGCTGGAGATTTTCCAGCCGCCGGGTCAGCCGCCGCATGATGGGGTAGGTGACCAGGCTGAGCAGAATGGCGGTGACCACGGTGCCGGTGAAGGGCGACATCAGCAGATGACGCCAGGGCGAGGGCGGGCCGATGCCGTGTTGCTGCATGAAGGCGCGGAAGACTTCGCGCCGGAACTGGGCCTGCTGCGGATCCATGTCGAACACCCAGTGAAACACCAGGGCGGAAACGAGCGCCTGCACCAGCAGCGCCAGAATCAGGGCGATCCACAGCCGCTTCCAGAGCTTGGTCTGTCTCGGTGCGCCGGGCGGCATGGGCGAGGCCATGTTCAGATGCCGTCCTGCGATTTGGTGAACACATAACCCGCGCCACGCAAGGTGAGAATGCGGCGGGGGTGGCGCGGATCGTCTTCGATCGCGGCGCGGATGCGGCTGATATGCACGTCGATGGATCGGTCGAAGGCTTCGAGCGATTCCCCCTTGACGGCGCCCAGCAGGAACTCGCGCGTCAGCACCCGACCCGGATGGCGCGCGAGCACCTGAAGCAGATCGAACTGGTAGGCCGTCATCGGCCGGTCTTCCCCGTCGATGCGCGCCTGGCGGGCGGCAGGGTCGATATCGAGGCGCCCGAAGCGCAGGATTTGTTCGGCCTGCGGATCGCGCGGCGACAGGCTGCCCGCGCGGCGGCGGGTAATGGCGCGCAGCCGCGCCAGCAACTCGCGCGGCTCGAACGGTTTGGTGAGATAGTCATCTGCGCCGATCTCCAGCCCGACCACGCGGTCGAACGGGTCGCCGCGGGCCGTCAGCATGAGCACGGGCAGATCGCTGTGCGTGCGCAGGCGGCGGCAGATGTCGAGGCCGTCGCCGTCGGGCAGCATGAGGTCGAGCACGAGCGCGTCGAAACCCGGGGCATCGCCGCGCCGCGGGTTGAGTTCGCTCTCGGCCTGCGCGGCATTGGCCGCATGCGTCACCTGCCAGCCGGCGCTCTGCAGGAAGTCGCTGACCTGTTGGGCCAGCCGGAGGTCGTCCTCAACCAGCAGCAGCTGGCTGGGGAAGGTGCGGGTTTGCGGGGTCATGGGAAATCCCGTTGAGCAAAACAAAGTTTCAGTAAAAACAGACAGGCCGCGACAAGCGGCCTGCGTCCCTCTGTGAAGAAACCTTATTGCATCATGCCCGGGCCCATGCCGTGGCCGTGACGATGTTCCATGCGCTGCATGCGGTGTTCCATCATGGCGTAGAGCTTGGCGCGTTGCTCGGGAGTGAGGATTTGCGCCATTTCGTACTGTGTCTGCGTGCGGTTGCGCGAGAGCTGGTTGGCCAGGGCCATCTGCTTGTCGCGCAAGGCCTCGAGTGCGCCGCGATCGATCTGCGGCGCAGCCAGCAGCTTCATGCGCTGCTGCATCAGGCCGCGCATTTGCTCCATTTCCGGGCGAGCTTTTTCCCAGGCTTGTTTTTGCAGCGCGCGCATTTTTTCACGTTGCTCCGGGCTGACGCCAGCCTTGGAGAGCATGCGCTCCATGCCGCGTTCGCCGTGTTTGCCGGGGCCGCAAGGGCCCATTTTTCCCCACATGCCGCCGTGCTGCATGGGGGCATCGGGCGGCGGGGTTTGCGCGCTGGCCAGCGCGGCGTGGCTGGCCACGGCGACGACTACTGCGGCACTGACCATGCCCAGAGTGCGGCGCAGCCGCGACACCTTGGCGGACGTGGAAGGAGAGGAGGTTTGAGGATTCATGGCGGTCCTTGAGAAGGAAGTGACGATGAATCCATTTTGCGAGGCGGCGATTGCCCGCAAGTCTCGCGGGGGTGAAGATATGTAAAGCTGCGAAATCTTCCGCCGCGCTTACTCGCCTTCGCCGAACTTGTCGTCGAACAGCGCCTGCACCGCGTCGAGGGCGATATCGGCCTGATCGCCTTCGGCATCGACCGTGACGGTGGAGCCGATGCCCGCCGCCAGCATCATCACCCCCATGATGCTTTTGGCGTTGACGCGGCGCGCGCCCTTGGAAATGAAGATGTCGCAGGGAAACTGTCCCGCGAGCTTGGTGAGCTTGGCCGACGCGCGGGCGTGCAGACCGAGCTTATTGCTGACTTGAATGATGCGTTGCGGCATGAGAAGGGCTGCGGAGGGGCTGTTGTTGCGGGGCGCTCGCGGAAACCTGAATCACGCCCTGAATGGCGCCAGCCGCCGCACGGGCGGCCAGACCGTCGAGCGACTCATCTTGATAGCACACCGACCGCAGCAGCATGGGCAGGTTCACCCCGGCCACGATCTTGAGCTTGAGGTCGCCTGCCAGCTCGGACAGTCGCAGCGCGATATTGCTCGGCGTGGCGCCGAAAACGTCGACCAGCACCAGGGCGCTGCCATCTGCCGCGGCCTGGCGCAGCGCGGGCAGGGCGGCCTGCGCCGCGTCTTCGACCACGGCGTCGGGCGCCACGTCAAGAGCCAGCAATTTCTGCGGACATCCGGCGTACACATGGCTGGCGCATTCTTTCAATGCGCTGGCGAGCGGGGCGTGGGCAACGATGAATAGACCGGGCATACGGACCTTACCGGCGAGTGAAGCTGCTTTGCATGATAGGTCGCTGGTTTTCAGGGGGAGGGGGATAAATGCACAGATCCGGCGAAAGTTTGCGCCGCCTCATCCTTGAAGTCGTCTGTGGGGGCAAACGCGGTGACCTGATAGACGTTATTGCCCTGGCTGAACAGCAAAACCCGCTCTCGCACCGGCTTGCCATCGGGCGTTTGCCCGTCGATGCGAAGATCCAGACCGTCTGGCAGACCCGGTGTGGCATTTTTGGGAATGTCAGGCGAAGAGAAGGTGACCTTGCCATGCACATTGTCCACCGCGGCCTGATGCAACTGAGCCAGCGCCCGGGCGGCCAGCGCGGGATTGGGCAGTTGGGCATGGGCGAGCGCAAAGGTCATTTTGTCGGCCACGCAGCCGGTCATGCTCATTTTTATTTTCTGGTCGGCCAGCTCCACGTCCTGCGCGATCTGCTCCGGTTTGCAGGGATAGGTCAGCAGAATGTTGATGTCTTTCGGTCGCACATCGCGCCAGTCGAGTGCAGGAGAGCAGGCGCTGAGAAGCGCCGCAGCGGTAAGCAGCAGGGTGGAAAAACGGATCACCGACGCTGCCGCGGGGTATCGGGCTGTGGATAACATACCCCCATTATCCCGTGACTTCGGAGTCGAGGTGTCTGTATGTCGAAGGTGAAGGTGTTTTCTCAGAGCGAGCCGGCAGAGGGCTTCGTCGCATTAAGCCAACAGTGGCGACAGCTTCTGCGCCTTGTTTCACTGCTTTTGCTCAGCCTGACGGCAGGCGCGGCTTGGGCGGAAACGTCCCTGCCTCCGGTGCAGAACCTGCAGCAAAGCGCACTTCAGGCCGCGGCAAAGGATCAGCCTCTCATCGTCATGTTCAGTCTGCCCAATTGCCCGTTCTGCGAAAAGCTGAGGCGCACTCAATATCAGTTCATGGCCAAAGAAGGCTATGTGGTGCAGCAGATCGAGATCACCAGCCGCACCCCGGTCACCGGATTCGATGGCAAGCCGACGACGGGCGTCCAACTGGCTCGGCAGTACGGCATCCGGCTTGCGCCGACAGTGTTGTTCTTCGGACCCGGCGGTAAAGAGATTGGCAAGCGCATCACCGGGGCGCCGACGGCGGATTTTTACGGCGCCTTCATCGACCGCGCGCTGAAAGAGAGTGCGCAGGCGCTCAAGGCCAAGCCGGACGCGGCCTGAACGTGGATTGGGCGGAAATGGCGGAAAGGGGCTTGTCGCGACCTGGCGACAAATCGCCTCTCGGCAAGACGGGAAATCATATACCCCAATGAGTATTGATATACTCCGGTCCGTATATATCGCGTGACCTAGCCGAGCGGGACGGCTATTCTCGGAGCAGTCTGCCCCGCGTGGGGGCTTTACACCTGAGGGTGTAGGCGCTTCAGGGTCGGTCACACGCATTCCTTGGTTAGATTTCCTCTTTCTGGCGGAGCTGGATGATGACGGATTCCATGCCTCGACGCAGGCGCGTCGGGTTGTTGGCAGGTGCTTGTCTTTACGTTCTGGGGGGGGTGGCGTCGGCGCAGGCTGAGACGCTGGATTTCCGCCAGGCGGTGGATGTGGCGCTGAGGCAAAACCCCGATCTGATGGGGGTGCAGGCGCAGATGGCGCAGGCGCGCGCCGGCATCAACCAGGCTGAGGGCGCCAAAATGCCCAAGATCACCGTGTCGGCAGGGGTGACCCGCACCAACGACGCGCTCAATGCCTTCGGCCTCAAGCTGTCGCAGCGGCAGGCGACGTTCAACGATTTCGGCGCTGGGCAGTTCGACCCGACCAACCCTCATGTGCTGAGCGTGGCGCCCAACTCGCTCAATTACCCCGGTTCGGTCAACAATTTCAATACCCGCATCCAGGCCGAGCTGCCGATTTACACCGGCGGCAAGCTGCAGGGTTACCTGCAACAGGCCCGCTCCATGCTGATGGCGGCGCAGGCCGGAGACCAGGCGGCCAGGCAGCAGATCATCTACCACGCGCTGCAGGCGTATGACGGCGTCTATACCGCACGCGCTTTCAAGGGTGTGGCGGCCAAGGCGCTGGAGGCGGCGCAAAGCCAGGTCAAGACCGTGCAAAGCCTGTACAAGCAAGGCGTGGTGATCAAGAGCGATCTGCTTTCCGCGCAGGTGCGGGAGGAAGACGTGAAGCTGCAGCAGGATCAGGCCGCCAATATGGAAGCGCAGGCGATGGACGCGCTGCATGTGGTGCTCGGCGTGCCGCTGAACCAGCCCATCACCCTGGGGCCGGAAGTCATGGTGACCCTGCCGGAGGGCGACCCGAATACGTGGGTCGGACAGGCGATGGAGCGCAATCCGAAAATTCAGGCGCTGCAGCATCAGATCGCTGCGGCGGGCGGCAAGATCGAAGTGGCGCGCGCTGACCGCTATCCGCAGGTCGGCGCCATGGCGCGGTTCGATACCAACGACCCCAACCTCGGCTTCTCGTCGCACAGCTACACCGTGGGCGCGCAGCTCAACTGGACGGTGTTCGACGGCGGCGTGGCGCGCAACGCGGTCGATCAGGCCGTGGCCCAGCGCATGGAACTGCAGGCCAAACTGCAAAGCGAGCAGAACCAGCTTGGCATGCAGGTGCAGGACAGCTACCGAAAGGCCATTGAAGCCGCCAATCAGGTCAAGACGCGCGAACTCGCGGTGACGCAGGCAGAAGAGGCCGCGCGCATCGTCACCCGGCGTTATGCCGACGGCGTGGGCACGCTGGTGGAAGTCCAGGGCGCGCAGGCGCAGCTCGACAAGGCCCGGGCCGATCTGATCATGGCCAAGCAGCAGGTCAATATGCAGCGCGCCGCGTTGCGGCTGGCCATCGGTGATCTGACGCTAGACGCCACGCGGCCGATCAAGCTGCAGGCGCAAGCCGCGGTGGCGCAGACTGTCGCTGCAGACGCGCCCCCCAAACCCTGAAGGCGCGGCCGACCGGGCGCTTTGCCCGTCTGCCGCGCACCGTTTCCTGAAGTGCATCCGAACCTGATCTTTCTCTCATGACCGCCATGAACCATCCTGTCCTGCCTTTGCTGCGCCGCGCGCCGCTGGCCCTCGTGCTGTCCACGGCCCTGTTGTCGGCCTGCGGCCATCCCTCTGAGACCGCGCAAACTCCCGCCGCACCCCGCGTGGTGGCGGCGCAAACCCTCAAGCTGGCTTCGAGCGATCAGCAAAACCTCACCCTGCTGTCGGGCACGGTGATGTCGAGCAATCAGGTGCAGGTCGCCTCGCGGCTGATGGGCTATATCCGCACCCTGTCGGTGAAAGAGGGGCAGAACGTGAAGGCCGGGCAGTTGCTGTTCCAGGTCGATCCCACCGACATTCAGGGCCAGGTGGCGCAGGCCCGCGCAGGTCTGGCGCAGGCGCAGGCCAATCTGGCCAATGCCAAGGTCGACTACGAGCGCTTCGGCAATCTGTACAAGGAACAGGCGATCCCGAAGCAGCAGTGGGACCAGATCCAGTTGCGCTATCAGGTGGCGCAGGAGCAGGTGGCCGCGGCGCAGGCCGGCTATAACACCGCTGCGGCGCAGATGCGCTATTCCTCCGTGACCTCGCCGATTACCGGTGTGGTGGTGCAGAAGATGGCCAACCAGGGGGATCTGGCGGCGCCAGGCCGTCCGGTGCTGGTGATCGAAGGGCAGGGCAAGCTGCAGGTGACGACGCAGGTTCCGGGCGAGGTGTTCGCCAAGATCAAGGTGGGCGACAAGGTGCAGGTACTGGCCAACGGCAAATCGCTGCAGGGCGTCATCGCCCAGGCCGTGCCGGTGGCTGACCCGATGAGCCATACCCATACGGTGAAGATCGACCTGCCGGCCAATGCCGGGCTGGACAGCGGCAGCTTCGTGCGCGTGGGCTTTGCCGTCGGCAGCTCGCCGCAGTTGCGCGTGCCGCAAAGCGCCGTGGTCGATCGCGCCGGAATGACCGGGGTGTTCGTCGTTGACAAGGACGGCATTGCCCACTTCCGACTGGTGCGTCTGGGTGCGCAGATGGGCCCCGATGTCGAAATTCAGGCCGGGCTGAACGCGGACGACACCATTGTCACCAGCAATCTGCCTGAAGTGGAAAACGGCGTGAAGATCGGCGGAGGCAACCGTGGCTGAACATGCGGCTCCCATGAACAGCGCGGGCAAGCTGGCCCGCGCCTTCATCGAATCAAAAATCACCGCCCTGATCATGGTCGGTCTCACCCTCGCCGGGGTGCTGGCCTTGCTGGTCACGCCGCGCGAATACAACCCGCAGATCGTGGTGCCCGCGGCGAACATCATCGTCGCCAAGCCGGGCGCCGGGCCGGTCGAAATCCAGAACCTCGTGGTCAAGCCGCTCGAAGCCATCATGGCCTCGATGTCCGGCGTCGATCACACCTATGGCTATGCGACCAACGACTTCGGCGTGGTCACGGTGCAGTTCAAGGTGGGCGAAGACCAGGAGAAAAGCCTGGTCAAGATGTATAACCAGTTGATGCAGAACCTCGACCGCATTCCCCCCGGGGCCATGCAGCCGGTGATCAAGCCGATCAATGTGGACGACGTGCCCATCCTCACCCTCACGCTGTCGTCCGCCACGATGAATGGCATGCAGCTGCGCGACGTGGGTGAGAAGGTGCTGGCGCATCTGCGCAACGTGCCCGGGGTGTCGTTCACCGAGGTGGTGGGGGGGGCGCCGCGTGCGGTGAACGTGGCGATTTCGCCGAGCAAGCTGGCGGCCGCCGGCATTCCGCTCGAACAGCTCGACAAGATTCTGCAAGGCAGCAACGCGGCGGCGCCCATCGGCAATCTGGTGGATGGCAACAAGGTCACCCCGGTACGCATCGACAGCTTCCTCGGCAATGCGCAGCAGGTGGGCGACATCCTGATCGGCGCGCCAAACGGCAAGCCGGTCTATCTGAAGGATGTGGCCAAGGTCACCGAAGGGCCGGAACAGGTGGACGACCTCTCGCACTTCGCCTGGGGCCTGGCCGCCAAGGGCAAGCCGCATGGTCAGGAGATGAGCGCGGTGACGCTGGCCATCGCCAAGAAGTCGGGCACCAATGCGGTGGTCGTGGTGCACGATGTGCTCGCCAAGCTCAGCGAGATCGAGAGCTATGCGCTGCCGCAGGGGGTGCATGTCACCGTGACCCGCGACGACGGCCACAAGGCCAACGAGGCGGTCAACACCCTGGTCGAGCATCTGGGCATCGCCATTGTCAGCGTGTCGCTGCTGCTGTGGTTTTTCCTCGGCTGGCGCGAGGCCGGCATCGTGACGCTCACTGTGCCGCTGACCTTGTTCGCCGTGCTCACGGTCGATCTGATCATCGGCCAGACCATCAACCGCATCACCCTGTTCGCGCTGATCCTGTCTCTGGGACTGCTGGTCGATGGCGCCATCGTGGTGATCGAGAACATCCACCGCCACCTGCACGGCGGGCCGGTGAAAAACTTCAACCGCACCGTGGTTCAGGCGACCAACGAGATCGGCAATCCGACGAACATGGCGACGCTGGCGGTGATCCTGGCCTTCGTGCCGATGGCCTTTGTCAGCGGCATGATGGGGCCGTTCATGCGCCCCATCCCGATCAACGTGCCGGTGGCGATGATCGCCTCGCTGGTGCTGGCCTATACCGTGGTGCCCTGGGCGGCGCGGGTGTGGCTGAGCAAAAAGGCGGCGCGCGAAGCCCTGGCGCACAGCGAAAGTCTGGAAGAAGAAGGCGCGCACAAGCAGGACAAGCTGCACACGGCGTATCTGAAAATGATCGAGCCGCTGTTGCGCAACCGTGTTCAACGCAACCTGATGTTCCTCGCCGTGCTGCTGCTGCTCATCGCGGCCATGCTCATGCCGGCCTGGCAGTTCATTCGCCCCTCGGGCATGAACGGCCCGCTGTCGCCGCTGGGCGTCGAGCTCAAGATGCTGCCCAACGACAACACCAACACCTTCCTGGTGCAGATCGACACCCCGGCGGGCTCGACGCTTGAGCGCACCGATCAGGTGGCGCGTGCGGTGGGCGATGTGCTGGCGACCAATCCTTATGTGGTCGATTACCAGACCTTTGTTGGACAGGCCGCGCCGATCGACTTCGCTTCGCTGGTGCGCGGCGACATGCTCAAGCGCGGCGACAATTTTGCGCAGATCCGGGTCAATCTGGTGGGCAAGGGCGAGCGGTCGGTGGAGTCGCATGCCATCGTGCAGAAGCTCTACGAGCAGCTCGCCCCGGTGCGCGCGCGTTTCCCATCGACCTTCATCAAACTGTTCGAAACCCCGCCGGGCCCGCCGGTGCGCGCGCAGGTCATGGCCGAGCTGTATGGCCCGAGCTATTCGACTCTGCGCTCCTCCGCCAAGGACGTGCTGGGCGACTTCGACAAGACCTACGGCCTGATGAATCAGGATGATTCGGTGACCGCGACGACTACGGAATACCGCATCGTGATCAACCGGCAAAAGGCGGCGATGTCGGGCATCGTTCCCGGACAGATCATCCAGCTGCTGCATAACTATGTATCCGGGCTGAAGGTCGGTGCGATTCACGACAACAACGCGCTGGAGCCGGTCAACATCATCGTGCGCGTGCCGCGCGCCGATCGCCAAAGCCCGCAGCAACTGCTCGATGTGCCGATCCAGAATGCGCAAGGCAAGGTGATTCCGCTCTCGAGCATCGCCACGGTGGAGAAAACCACGCTGGCCAAACCGATCTACAGCCGCGACCAGCATCCCGTGGTTTACGTGGGCGGCGAAATGATTCATTCCAGCCCGGTGTATGCCACGCTAAGCCTGAACTCCATGCTCGACGGCAAGAAGCTCGCCAACGGCGCCACCTTCACCACTGGCAACCTCGGCTTCACCGAAACCCCGGCGAGCGACCTCAAGGGTTATCAACTGCTCTGGGGCGGAGAAATGCGCCTGACGCTGGACGTATTCCGCGATCTGGGCGCGGCCTTCATGGTGGCGCTGGTGTTCATCTACCTGCTGCTGGTGGCGTATTACAAGTCCTTCCTGCTGCCGGTCATTGTGATGGGGGCCATTCCGCTGACGCTCATCGGCGTGTTCCCCGGCCACTGGATCACGCATCAGTCGTTCACCGCCACCTCGATGATCGGGGTCATCGCGCTCGCGGGCGTGGTGGTGCGCAATTCGCTGCTGCTCATCGACTTCATCCTCGATTACCGGGCCCGCGGCTACAGCCTGCAGGAGTCGGTGGCGCAGGCCGGGGCGGTGCGCCTGCGGCCGATTCTGCTCACGGCGCTGGCCATCATGTTCGGCTCGGCCATCATGGTGTCCGATCCGGTGTTTGGCGGCCTGGCCGTGTCGCTGATCTTCGGCACGCTGCTGTCCACCCTCCTCACCCTGATCGTCATCCCTCTGCTCTACTACGTCTGGCAGATTCGGGTGAAGCCCAAAGTTCCGCCCACGGCTCCGGCCGCACCGGCTGAACCTGTGCTGACGACCTGAATCTGACGATTCAACAACACAACCTTGGAGATTTTCAAATGACTGTCGAACGCTATATCCGTGTCATTGCCGGCACATTCATCCTGATCTCAGTGTTGCTGGGCGCACCCGCCAGCCCGATCTTCGTCTCGCAGTGGTTCCTGCTGTTCACCGGTTTCGTGGGCGCCAACCTGCTGCAGTTCGGTTTCAGCAATCGGTGCCCGCTGGGCTTTTTCCTGCGCAAACTGGGTGTGCCCGACTCCAAAGCCAACTGCTGCGGCTGATCGGGCAGGGTGATGGCACGTTCGGCTCATCCCCGCCTCAAGTTCCTCGCGCCCGGCTGGTTTGCCGTGGTCGTGGGCTGGGGCGGCCTCGCTTTGGCCTGGCATCAGGCCACAGCCCTGCTCGGCGAACCCGCGGCCATGATCTCGCAGGTGCTGGGCTGGGCCGCCATTGGCGCGCTAGGCTTGCTCGCGCTGCTCACCGGGTTGAGATTGCAGCGGCATGCCTCTGACTGGGTGGCCGATGTGCGCCACCCCGTGCGACATCCCGTGCTGGCCCTGGCGCCTATGGCGATGCTGGTGGCCGCTGGTTTTGCCGTGCAGGTGCTGGGCGCCAACAACGTCTGGATGGCCAACTTTTGGATGCTCGGCGCCTTGGCTCAATTGGCTGCGACGGTCTGGGTCTTTCATCGCCTGCGGCAGAGCGCAGCGACTGACAAAGGGCCGAATTGGGCGGGCATTACCCCTGCGCTGTTTCTGGCCGCGGCGGGCAATGTCGTCGCGCCCTATGCCGGCGTCGCCCTCGGTTTTCAGATCTGGTCCGTGGCTCAGTGGACCATCGGTGCACTGTTTTTTGTCGTGGTGCAGGTGCTGTTCATGGTGCGCGTCACGGCCTTCGGCATGCTGCCGCGCAAGCTCTTGCCCATGCTGTTCATCGCCGTTGCGCCTCCGGCTGCCGGTGGCCTGGGCCTTGCCCAGTTGGGCGCGCCCGTCGAGGCACTGGAGGGGGCGTGGGGCATTGCGCTGTTCTTCGTCATTCTGAGCTTTCTGTCTTTCAAGCCAATGATGCAGGAGGCCTTCACCATCGGCCACTGGGCGCTGTCCTTCCCCTTGGCCGCGTTTGCCGGACTGTCGATGCACCTCGCCCTCATGACGCAAAACGGCGCCATGCAGACCTTCGCCATTCTGGCGCTGGCGCTGGCCTCGGTGATCATCGGCTGGTTGACCCTGGCGACGGCGCGCGGTCTGCGCGATGGCAGCTTGCTCGCACCCTAGCCGGTGGAGCTGATTCATGCCGCTTAAATGGGCTTGGGGAGCGCGGTCGGCGGATTCGAGCCGCTCGCCTATGATGGAGAAGATTGGATGAAACGCAGCACCAAGCCCATACAGATTCCCGGAGCCATCACCATGTCAGTTCTGACCAACGAAGCCTCTCGCACGGATATTCTCAACCGCCTCAAGCGTGCCGAAGGGCAGATGCGCGGGGTGCAGCGCATGATCGAAGAGGGCGAGCCCTGCCTGAAGGTGGCGCAGCAACTCTCAGCCGTGCGCAAGGCGCTCGACAGCACTTTTGTACGCATGACCGTGTGCTTTCTGGAGCAGGAACTCGACGGTCATCTAGAGCCTGCCGAGGGCGGCGAGCAGCCCAAGCTCAGCGCCATGCTTGACGAGTTTGAAACGCTACTGGCCCGGATGAACTGAAAGTTTTCAGTCGCCCCTCGATGCGGCCTCGATGATGCCGCCGCCCAGGCAGACCTCGCCGTCATACAGCACCGCAGACTGTCCTGGCGTCACCGCCCATTGCGGCGAGTCGAACTTCAGGGTGAAGCGCTCAGCGCCCTGGTCCTGATAACGGCAAGCCGAGTCCACCTGACGATAGCGGGTCTTCGCACCATAGCCGCAGGCTCCTTCAGCGGGCGCCGTACCCGACACCCAACTGGCCGACAGCGCCTGCAGCGTGTGGCTTAGCAGCAGCGGATGATCGTGGCCTTGCGCCACGATGAGTTGATTGCGTTCCAGATCTTTTCCGGCCACGAACCAGGGTTCGCCGTTGCCGCTCTTGCTTCCCCCCAGGCCGATGCCCTTGCGCTGTCCGAGGGTGTAGAACGCCAGTCCCAGATGCTGGCCTACCGTCTTGCCCTCCGGGGTTTTCATCGGGCCGGGTTGCGTGGGCAGGTAGCGGCTGAGAAAGTCGCGGAACGGGCGCTCGCCGATGAAGCAGATGCCGGTGGAGTCTTTTTTGCGGGCGTTGTGCAGGCCTATCGCTTCGGCGACTTTGCGCACTTCCGTCTTGTTCAGCTCGCCCACCGGAAACAGCGTGCGCGCGAGCTGCGCCTGATTGAGGCGGTGCAGAAAGTAGCTCTGGTCTTTCGAGGCGTCCAGCCCGCGCAGCAGCTCGAAGCCGTGGTCGGTCTCACGCACCCGCGCGTAATGTCCGGTGGCGATGCGGTCTGCGCCCAGGCGCATGGCATGGTCGAGAAAGGCCTTGAACTTGATCTCGGCGTTGCACAGCACGTCCGGGTTGGGCGTGCGTCCAGCGGCATATTCGCGCAGGAAATCGGCAAACACCCGCTCTTTGTATTCCGCCGCGAAATTCACCGCCTCGATATCGATGCCGATGAGGTCGGCCACGCTCGCGGCGTCGAGCCAGTCCTGACGCGTGGAGCAGTATTCGCTGTCATCATCGTCTTCCCAGTTTTTCATGAACAGGCCAACGACCGTGTAGCCCTGCTGTTTGAGCAGCCAGGCGGAAACGGAGGAATCGACCCCGCCAGATAGCCCGACCACAACGGTGCCGCGAGAAGAAGATGTCATGCGCAAATTGTAGAAAAACGGGCTGGGCTCAACCGAACACACTCGGGTCGGTGGCGATCAGTTCCAGGGGGTAGCGCTGCCCCCGTAAGTAATCCTCAACGCAGCGCAACACCAGCGGGCTGCGATGACGGCTGGCACTGGCGCGCAGGGCGTCGAGGTCCATCCACAACGTGCGCACAATGCCCTCGTCGAGTGCGCGCCCGGGGTCTGCAGCGGAGACTTCGCCGCAGAACGCGAGTCGCAGATAGCTCACGTCCTGATGACCGCTAGCAGTGTGATGCTGGGAGCGCGACAGATACACGCCCACCAGGCCGGTGGGGACGAACACCCGGCCGGTTTCTTCCAGTGCCTCACGTACCGCGCCCTGCAGCGGGCTTTCACCCGCTTCCAGATGGCCTGCGGGCTGGTTCAGACGCAAGCCATCCGCCGTCTGCTCTTCGACGAGCAGAAAACGACCGTCCTGTTCAACGATGGCGGCAACCGTGACGCGAGGGCGCGCAGAGGGATCAGAGTGCATGGCGGCAAGTATGCAAGAAATAGAAATAGGGCTTGATGCAAAATATTAAAAAACGCAAAAGAGATTTCCGGATGTACGTAATTTGCGCTGCAGCAATCTTAGGGAAAACGCGAGATAATGCTGCGCTTGGATCTATTGCTTAGGCAAGCAGATTTGTTCCGACTGAGTGGGGCTGAAACGATCTCGTGTTCGTGCTGCGTTCAGACCCCAATAAAGCAGATTTCAAAGGAGAGACTCCATGCGTATTGGCATTCCGGCAGAAACCTTGGCCGGCGAAGCCCGTGTTGCAGCAACACCGGAAACAGTCAAAAAATTGATCGCTCAGGGGCACGCCATCATTGTGCAGGCCGGTGCTGGCCTGCGCGCGGATGCGCCGGATGAGGACTACATCGCTGCCGGCGCGACCATCGGCGATCGCTCCGAGGCGTTTGCCGCTGAAATGGTGCTCAAGGTCCGTCCGCCCACAGCCGAAGAACTCGGCCTGATGAAGCCGGGCGCTGTGCTGATCGGCATGCTCGATCCCTTCAGTGCGGATGGCTTGCAGGCCATGACCGCTGCAGGGCTGACGGCGTTTGCGCTCGAAGCCGCACCGCGCACCTCAAGGGCGCAAAGCATGGACGTGCTGTCCAGCCAGGCCAATATCGGCGGTTACAAGGCGGTCATCCTCGCGGCAAACATTTACCAGCGCTTCATGCCGATGCTGATGACGGCGGCCGGCACGGTCAAGGCCGCCCGCGTGGTGGTCCTTGGCGCGGGCGTGGCCGGTCTGCAGGCGATTGCCACGGCAAAGCGTCTGGGCGCGGTGATCGAGGCCTCCGACGTGCGGCCTGCGGTCAAGGAGCAGGTGGAATCTCTCGGCGCCAAATTCATCGACGTGCCATTTGAAACCGACGAGGAACGCGATATTGCGCAGGGCGTGGGCGGTTATGCCCGGCCCATGCCTGCGAGCTGGATGCAGCGCCAGGCGGTGCAGGTCGCCGAGCGGGTGAAGCAGGCCAATGTGGTGATTTCCACAGCGCTCATTCCTGGCCGCCGCGCACCGGTGCTGATTACCGAGGAAATGGTCAAGTCGATGAAACCGGGCTCGGTGATTATCGACATGGCGGCGGCGCAGGGTGGCAACTGCCCTTTGACCGAAGCCGGAAAAACCGTGGTCAAGCATGGCGTGACCCTGGTGGGCGAAACCAATCTGCCCGCCCTCGTGGCCGCCGATGCATCGTCTCTGTACGCGCGCAACGTGCTCGATTTTCTGAAACTGGTGTTCGACAAGGAAAAGGGTTTTGTGGTGAATATGGAAGACGACATCGTCGCCGCCTGCCTGATGTGCCGCGATGGACAGTTGCTGCGCAAGTCGGCCTGATTTTTCACCCTGACAATGATTTTCATCCTGAACAAGGACTGAACCATGCATGAAATCTCTCCTCTGGTGATCAATTTCACTATTTTTGTTCTGGCAATCTATGTGGGTTACCACGTGGTGTGGAATGTCACTCCGGCTTTGCATACCCCGCTGATGGCGGTGACCAACGCCATATCCGCCATCATCATCGTGGGCGCCATGCTGGCCGCCGCGTTGACCGTGACGCCTCTAGGCAAAATCATGGGAACCCTTGCGGTCGCGCTGGCAGCGGTCAATGTATTCGGCGGCTTTCTCGTGACGCGGCGCATGCTGGCCATGTTCAAAAAGAAAACAGCCGGCAAGAGCTAAATCACACCCCACTAGATATCTGACGTTACCGCTTCGCCGACAGATGTCGCACCGATCTGTTTCGAACCGCGGCAGGTGACGCGCAGCATCAAGGACTCAATTTATGACACTCAGCATGAATCTCGTGACCCTGCTGTATTTGCTCGCAGCGGTCTTTTTCATTCAAGCGCTCAAAGGCTTGTCGCACCCAACGACCAGCCGGCGCGGAAATGTGTTCGGCATGACAGGTATGGTCATCGCCGTCTTCACCACAGTTGCCTTGATTATCAAGGTGGGCGGCGACGCCGGGGCGCTTGGTCTCGGATATGTGCTTCTCGGGCTGGTGGTCGGCGGCGGCATTGGCTCCTACATGGCCAACCGCGTCGAAATGACCAAAATGCCCGAGCTGGTGGCTTTCATGCACAGCATGATCGGTCTGGCCGCAGTGTGTATCGCCGTGGCCGAAGTCGCCGAGCCCCACGCCTTTGGCATCGTTCAGGCTGCAGGCGACCCGCTGCCTCCGGGTAACCGTATCGAGCTGTTCATCGGCACAATTGTGGGCGCCATTACCTTCAGCGGTTCGGTCATCGCCTTTGGCAAACTCGCCGGGCGCTACAAGTTCCGCCTGTTCCAGGGCGCGCCCGTGCGGTTTGCCGGGCAGCATTGGCTCAACCTGATCATCTTTCTGGCGGCTATCGCTTTTGGCCTTTGGTTCTGGGCTGCGGCGGCATGGACGCCCTTTCTCATCATGATGGCCCTGGCCTTCGTGTTGGGCGTGCTAATGATTATCCCCATCGGCGGCGCCGATATGCCTGTGGTCGTGTCGATGCTCAACAGCTATTCCGGTTGGGCTGCGGCTGGCATTGGTTTTTCGCTCGAAAACAATATGCTCATCATCGCCGGTTCATTGGTCGGATCTTCCGGTGCGATTCTGAGCTACATCATGTGCAAGGCGATGAACCGTTCGTTCATCAGCGTGATTCTGGGCGGGTTTGGCGCCGAGTCATCGACGACTGCGGCGGTGCAGCAGCGCCCGGTGAAATCGGGCAGCCCGGATGACGCCGCGTTTCTCTTGTCCAATGCCGAAACAGTCATCATCGTGCCCGGTTACGGTTTGGCCGTAGCCCGCGCGCAGCATGCGGTCAAGGAACTGGCGCAGAAACTCACCGAGCACGGCGTGAATGTGAAATATGCGATTCACCCCGTGGCCGGCCGCATGCCGGGTCATATGAATGTGCTGCTTGCCGAGGCCGAGGTGCCCTACGACCAGGTTTTCGAAATGGACGATATCAACCCAGAGTTCGGGCAGGCTGATGTCGCCGTGATTCTTGGCGCCAATGACGTGGTCAATCCTTCGGCGAAGACCGATCCAAAATCACCGATTGCCGGTATGCCGATTCTTGAGGCTTACAAGGCAAAAACCGTGATCGTGAACAAGCGTTCGATGGCTGCAGGGTATGCCGGCCTGGATAACGAACTATTTTACATGGACAAAACCATGATGGTCTTCGGCGATGCCAAGAAGGTCGTGGAAGATATCACCAAGGCCATCGAATGATGGATTGAAGCAGTCCAGTGCTTATGAATGAGCCCGCCTTGAGCGGGCTTTTTTATTTTTTGTTTTGTCGTATGATGATTCCGGTTTTAACTTTCAACACAGGAGAAGGAGCTCATGGCAACGTATAAAGAATTGCAGTCACAGATTGAAGCCCTCAAACAGCAGGCTGAAATCCAACGCAAGGCAGAGATTGCTGCCGTGGTGAGCGATATTCGCGCCAAAATGGATGAATACGGTATTACCTTGGCCGATCTCGGTTCGCGTCGCGGCGGGGCTTCTTCCAAGGGATCGACGGTCGCGCCGAAATATCGCAACGCGCAGACGGGCGAAACTTGGACTGGCCGCGGAAAAATGCCGCGCTGGCTTCAAAGCGCGGTGGACGGCGGCAAAAGCAAGGAATCTTTCCTGATCCGAACCTGATTCCGTGATCTAAATCGCAAAGAATCTCCATAACTTGTTGATTCATAACGGTTAAATCGCTAGAACAGCTTCTTTGTCTTCTCACCCGGCGGGTGAGTTTTCGGGGGAATGCTGTGGGGTTTGGATTTCGCGTCAAGCAACTGGACTATGACCTGACGCCTGT
>DYKQ01000083.1 GCA_020722545.1 Thiomonas intermedia | reverse complement strand
GAAAGTGGCCCGTGAAGAAAGACCTCATGAGAAAACGCCGGGCCGCCCCAAGTTTTCTTGTCCACCTCGCGGCTTGCAAGCCGCTCGGATTCGGCTCCGTCCAAGCTGCCGCAGGGCAGCTTGGAGCCGCGTGCCTCATCCCCCTCGGGGGGCCTGACGCGAACGCGGCAGGTCTGGGGGCGCCCTCAGGCGCTCAGCCAGTCGAACCCTTCTCCCAGCCAGCGGGCGGCGTGTTGCCGGGCGGCCTCGGGCGCGGCGACCAGCAGACGTTGCGCAGTGTCGCGGGCGGCTTCGAGCAGATCGGTGTCTTGCGCCAGATCGGCGTAGCGCAGGCCGGGCACGCCCGACTGCCGCAGGCCCAGCAGTTCGCCCGGCCCGCGCAGTTCCAGGTCTTTCTGCGCCAGGGCGAAGCCGTCGGTGAGTTCGCGCATCGCCCCCAGGCGCTCGCGCGCCGTGGGCGACAGCGGCGAGGTGAACAGCAGCACGCAATCCGACTGCGCCGCACCCCGCCCTACCCGCCCGCGCAGCTGGTGCAACTGCGACAGCCCGAAGCGCTCGGCATGTTCGATCACCATGAGGCTGGCGTTGGGCACGTCCACCCCCACCTCGATGACGGTGGTGGCGACGAGCAGGCCGATTTCGCCCGCGCTGAACGCCTGCATGGTGGCGCGCTTTTCCTGCGCCTTCATGCGCCCGTGCAGCAGGCCGACTTGCACCGCTCCCTGACCGGGCCTCGTCGCCAGCGCGGCGCTGAGTTCGGCGTGGGTGGCCACGGCGTTCTGCAGATCGAGCGTCTCGCTTTCCTCAACGAGAGGGCAGACCCAATAGGCCTGCCGCCCCTGCGCGGTCAACGCGCCGACCCGGGCGATGAGTTCGTCGCGCCGGTCGGCGCTGACCACGCTGGTGCGCACCGGCGTTCTGCCCGGCGGCAGAACATCGATGGCGGACACGTCCAGATCGCCGAACAGCGCCATGGTCAGGGTGCGCGGAATGGGCGTGGCGCTCATCATCAGCAGATGCGGCTGCAGGCCGCTGCCCTGCGTGCCTGCGCGCAGACTGTCGCGCAGGGCCAGTCGCTGCGCCACGCCGAAGCGATGCTGCTCGTCCACGATCGCCAGCCCCAGACGGGCAAAACGCACCTGCGCCTGAATGACGGCGTGGGTGCCCAGCACGAGCTGCGCCTGCCCGCTGGCCACGCGCTGCAGCGCCGCCTCACGCTCTTTTTTCGTCTGGCTGCCAGATAGCCAGGCGACGCCCACGCCCAGCGGCTCCAGCCAGTCGGCGAGCTTGCGCGCGTGTTGCGCCGCGAGAATTTCGGTGGGCGCCATGAGCGCGCACTGCCAGCCGGCCGCCACGGTCTGCGCCGCCGCGAGCGCGGCCACGACGGTCTTGCCGCTGCCCACGTCGCCCTGCAGCAGCCGGTGCATCGGCGCGGTCTGCGCCAGATCGGCGGCGATTTCGGCCACGCAGCGCTCCTGAGCCGCCGTGAGGGTGAAGGGGATGGCCGCCCGCAACTGCGCCGGGAGGCTGTGCGCCTCGGCCGCTGCGGGCAGCGCCGGCGCCTTCCACCGCCGTCGCTGCGCGCGAGCCTGCTGCTGGGCCAGTTGCTGCGCCAGCAATTCGTCGAACTTCAGCCGCCGTTGCGCCGGGTGCGCACCCGCTTCCAGCGCGGGCAAGGCCGCGGCTGGCGGGGCATGCAGGGTGCGCAGGCTCGAAGGCAGATCGGGCAGATGATGGCGCGTCAGTTCCTCCTGCGGCACGGTGTCGCGCCAGACCAGCCGCTCGAGCGCCCCAGCCACGGCCTTGCGCAAATAGCTCTGCGGCACGCCGGCCGTGGCGGGATAGACCGGCGTGAGCGTGCTCGGCAGGGGCGCGTTGGCGTCCACCAGCTTCCAGGTCGGGTGCACCATCTCCCAGCCAAACAAACCTTGCCGTACCTGCCCGTGCACCCGCAGCCGCACCCCGGGCTGCAAGGTTTTGAGCTGATTGGGATAGAAGTGGAACAGCCGCAGGGTGAGAACGGCGTCGCCCGCTTCCGGCTCATGCAGCCGCACCAGCAACTGCCGACGCGGCGCGCGGCCCTGCACCTGCGTCTCGATCACCACGGCATCCGTGGTGACCATCTCGCCATCGCGCAGCGCCCGCAGCGGCGTGAGCCGCGTTTCATCTTCATAGCGCAGCGGCAGATGCAGCGCAATGTCCCAGTCGGTGTGCAGACCCAGCCGGGCGAGCGGCGTGGGCCGTGCCGGTTTGGCCTTGTCCGCAGGGTCTTTGCGAGGCGCGCTTCGCCGCTGCGGCGGATCGGCAATGGGGTCTTGCTGAGAGGGCTTGCGCGCGGCGGTCATCGAAGCATTCTAAAAATGACAGGGACGTTGTCTGCGCCTGAGCCCGGCATTGCGCACCCGCCGCTGGATGCCGAGCCCCCAATAATCCCCCCATCCCCACGGGTTTTTTGTGAGTCTCGTTATAGTTGTTACAAATTTACGTATTTTGCCCATGTCCAAAGCCCTCTCCACTCTGCGCGCAGCCTGGTTCTCCATGCTGGTGCTGCTGCTTGGTTTGGCGCCATTCATTCATGGGCATCTGGGCCAGCCGGTTCAAAGCGGCTGGCACATTCATGCGCTGACGGCCGCAGCGCAAGTGCAGGCCAGTCCGCAATTTGACGGCCTGGCCTGTCTTGCCAGCCACCTCCAGCGCACGGCGCAGCAGTCGGGCTTTGCGCTGCAGGCCCCCGAACCCAGCGTTGTGGAACTGGCCTCGGGCATCACCCAATCCCGGCTTTCCCAGATCCGCCTGGCCAGCGTATTGATCGACACCGAAGTCGTGCTGCCGACGTTTGCTTTCGCGTCACAGCACTCCTTGGCCGCCACCGAGCTCATCTCTTGGCCGCAAATCTCTGACGACGCGCTCCCGCGCGTCCACCACGGCCTACCGCCTCCCGGTCAGGCACCGCCCTCCACTCTGGTCTGATTTTTTCTGCCGCAACACGCGTGAAACACAGGTGCAACCTGTCACGCGGAAGATGCCCCCCAGTCCCAGATGGAGCCCGGCGCATGACCGGGATGCAAGATGCCCCAATTCTTTTTGTCGCGCAGCCCGTTGGCGTGCGCCGTGTCCGCCAGCCTGTTGAGCCTGGCGCTCGTTTCCCTGCCTGCCGCCGCACAACCCGCCTCGCCCGGCGTCATCGCCATGACGGCCGACCAGCAGACCGCGCTCGGCGTGCGGCTTGCCACGGTGCAGGCCGCCACGGCCGCGCAGATCGACCTGCCCGCCCGCGTGGCCGTGCCGCTGTCGCAGCAGGCTGTTGTCTCTGCTCCTGCCGCCGGAATGATCACCCGCCTGCTGGTCAACCCGGGTGATACGGTGAAAAGCGGCCAGCCGCTGGCCAAGCTCAGCAGCCCGCAAATTGCCCAGTTGCAGCGCGAGCGCAGCGAGGCGCAAAGTCGCTATGACCTGGCGCAGCGCCAGTTGCAGCGCGACACCACGCTGGTGAACGAGGGCATCGTGCCCGGCGCCCGGCTCGAGGCTGCCCGCGCGCAAAGCCGCGAGGCGCAAGCCATGCTGGCCGAGCGCAATCTGGCGCTCAAGCTGGCCGCAGGTGGCGCTGCGCTCAACGGCGTGGCCGTATTGCGCGCCCCCATCGCCGGGGTCATCACCGAAACCACAGCCTTGCCAGGCCAGCGGGTCGATGTGGCCGCGCCGCTGTTCCGCATTGCGCAGCAAGGCCAGTTGTGGCTGGAAATAGCAGCCAGCCCACAGCAGGCGAGCGCCATTCAGGTGGGCGCCGAAGTGGAGGTGCCCGCGCTGCAGGCGCGAGGGGTGGTGCAGGCCAAGTCCACCGCGCTGAACGCGGGGCAGAGCGTGCTGATTCGCGTGCGCGTCACCCAATCCGGCGGTCTGCAAGCGGGCGCCGTGGTTCAGGCGCGCCTGAACCTGCCGGCGCAAGCCGGGGTGTGGCGTGTGCCGCCCGCCGCGGTGACGCAGATCAATGGCCGCGATGCCGTGCTCACGGTGACGAGAGAGGGCTTCCGCAGCGTGCCGGTCACCGTGGTCGGCCGCCTGAATGACGCCGTGATGGTCAGCGGCCCGCTGAAGGCCGGTGACAAGGTGGCAGCTACCGGCGTGGTGGCGATCAAAGCAGCCGCTGGCGAGGTGGCGCCATGAATTTGATGTTTCTCACGCATGGCGCGTTGCGCCAACGCCTGCTGACCATTGGCGCGATGCTGGCGCTGGTGGCGGGCGGCATTTTTGCCTGGCGCGCATTGCCCATCGACGCCTTTCCCGACGTGTCTTCGCCGCAGGTGAAGATCATCATGAAAGTGCCGGGCATGACCCCGGAAGAGGTGGAGACGCGGGTTGTCCTGCCCATCGAGCAAGAGGTGCTGGGCATTGCCAACAAGCGCATCGTGCGTTCGGTGTCGAAGTACGGCATTGCCGACATCACGGTGGATTTCGTTGAGGGCGCCGATGTGTATTGGGCGCGTCAACAGGTGGGTGAGGCGCTGGCGAATGTGCGCGGCGACCTGCCGGCTTCGGCGATGGGCGGGCTCGCCCCCATCACCACGCCTTTGTCCGACCTCTACATGTTCACCATCGAGGGACCGGCCAGCCTGGAAGAGAAGCGCAGCGCGCTGCAATGGCTCATCCGCCCGGTGCTGCGCACCGTGCCCGGCGTGGCCGATGTGAACATGCTCGGCGGCGATGTACGCGCCTTCTCGGTGCAGCCCGATCCGGCGCGGCTGGCAGCCTGGGGGCTGTCGCTCAATCAGTTGCGCACCGCGCTGCAGGTCAACAACAGCAATGACGGCGCCGGCCGCCTGGACGAAGGCGAAGAAACCCGCATCGTGCGGGTGCAGGGCGCATTCGCCAATGCCAACGACATTCGCAATACCGTCGTCGCCAATGTGCGCGGCACTCCGGTGCGCATCAGCGATGTGGCGCAGGTCAGCGTGGACAGCAGCACGCGCTACGGCATCGTCACCGCAAACGGCAAGGGCGAGGCGGTCGAAGGCATTGTGCTCGGCCTGCGCGGTGCCAATGCGCAGCAGGTGATCCACGGGGTGAAAGCACGCTTGGCCGAGCTGGAGCCGCGTCTGCCCCAAGGCATGACCATCAAGGTGTTCTACGACCGCAGCCAGCTGGTCGAGCGCGCCGTGGGCACCGTGCTCGAAGCGCTGGGAGAGGCCGTAGTGCTGGTGATCGTCATGCTGCTGCTGTTCCTCGGCAACTGGCGCGCAGCTCTCGTCGTGGCCATCACCCTGCCGCTATCGGCCCTGGCTACCTTCATCCTCATGCGCTGGTTTGGACTGAGCGCCAACCTCATGAGCCTGGGCGGTCTGGCCATTGCGTTGGGCATGCTGGTGGACGCCGCGGTGGTGGTGGTGGAAAACCTGGTGAACCACATGAGCCACGACCCGCAACACGCGCCGGATCACAACCCGGGCGGCGCCACCACCGACCGGCTGGGACGCATCCTTCGCGGGGTGTCGGAAGTGTCGGGGCCGGTGCTGTCGGGCGTGGCCATCATCGCCATCGTCTTTTTGCCGCTGCTCACCCTCGAAGGGCTGGAGGGCAAGCTGTTCCGCCCGGTGGCGCTGACCATCGTGTTCGCGCTGGGCGCGTCGCTGCTCATTGCGCTGACCATCGTTCCGGTGATGGCCTCTTTGCTGCTCAAGACCGCGTCGCACACCGACCCCTGGCTGGTGCGCAAGCTCTCCGCCGGTTACCGGCGCGTGCTGGACTGGAGCTTCAATCACACCCGCATCGTCGTGACCGTGGCGCTGCTGTCGCTCGTGGCCGCAGGCTGGGCCTACACCCGGGTGGGCAAGACTTTCATGCCCACGCTCGATGAAGGCGATGTGATCGTGCAACTGCAAAAGCTGCCCTCGGTCAGCCTAGGCGCCACCGCCGCGCTCGATCTGCGGGTGCAGCAGGCGCTGCTCAAAGAGGTGCCCGAGATCAAGTCCATCGTCGCCCGCAGCGGCTCGGATGATCTCGGCCTCGATCCCATGGGGCTGAACGAAACCGACACCTTCCTGGTGCTCAAACCCATGTCGGAATGGCGCGGCAGCAAGGACGAGGTGATTGAGGCGATGCGCAAGGTGCTGGAACGCTTCCCCGGCGTGGACTTCGGCTTCACCCAGCCGATCGAGATGCGCGTGTCCGAAATGCTCACGGGTAGCCGCGGCGATCTGGTGGTGAAAATCTTCGGCCCCGACATCGCCCAGCTGGGCGACCTGTCGCAACAGGTCGCCGAGACGCTCAAGGCCGTGCCCGGCGCGCAGGAAGTGCTCGCTGCCCGGCCGGAAGGCGTGCAATACCTCACCGTGCAAGTCGATCGTCTTGCCGCGGGCCGCGCCGGGTTCGATGTGGACAGCCTGCAGCAAGACCTGCGCGCCCTGGTCGAAGGCCAGCCGCAGGGCATGGTGCTCGAAGGCGTGCGCCGCACCCCGCTGCTGCTGCGCGGGGGCGCCGATCTGCGCAGCAATCCGCAGGCGTTTGCCCAGGTATCGATCACCGCGCCGGATGGCGCCGCCTACCCGCTGTCGCAACTCGCCCGACTCACCCCCACGCAAGGTCCGGTGCTGGTGGCGCATGAAGACGGCAGCCGTTTTGCCGCGGTGCAGGCCAATGTCAGCGGGCGCGATCTGGTGAGCTATGTGGCAGATGCCAAGCAGGCCGTGGCCACCAAGGTGAAGCTGCCGGAAGGAACACGGCTGGAGTGGGGCGGCCAGTTCGAGAACCAGCAACGCGCCGCGGCGCGCCTGGGGCTGGTGGTGCCAGTGGCGCTGGCGCTGATTTTCGTGCTGCTGATGACCACGTTCGGCTCGGTGCGGCAGTCGGTGCTGGTGTTCGCCAACATTCCCTTCGCTCTCGTCGGCGGGGTGATTGCGTTGTGGGCCAGCGGCCAATACATCTCGGTGCCTGCCTCGGTGGGCTTCATCGCGTTGCTGGGCATTGCCGTGCTCAACGGCGTGGTGCTGGTCAGCCATTTCAACGAGCTGCTGCAGCGCGGGCTTCCGTTGGCGCAGGCCGTGCGCGATGGCGCCATGCGCCGACTGCGGCCGGTGATGATGACCGCCACCATCACCGCGTTCAGCCTCATCCCCCTGCTGTCGGCCACCGGGCCGGGCTCGGAAATCCAGAAGCCGCTGGCCATCGTGGTCATCGGCGGATTGATCACCTCCACCGCCCTAACCCTGGTGCTGCTGCCCCTGATGTTTGCCCGCTTCGGCCTGCCGCGCGTCGCGCGCGAGACCGAAGCCGCAACCCAAAAGACGGAGAACGTCTGATGAAACCGCTATCCAAACATTTTTCCTTGAGTGCATTGAGTGCCGCGCTTGCCCTTACGCTGACCGGGGCTCCCACCTGGGGCGCCGAGAAGGCATGGGCCAAGTCGGTGGATACGCCTTCGTTGCAAGCCGCCCTGCCCGCCTTGAGCGAACTGCCGAGCCCGACACTGCCGCAAATCGCCGCAGTTGACCAGATCCTGGCCGAAACACCCGCGCTGCAAGAGGCGCAAGCCCTGCAACAGGCTGCCGCACAAAACAGCGCCGTGCTGCGTGCCGGAACCAACGAGTTCACCGGTCAGGCGCAGGTACAGCAGCGCCGCATCGAGTCTTTGCCGGACAGCGGACGCTACAACGAATGGCAGTTGCTCATCAACCGCCAGTTGCGTCTGCCGTCGCAGGCGCAGGCCGATGGCCGCATGGCCGAGGCGTTGCAGACTTCGGCGCAGGCCGCACTGGTCGCGACGCGCCAGCAGTTTCTCGGCGCCTTGCTGACCGCCTGGTTCGCGGCCCAGCGCGCGCAGGCCGAGGCCGTGCTGGCGCAGCAGGATCTCGACTTGATCAATGCCCAGGTCAAGGCGCTGCAGCGTCGCCAGTCTCTGGGGGACGCCAGCGTGCTGGAGCTGGAGCTGATGCAGGCCGAACAGGCCCGGGCGCAATCAACCCTGCTGCTCGCGCAGGGCATGGCGGCCAGCAGCCGCGCCGCCTTGTTTGCGCGCTATCCGGCGCTGTCGCGTGGCGGCAGTCTGCAAGGTCAGACCGATCCCAGCGCGCTCGCACTGCCTACCCTGAACGCCGAGCAACTGAGCGCGCGGGCGGTGCAAGCCAGTCCGTTGCTGGTCCAACAGCGCGCCATGCTGCAAAAGGCGCAGGCGATGGCAGCGCAAGCCCGCGCCGCGCGCACGCCGCAACCTACGGTGGGCGCCTACATCGGGTCGGACCGCGGGGGCAGCGAGCGCATCGTCGGCCTGCAGTTCGCGATGCCGTTTGGCGGCTCGGCGCGCGTGTCGCAAGAGCGTGCCGCGCTGGCAGAAGCGGATGCCGCGCAATGGCGTCTGCGCGATTTGCAAGCGCAGGCCGAAGCGGACTTCCAGCGGCTTTACGCCGATGCACTGGCGCAGGGGGCTGCGGTCAAAGCCACCGAACAGGCCGCGCAGGTGCAGACCCAGGCCAGCAACCGCATGTTGCGCGCCTATCAGTTGGGCGAAGCTGGTCTTTCGGACTGGCTGCTCGCCCGGCGCAGTGCGCTAGAGTCCACCAAGCTGGTGCTGCAATCGCGTTTCGACGCGGCGACCTCCAGCGCTCGACTCAAGCTGCAAACCGGCTTGCTTTACGAGTTGACGCCGTAGGCAATGGATTTGCCCCTAACCGCCCGCCGCCGAACCTGCGAGGACAGAGCCCCCCTGATGGGCCATATAGGTTCAATACACCGGCCAGTCGCGCATGGAAAACAGGCGCTGGTGCTCGCGGATGGCGTAGCGGTCGGTCATGCCGGCCAGATAGTCGGCGATGGCGCGGGGCTGTCGGGCAGCGTCCTCCCGCTGGTAGGCGCGTGGCAGCAGGCGCGTATCGGCGTGATAGGCCTCAAACAATTCGGTGAGCAATCGCTGCGCCTTGGTGGTATTGCGCAGCACGTCGGGGTGGCGGTAGAGACGGTGCAGCAGAAGCTGCTGGAGCTGCTGCAACTGCTCTTGCACCGGCGCGCTGAAGGCCGCCAGTGGCGGCGCTGCGCGCACGGCGTCGGGCGAATCGACGCCCGACTGACGGATGCGCTGCGCCGTTTCGGCCACCAGGTCGGCAATGAGCGCCGAGATCATGCGGCGGATGGTTTCGGCCACGCGGCGGCGCCCCTGCACGGCCGGGTAGGCGCGTTGCACGGCGTCGAGATGCCCGGCGAAAAACGGCACCGTCTGCAACTCCTCCAGGTCGATCAGGCCCGCGCGCAGGCCGTCGTCGATGTCGTGATTGTTGTAGGCGATAGCGTCGGCCAGATTGGTGATCTGCGCTTCCAGACTGGGTTGGCCGCCCTGCAGAAAGCGCGCGCCGATTTCGCCCAGATGTTCGGCGTTGCGGCGCGAGCAATGTTTGAGCACGCCCTCGCGGGTCTCGAAACTGAGGTTCAGGCCGTTGAAGGCGGCGTAGCGCTCTTCCAGCGTGGTGACCACGCGAAGAGATTGCAGGTTGTGCTCGAAGCCGCCGCCGTGGGGGGCATGTTTTCGCATGCAGGCGCCCAACGCATCCTGCCCGGCATGGCCGAAAGGCGTGTGTCCCAGATCGTGCGCCAGGGCCAGCGCCTCGGTGAGGTCTTCGTTCAAGCGCAGCGCCCGGGCGAGCGCGCGGGCGATTTGCGCGACTTCCAGGCTGTGCGTCAGGCGGGTGCGGAACAGATCGCCCTCGTGGTTGAGAAACACCTGGGTCTTGTATTCCAACCGCCGAAAGGCCGAGCTGTGGATGATGCGGTCGCGGTCGCGCTGGTAGCCCGTGCGATCCAGCGGCGGCGGTTCCGCATGTTCACGCCCGCGAGAGGTGGCGTCGCTGCAGGCGTAGGCGGCAAGCGTCATGCCGAGGGCACGGCTTGCGGCTGTACCGGCGGCGCCGGCTGCGACGGCTGCAGATGCGCGGCCATGCTGGCCTGCGCTTCCGCCATGGGCGCAGCGCGCAGCACCGGGCGCCCCAGCCCGTTGAGCAGCACAAAGCGCACCTCGCCGCCCTCGGACTTCTTGTCCACCTGCATCAGGTCGGCATAGCGCTCGGCGCCCAGGTCGGGGGCGCGCAAGGGCAGACCGGCGCGGGCGATCAGCCGCGCCAGCCGCTCGGCATCCGCAGGGGCGAGCAGGCCCAATCGAACCGACAGGTCGGCCGCCAACACCATGCCCGCGCCCACCGCTTCGCCGTGCAGCCAGTTGCCATAGCCCATACCGGCCTCGATGGCGTGACCGAAGGTGTGGCCGAAATTGAGAATGGCGCGCAGCCCGGTCTCGGTTTCGTCCTGCGCCACCACCTTCGCCTTGATGCGGCAGCAGCGCGCCACGGCCTCGGCCAGGGCGGCTTCGTCCTGCGCCCTGAGCGCGTCGATATGCGCTTCGAGCCAGGCGAGGAAATCGACATCGGCGATCGCCGCATGCTTGATGACCTCGGCCAAGCCTGCCGACAGTTCGCGCGGCGGCAGGGTGTGCAAGGTGGACAGGTCGGCCACCACCAGCCGGGGCTGGTAGAAGGCGCCGATCATGTTCTTGCCCAGCGGGTGGTTGATCGCCGTCTTGCCCCCGACTGAAGAATCCACCTGCGCCAGCAGCGTGGTGGGGACCTGCACGAAAGGCACGCCGCGCATATAGCTGGCGGCGGCGAATCCGGTCATGTCGCCGATCACTCCGCCGCCCAGCGCGAACAGCGTGGTCTTGCGGTCGCAGTGGTGGCGCAGCAGATCGGTGAAGATCTGGTTGAGCGTCTCCCAGGTCTTGTACTGCTCGCCATCGGGCAGAATGCACTGCAAGACCCTGGAGAAATGCGGACGCAGACTGTGTTCCAGGCGGTCGGCGTACAGCGGCGCGACCGTGCTGTTGGTGACGATCAGCGCGGTCGAATGCTGCCCGGCGACGCTGGCGAATGTCGCTGGCTGGTCAAGCAGGCCGGAAGCGATGCGAATGTCGTAAGCGCGAGCGTCCAGCGCAATGCGTACGGTGGTCATGGGTCGTCCTGTTGGAGCAATCCCCGCATTGTAGGAAGCCACGCGAATCTGGCGGCCATCCGGGGAAGTCGGGTGCGGCCTCGGCGTTTCCTTGCGGCAAGGTGAGCCGACGGATCGGAACGGATCAGCGCTGGACCGGCGCCCCCGGCAGAACACCGGCGAGTTCGAGCTGCATCTGCACCATATTGGTCAACAGCCCCGCAGACGGCCGACCGGTGTCGATGACAAAGTGGGCGGTTTCGCGGTAAAGCGGATCGCGCACGCGGAACAGCTCATGCAGTTTGGCACGCGCGTCGCCCTGCTGCAGCAGCGGGCGACTGCGGTCATGCCGAAGGCGATGCGCCAAATCATCCGGGCTGGCGCGCAGATAGACCACGGCGCCGCGCTCGCGCAGCGCCTTGCGGTTTTCCGGCCTCAGCACCGCACCGCCCCCGGTCGCGAGAACGATGCCCTCACGCTGCGTCAGCGCGTCGATGGCGCGCGCCTCGATGTCGCGAAACCCCGCCTCGCCCAGCCGAGAAAAAAGGGCCGCAATCGTGCAGCCCTGCTCGCGCTCGATCTCCTGGTCGCTGTCGATGAACCGAAGGCCGACACGCTGTGCGAGCGTGCGACCGACGGTGGTTTTTCCAGCGCCCATGAGGCC
>DYKQ01000082.1 GCA_020722545.1 Thiomonas intermedia | reverse complement strand
GCAGGGCCTGCGCCTGATCTGGGCGCACGACCCGCAGGCCGCAGCCGAGCAAAGCGCGGCGCGTCGAAAAACCATCGAGGATCTGACGACACAAGCCGAGCGGCGTGCCGGCAAGCTCGACGCCCAGGACGCCGGATCGACCTTCAAGGGCCGGCGCCTGAGCGACTCCGGCGCCAAGGCCTGGCTGTTGCGCGCCATCAGCGACGCGCATCTGGGCTCGATCATCAAGGTCGATCTGCAGTCGGACCTCTTCACCTACGTCATCGACGAGGCCGCTCTGACGCGGGCCGAACTCAACGATGGCAAGCTGCTGCTGGTGACCAACACCACCGACCTCGATCCCGCCGAGGTGATCGCGCGCTACAAGAGCCTGGCCGACATCGAGCGCGGGTTCCGGGTGCTCAAGTCCGAGATCGAGATCGCCCCGGTGTTCCACCGCCTGCCTGACCGAATCCGCGCCCACGCCCTGATCTGCTTCATGGCCCTGGTGCTGTACCGCGTGCTGCGCATGCAGCTCAAGGCCTCGGGCAGCCCCTATTCCCCGGAACGAGCCCTCGAGATCGTTCGCCACATCCAGCTCCACCAGGTTCGCATCGTCGGCCAGGGCGCCGCCAGCGGCTTGACCGACCTGAGCTCCGAGCAGCTCGCCTTGTTCGACCAACTTCAACTCGACACCCCCACCAAAGAGCCCTTCGACATCGCCCCGTAGTGCCAATTCCGATCGCCCGAACATAGGCGAATCAATGGGTTACGCAAAAATATGTCGAACTCGGGGGGCGCCAGAGGGCGCAAAGATCCTCGCGCTGCTCTTCACTGAGCTCGAAACTGGGCTCGATTGCGGCCTCATCATGGCGTTGTCAGCTCACAAACCGGGTAATTCGATGCGCCATCGAGTGTCGCGCTTCAGCCCGAAGGCAAGCTGCGGATGCTGCCGTTCAACCGCGCTCCGCGATGGGCTTGACGTCACGGCGCACCGAGCCGGTGAACAGTTGGCGCGGACGGCCGATCTTGTACTCGGGATCGGTGAGCATTTCGTTGAGCTGCGCGATCCAGCCCACGGTGCGCGCCAGCGCGAAGTTGGCGGTGAACAGCGACACCGGCACGCCGATGGCCTTCTGCACGATGCCCGAATAGAAGTCGACGTTGGGATAGAGCTTGCGCTGGATGAAGTAATCGTCTTCCAGCGCAATCTTTTCAAGCGTCATCGCCAGCTTGAACAGCGGATCGTTGTGCAGGCCCAGGGCGTCGAGCACTTCGTGGCAGGTCTCGCGCATGAGCTTGGCGCGCGGGTCGTAGTTCTTGTAGACGCGGTGGCCGAAGCCCATCAGCCGCACCGAGGAGTTCTTGTCCTTGACTTCGCTGATGAACTCGCCGATCTTGGCCACGCCGCCTCGGGCCTGGATGTCGTCGAGCATGTTCAGGCAGGCTTCATTCGCCCCGCCGTGCGCCGGGCCCCAGAGGCAGGCCACGCCGGCCGCGATGGCTGCGAAGGGATTGGTGCCGCTGGAGGCGCACAGCCGCACGGTGGAGGTGGAGGCGTTCTGCTCGTGATCGGCGTGCAGGATGAAAATGCGGTCGAGCGCGCGCTCGATCACCGGGTTGGGCTCGTAATCTTCGCAGGGCGTGGCCCACATCATGCGCATGAAATTGGCGGCGTAGCTCAGCTTGTTCTGCGGGTACATATAGGGTTGGCCCATGTTGTACTTGTAGGCCATGGCCACCAGGGTGGGCATCTTGGCGATGAGGCGAATGGCCGAGATGTCGCGCTGCTCCGGGTCGTTGACATTGATCGAGTCGGGGTAGAACGCCGACATCGCGCCGACCAGCCCGGTGAGCACCGCCATCGGATGGGCGTCACGGCGGAAACCGCGCAGGAAGAACTGCATCTGCTCGTTCACCATGGTGTGCTGAGTGATGCGGGCCTTGAACGCCGCTTTCTGCGTCTCGTTGGGCAGTTCTCCGTAGAGAATGAGGTAGCAGGTTTCCATGTAATCGCACTGCACCGCGATCTGGTCGATGGGGTAGCCGCGGTAGAGCAGCTCGCCCTTGTCGCCGTCGATATAGGTGATGGCCGAGCTGCACGAAGCGGTGGACAGAAAGCCGGGGTCGTAGGTGAACTTGCCGGTCTGGCCATAGAGCTTGCGGATGTCGATCACGTCCGGGCCGATGGCGCCTTTGTAAATCGGCAGGTCGACGCTGGGCGCTCCGTCGCTGAACGAGAGGGTGGCTTTATCGCTTGAAGGGGTCATTTTGAAATCTCCGGGGACTGTGTAATGAGGCTCCCGGAGGCAGACCCCGGGGACGGAATGACGCAAGCCCGCACTTGCGAGCTCACAAGCGCTGCAAGGTGTCAAGCAAGTCCCGGACATGCGGCGAATCCAGATCTTCCGGGAGCGGTGTTTTGCGCATGAAAAGATCCAAGAGCGTGTTGTCGTCCAGGGCGAGCAGGGCGTTAAGCGCCGCCACCTCTTCGCTGCTGAGCGGCGTTTTGCGTTGGGCAAAGTAGCGCTGCAAAATCAGATCGTTCTCCAGCATGCCGCGCCGCGCGCGCCAGCGCAGCCGGGACAGGTCGGCGGCGTCGGCAGGGGCGTTTGCGTGCAGCATGGCAGGCTCAGACGGCGCGGCGCACCATCATCTCCTTGATCTTGCTGATCGCCATCGTCGGGTTCAGCTCTTTCGGGCATACGTCGACGCAGTTCATGATGGTGTGGCAGCGGAACAGGCGGTAGGGGTCTTCGAGATTGTCGAGGCGCTCGCCGGTGGCTTCGTCGCGGCTGTCGGCGATGAATCGATAGGCCTGCAAGAGACCTGCGGGGCCAACGAATTTGTCGGGGTTCCACCAGAAACTCGGGCAACTGGTGCTGCAACTCGCGCACAGAATGCACTCGTAAAGACCGTTGAGCTCTTCGCGTTCGGCCGGGGTTTGCAGGCGCTCTTTTTCCGGCGGCGGGGTGTTGTTGACCAGATAGGGCTTGATCGAGTGGTACTGGTTGAAGAACTGGGTCATGTCCACGATCAGGTCGCGGATGACGGGCAGGCCGGGCAAGGGCTTGAGCACCACCGGCTCCTTGAGGGTGAGCAGGTTGGTGATGCAGGCCAGGCCGTTTTTGCCGTTGATGTTCATCGCATCCGACCCACACACCCCTTCGCGGCAGGAGCGGCGGATGGACAGCGAATCGTCGAGTTCCCACTTGATGCGCTGGATGGCGTCGAGCAGCATCTTGTCGGTGTGCTGCAACGTCACCTCATAGTCCTGCATGTAGGGCTTGGCGTCTTTGTCGGGGTCGTAGCGGTAGATCGAAAACTTCATCTTGCGCGTGTCGTTCATATGCGCTCCTCTTGCCCGCCGTGCGCGGGCTGTTGATCCATCAGAAAGTGCGTGCCTTGGGCTTGAAGGACTCGACGGTCAGCGGCTTGAGCTTCACCGGCTTGTAGCTCAGGCGGTTGCCCTCGCGCCACCACAGGGTGTGCTTGAGCCAGTCCTGGTCGTCGCGCTCGGTGTGATCGTTGTGATAGTGCGCGCCGCGGCTTTCCCGGCGGGCTTCGGCCGAGACCATGGTGGCCTTGGCGACTTCGATCAGGTTGTCGACTTCCAGCGCCTCGATCCGCGCGGTGTTGAATACCTTGGATTTGTCTTTGAGGTGGATACGGTCAACCTGCCCCGCAATATCGGCAATCGCCCGCACGCCCTCGGCCATGAGCTTTTCGGTGCGGAACACGCCGCAATGCGTCTGCATCGCCGCGCGGATGGCGTCGGCCACCACATGGCTGCCGTCCCCGCTCTTGGAGGCGTCGAGCTGGGCCAGGCGCGACAGCGAGCGGTCGGCGGCGTCTTTGGGCAGCGGTTTGTGGCTGCGCTGATGAATGCCGCTGTTCACGATATGGTTGCCGGCCGAGCGGCCGAATACCAGCAGGTCGAGCAGAGAGTTGGTGCCCAGGCGGTTGGCGCCGTGCACGCTCACGCAGGAGCATTCGCCAATGGCGTAGAGCCCGCCCACCACGGCGGCGGGATCGTCGCCCTGCGGCATGACCACCTGGCTATGGATGTTTGCCGGGATGCCGCCCATCTGGTAGTGAATCGTGGGCACCACGGGAATGGGCTCCTTGATCGGATCGACGTTGGCGAAGCGGATGGCGATTTCGCGGATGGAGGGCAGCCGCTTCATGATGGTTTCGGCGCCCAGGTGATCGAGCTTGAGCAGCACATGATCCTTGTGCGGCCCGACGCCACGCCCCTCCTTGATCTCCTGATCCATCGAGCGCGAGACAAAGTCGCGCGGCGCCAGGTCTTTGTAGGTCGGGGCGTAACGCTCCATGAAGCGCTCGCCGTTGGCGTTGAGCAAAATGCCGCCTTCGCCACGAACCCCCTCGGTGATCAGCACGCCGGCGCCGGCCACGCCGGTGGGGTGGAACTGCCAGAACTCCATGTCCTGCAGCGGAAGACCGGCGCGCGCGGCCATGCCCAGGCCGTCACCCGTGTTGATGAAGGCGTTGGTGGACGCGGCGAAGATACGCCCTGCCCCGCCGGTGGCCAGCACCGTGGCCTTGCCCTCGAAAATCGTCACGTCGCCGGTTTCCATCTCCAGCGCGACCACGCCGAGCACGTCGCCCTCGGCATCTCGAATCAGATCGAGCGCCATCCACTCCACGAAGAAATGGGTGCGGGCCTCTACGTTTTGCTGATAGAGCGTATGCAGCATGGCATGACCGGTACGGTCTGCCGAGGCGCAGGCGCGCTGCACGGCCTTTTCGCCGAAGTTGGCGGTATGGCCGCCGAACGGTCGCTGGTAAATGGTGCCGTCGGGGTTGCGGTCGAAGGGCATGCCGAAATGTTCAAGCTCGTACACCGCGCTGTTCGCCTCGCGGCACATGAATTCGATGGCGTCCTGGTCGCCCAGATAGTCCGAGCCCTTGACGGTATCGAACATATGCCAGTACCAATCATCCTCGCTCATATTGCCTAGCGAGGCGGCCACCCCGCCCTGTGCGGCCACCGTGTGTGAGCGCGTCGGGAACACCTTGGAGAGCACCGCTACGTCCAGCCCGGCGCGTGCCAGTTGCAAGGCGCAGCGCATCCCGGAGCCGCCTGCCCCCACCACCACCACATCGAATTTTCGGTTGCTGACCTGCATTTACGCTCTCCACAACACTTGCAGGGCCCAGCCCGCGCAAGCCAATAGCCACAGAATGGCGCCGATCTGCAACAGCAGTCGCACGCTCATCGGTTTGACGTAATCCATCCAGATGTCGCGCATGCCCACCCAGACGTGATAGATCAGCGCCAGCACGGTCACGAAAGTCAGCAGCTTCATCCACTGCTGCGCGAACAGGCCGTGCCAGCGGTCGTAGCTCAGCGGGCCGGGCGCGAGGAAATACACCAGCAGCACCAAGGTGAACACCGCGATGACGGCGGCGGTCACGCGCTGCGCCAACCAGTCGCGCAGGCCGTAGTGTGCGCCGACGACCAGGCGCTTGTTTCCAATCTTGTCGGCAGCCATGTCAGTACACTCCCAGCAGTTTGAGGCCGAACAGCGCGGTGAGGCCCAGCGACACCGCAAAGGTGATGAGGGCCAGTTGCAAGCCCTGCGCCTTGCTCACGGCATGAAACGCATCCATCCACAAATGCCGCACCCCGGCGACGAGGTGATGCATCAGCGCCCAGAACAGCCCCAGCAGAATGAGCTTGACGAACCCGTGCGAAAGAAACTGCGCGATGGCCGCATGACTGTCGGCGCTGCGCAGGCTGTCGTCGAACACCCAGAGCGCCAGCGGCAGCGCCAGGAACATCACCGCACCGCTGACGCGGTGCAGGATGGACACGATGCCCGCCAGCGGCAGCCGATACGCCACGATCTGGCTGATGTGGATGTTGCGGTAAACCGGCCGTGCCGGTGGCGAAGCAGGTTTTGTCATGACGCTGTCCTCGTTGTGAGCGGTTGTTATCGCAGGTTTTCGGGTCGGTGCATCAACCGGCAAGCGGCAGATGCACGAACGAATGCTACTTTTTGTTTTGCAGTTTATTGCATTGCAGCATGATGGCGGCTCAACTGGGCTGGCCACTGCAACGCATTCGGGGTCACTAATTCAACTCATTGCGATAGTGATGATGCCTCGTGTTGTACAGCCCGCGGCGGTATTCCGCAGGCAGTTCACCATAACTGAATGACAGCCGTTCGACGAGTAGCAGGGCTTCCGCCTCGCGCACCCGCAGAAGCTGCGCTTCCTGCGCGCTGGCATTCACCGCACGCAGCTTTTCCTCCGCCCGCACCATGCGGGTGGAAAACTCGGACTCGAACAAAGCGTAGAGCGGCCCGCGGTAACTTTCCAGTCGTTCTGCGGTCAGTCCGCGAAACGCCGGGCCGGGCAGGTAAATATCTTCGTACACCACGGGCTCGCCCGCCAGCAGCAGCAAGCGGCGGATCTGCGTCACACTCTCGCCGACCTTGATGCCCAGGGTGCGCGCCACCTCTTGTGAGGCGCGGGTGCGCTTGCATTCCAGAAATTGCCGCTCCATCGGCTGCGGCAAAGGGCGCGCGCCGTCGGCCACACCATCGGCCGCGGCATCGGGCACGATGCGCAGGAAGCGGAATTTCACCCGCTCTTCATGATGCGTGGAAACAAACGTGCCGCGCCCTTGGCGTCGCAGCAGCAGGCCTTCGGCCGCGAGTTCATCCACCGCCTTGCGCACGGTGCCCTGGCTGACGCCAAAGCGCCGCGCCAGATCGGCTTCGCTGGGAATGAGTTCTCCCGGCTTCCAGTCACCCTGCTGCAGGCTGCGCGTAATCAGACCCTTGATCTGCCGATACAAAGGGCTGAAGCTCGGGTTGGACGCCAATTTGGATGCCGATTCGGACACATGGGCGACCTGCAACTCGGGCGCTGGAGTGGGGGCGGGGCGGGAAGCCATCATGTCGGGCATTGCAGCATAGGCTGCCCCGCCTTGTCCAGCATTTGATAAAAAATATCTTATATAAGATAGAAGAGTGATTGACGCCCGAATGACCCCGGCCTACACTTCCTGTGCATACTGCGGCGCACAAAGAGTCGTAAAGAGTCGCCGCCCGGCGCTATTGTGTTGCGTCGTTTTGCTGATTTGTTGTATTCACGCAGGGCGCCTGCCCCATCAACCCCTATCGACCCAGGAGTTTCCTCATGTCCAAAGCCCCCGTACGTGTGACCGTCAGCGGAGCCGCTGGCCAGATCGGCTATGCCCTGCTGTTTCGCATCGCCTCTGGTCAGATGCTGGGAGCCGATCAGCCGGTGATTCTGCAACTGCTCGAAATTCCTGATGAAAAGGCGCAGAAGGCGCTCAAGGGCGTGATGATGGAACTCGAGGACTGCGCCTTCCCCTTGCTCGCCGACATGAGCGCGCACAGCGACCCGATGACGGCGTTCAAGGACGTGGATTACGCGCTGCTGGTCGGTGCGCGCCCGCGCGGCCCCGGAATGGAACGACGCGACCTGCTGTCGGCCAACGCGCAGATCTTCACCGCGCAGGGCAAGGCGCTCAACGCCGTGGCCAAACGCACGGTCAAGACGCTGGTGGTGGGCAATCCGGCCAACACCAACGCCTACATCGCGATGAAGTCCGCCCCCGACCTGCCGGCGAAGAATTTCACCTCGATGATGCGCCTGGATCACAACCGCGCGCTCAGCCAACTCGCCGCCAAAATCGGCAAGGCAGTGGCCGATCTGGAAAAAGTTTGCGTCTGGGGCAACCACTCCCCGAGCATGTACGCCGATTACCGCTTCGCCACCGTCGGCGGCCAGTCGGTGAAAGACATGATCCATGACGACGCCTGGAACCGCGACGTCTTCCTGCCCACTGTGGGCAAACGCGGCGCAGCCATCATCGACGCGCGCGGCCTGAGTTCCGCCGCCTCGGCCGCGAACGCCGCCATCGACCACATGCACGACTGGGTGCTGGGAACCAGCGGGCGCTGGGTCAGCATGGGCATTGCGTCCGACGGCGCGTACGGCATTCCGAAAGACACGATGTTCGGCTTCCCGGTCACCTGCGCGGGCGGCGAATACCAACTGGTGCGAGATCTGCCCATCGACGCGTTCTCGCAGGAGCGCATCAACAAGACCCTGGCCGAGCTGGAAGAAGAAAAAGCCGGCGTGCAGCACCTGCTGTAAGCCTGCCATGCCCACGACGCTCACTGCGGGCGCGCGCTTTCGCCTCGCCCTGTCGCAGGAAAGTCCGCTGCAAATCGTCGGCGCGATCAACGCCAACCATGCCCTGCTCGCACGGCAGGCAGGGTTTCGCGCCATCTACCTCTCGGGCGGCGGCGTGGCGGCCGGCTCGCTGGGCATGCCCGATCTGGGCATCATCACACTGGATGACGTGCTCACCGATGTGCGCCGCATCACCGATGTCTGCGAGCTGCCCTTGCTGGTGGACGTGGACACCGGCTTCGGTCCCAGCGCCTTCAACATTGCGCGCACCGTCAAAAGCCTCATCAAATTCGGCGCCGCTGCGCTGCACATCGAAGACCAGGTGGGCGCCAAGCGTTGCGGCCACCGGCCCGGCAAGGAAATCGTCAGCAGCGGCGAAATGGTCGATCGCATCAAGGCCGCAGTGGACGCCCGCACCGATCCCGACTTCTACCTCATCGCCCGCACCGACGCCATCGCCGTCGAGGGCCTGGACGCGGCCATAGACCGCGCCCGCGCCTGCGCAGAAGCCGGGGCCGACGCCATATTCGCCGAAGCCGCTCTCGATCTCGACACCTACCGTAAGTTCGGCGCCGCCGTGGGCGTGCCGCTGCTGGCGAACATCACCGAATTCGGCGCCACGCCGCTGTTCACCGTGGAAGAGTTGCGCAGCGCCGGCGTGGCCATGGCGCTCTACCCGCTCTCAGCGTTTCGCGCCATGAACAAGGCCGCGCAGACCGTGTATGAAACCCTGCGACGCGAGGGCACGCAAAAGGCCGTGGCGCCGCTGATGCAGACCCGCGCCGAGTTGTACGAGAGCATCGGCTATCACGCCTACGAGCAGCGGCTCGACGCCATTTTTTCCGGCAAGCCCCAATCCTGAAGCTTGCGTGATCCGATTCGCAAACCGCAAACTGAATTGAATACCGAGGAGACAAACCCATGAGCGATGACGCAGCCCCCGCTGGCATGACCTTCAAGCCGAAAAAATCGGTGGCGCTTTCCGGGGTGACCGCAGGCAACACGGCCCTGTGCACCGTCGGGCGCAGCGGCAACGATCTGCACTACCGCGGCTACGACATTCTCGATCTGGCCGAGACCTGCGAATTCGAGGAAGTCGCCCACCTGCTGGTGCACGGCAAACTGCCGAATGCGGCAGAACTCGCGGCCTACAAGACCAAGCTGCGCCGTCTGCGCGGCCTGCCCGCCGCGGTGAAAACCGCGCTGGAGCAACTGCCGCCTTCGGCCCACCCGATGGACGTGCTGCGCACCGGCGTTTCCGTGTTGGGCTGCGTCATGCCCGAGAAGGACGATCACAACATGGCCGGCGCCCGCGACATTGCCGACAAGCTCATGGCCTGCCAGGGTTCGATGCTGCTGTACTGGTGGCACTGGGCCGCCAACGGACGGCGCATCGAAGTCGAGACCGATGACGACTCCATCGGCGGCCACTTCCTGCACCTGCTGCACGGCCACAAGCCCAGCGCCTTGTGGGAGCGGGCGATGCACACCTCGCTCATCCTCTACGCCGAGCATGAGTTCAACGCCTCCACCTTCACCGCCCGCGTCATCGCCGGAACGGGCAGCGACCTGTTCAGCGCCATCGCCGGGGCCATCGGCGCCCTGCGCGGCCCCAAGCATGGCGGCGCCAACGAAGCGGCGCTCGACATTCAGCGGCGCTACGCCAGCCCCGATGAAGCCGAGGCCGATATCCGCAAGCGCGTGGCCAACAAGGAAGTGGTCATCGGCTTCGGCCATCCGGTCTACACCATCGCCGATCCGCGCAACAAGGTCATCAAGGAAGTCGCCCGGCGGCTTTCAGCCGATCAGAAAAACATGCACCTGTTCAACGTGGCCGAGCGTCTGGAGACGGTGATGTGGGACGTGAAAAAGATGTTCCCCAACCTCGACTGGTTCAGCGCCGTGAGCTACAGCCTCATGGGCGTGCCCACCGCCATGTTCACCCCGCTGTTCGTGATTTCGCGCACCAGCGGCTGGAGCGCGCATGTGGTGGAACAGCGACAGGACAACAAGATCATTCGACCCAGCGCGAATTACACTGGCCCGGAAAATCTGCAGTTCGTGCCGCTCGCACAGCGTCCTTGACTCGTCCCGCGCACTTCCCGCCATGCCCACGCGCCCGGCTTGTCGCTCGCCTCGACCTGGAGCGGTTTTTTTCCGTGTTCCAGTTCGTGGAGTGTTCAAGATGAAACGCCAGATCTTTTTCCTGTCCGGAGCGGTCGGTCTGTCCTGCGCGCTTGCCCTGTCTGCCCATGCTCAAACGCATGCCAGCAAGGAAAAAACGGCGGATGCCGCAACCGCCGCCGCGCACGGCGCCACCAAGGCCGAGCCGACGATCGTGGCCACCGCCGCCACCGCCACCCCATCCTTGCTGACCAGCGATGCACCCGGCGCCCGCGTGCCCGGCACGGAAAACGGCTATCCCGACGTGAACCCTGTGTTCGCCCTGAAGTCCGGGCGCATGATCTGCGGCAGCCGCCGCGTTCAGATGGACGTCAAGATCGAAGGCGCCAACGACCAGGCCGTGCTGCTGACCTGGAACCGGAAAAACTACATCCTCAAGCGCAAGCCCACCTCCACCGGCGCTTACCACTTCGACGATGCCAAGGCGGGCTTCGTCCTCATTCAGATCCCGACCAAGAGCATGCTATTCGACAAAAAGAACATGACGCGACTGGCCGACGACTGCGTTCCCTCGCCCTGACGGGCTCTCCCTTACCCACGATCCATGTCCTCAGCGATTTCCAACGTCCGCCCCGCCCCCGATCAAGTTCTGGCTGACATCGCCGACTACGTCCTCAAAACCGATCTGCAAAGCGCACTGGCCTATTCCACGGCGCGAAACTGTCTGATCGACACCCTGGGCTGCGGACTGGAAGCGCTGGAGTACCCGGCCTGCACCAAGCTGCTCGGCCCCATCGTGCCCGGCGCCGTGGTTCCGCATGGCGCCAAGGTGCCCGGCACCCAGTTCCAGCTCGATCCGGTGCAGGCCGCGTTCAATATCGGCGCGATGATCCGCTGGCTGGATTTCAACGACACCTGGCTGGCGGCCGAATGGGGCCACCCGTCCGACAACCTCGGCGGCATCCTGGCGGTGGCCGACTGGCTCAGCCGCAACGCCGTGGCCGCAGGCAAGCCGCCGCTGACCATGCGCGACGTGCTCACCGCCATGATCCAGGCGCATGAAATCCAGGGCGTGATCGCGCTGGAAAACAGCTTCAACAAGGTCGGTCTCGATCATGTGGTGCTGGTCAAGGTCGCCACCACCGCCGTGGTCGCGCGCATGCTGGGCCTGTCGCGCGACGAAATCATCAACGCCGTGTCGCTGGCCTGGGTGGACGGTCAGAGCCTGCGCACCTACCGCCACGCGCCCAACACCGGCAGCCGCAAGAGCTGGGCCGCGGGCGACGCCACCAGCCGCGGCGTGCGTCTGGCGCTCATCGCCAAGACCGGCGAAATGGGCTA
>DYKQ01000081.1 GCA_020722545.1 Thiomonas intermedia | reverse complement strand
TGGATTTCATCGCCCCCATTCCTGACGATATGGCGAGTTTCTGGGACGCTTGCGGCGGTGAGCCGGAAGAGATCGATCCGCAGGGCTGGTGAGCGCTGCCCTATCTTTGCTCGCGTCAGGGGGATGAAGCCCGGACGAACTGCTCGAAATGCAGCCCGGGCTCTTGCTGCCAGGCCTGCAGATAGGCCGCGTTGAGCCGCCGTTTGCGATGCAGACACGCTGCCAACGTCGCGGTTTCGCCCGAGTTCAGCGACAGGCGCGACAACATGTGCGCGTACGCCCTCTCGGCCCGGTGGCTGGCAGAGGGCATGTGATGCGTGGCCGAATCGGGGCGGATGCGGTAGTGCATCAAGGGTTGCGGATGCACGAACAGACCGCCGGCGTTGACCACGGCAACGTGGTTGAACAACAGGTCTTCGGCAAAATCGAGGTCTTCGTCCCAGGTGTGGGTGATGCAATCGCGGCGGTACACCGGGCAGAATCCGCCGTCGATCAGCAGGCAGTCCTGCGGCGAGAGGTGTCCGTGCCTGGGCAATACCGGGGTCAACTTCGGCACGTCTGGCGCGTCGAGGGCGGTGATCGCCATGCGGCAAACCGCGGCGCCGTGGACATCGGCCAGAGGGAGCAAGGCGGCGGCGCGGCCGGGCAGCCAGAGATCGTCCGCATCCAGAAACGAGATGAAGTCGCCGCTGGCGCGACTCAGCCCGATATTGCGCGCCGTCGACGGCCCGGCCGCGATGCGTCCTGTGGTGGCGGAAAGGCACTCCAGAGTTTGTCGGCGGGCAGCGGTGAAGTGGTGGGCGTAGTCGGCGCCGTCATCCGCAACCACGATGACTTCAAAGGCGAGCCCGTCTGGCCGCTGCTGCGCCGCCAGCGAATCCAGCGCATCGCCGATGAAGGCATGCGACCGATGGGCGGGAATAATGACGGAAAGACGCATCGCAGGGCAGAAGAGCCGGTACTGAAACGGGTTGTGCGCTTTCACTATAAATTGCGCTCACAGCACACTGGCAGCGGACATTGCCGACCGCAGCAGATTGATACATCCCTTACCCTTTTTCCCGGCCCGGCTTGCCGCTTGCCTCATACGCCATGCTCCACACGCCCGTTCTGACGGACTTCAGCCCCGACAACCTCGCAGCCCGCACGGCGCAAGCGCCCTGGCTGCAAGTCGCCTGGCCGGGAAACCCGCGGGTGCGTGCGGTGTTCACCAGCTGCGCCGGGGGCGTGAGTGTCGCGGCCTATGGCTGCGCGCAAGCCACTCTTGGCGGTGGAATGAATCTGGGCAACCATGTCGGCGACGACCCGGCCGCCGTCTCGCAGAACCGTAGGCGGCTCAGCGAAGCGCTGGGCGGCGCCCAGCCTCGCTATTTGCAGCAGGTGCACGGCATCGCGGTGGCCGATCTCGATCAGAGCCATCACGACGACCCAGAGCCCGTGGCGGACGCAGCCTGCACCACGCAGCGCGGCGTTGCGGCCACGGTGCTGGTCGCCGATTGTCTGCCGGTGTTGTTTGCCGCACCTGGGGGCAGGGCGGTGGCCGCCGCGCATGCCGGGTGGCGCGGCTTGGCGGGCGGCGTGCTCGAAGCCAGCCTCCAGGCCGTCTGCGACCGCGCCGGTTGCCCTGCGGCCGAAGTGCAGGCCGTGCTGGGCCCGGCGATCGGGCCCGGGGCGTTCGAGGTGGGCGATGAGGTGAGGGCGGCTTTTGTCAGTCGTCATCCGCAGACAGCCGCCGCGTTTTCGCCGGGCCAGCCGGGAAAATGGTGGGCCGACCTCTGGCAGCTGGCGCGCATCCGTCTGCAGGCGGCGGGCCTGTCGGCCGAGCATATTGCGGGCGGCGGTCTTTGCACCTTCGGGCTTGCCCAGCGGTTCTATTCCTACCGTCGCCAATCGGTTACTGGGCGGCAGGCCGGCTGCATCTGGGTAGAGTAACAGCCTGCCAGGGTCGGTTTGCTTTGTTTCCGCATCGTGGAAGCGCCGTTGACACGGCCTGCGGCCTGTTCAAGAATGCCGTGGCCTGACGCTTTTGCGGATGGGCTCGTTTCCTTCCCCGTCGCACCCAATCCCATGGCACAAAGCACCTCGATCGGCTCCGCCGCCCCGCCCTCTTTTTCGGGACAGACCGATTCTTGGGCTGCATGGGCCGACATGCAGCCGATGTGGACTTCGCTGGCTTCAGGGGCGGCAAAGGCGCGACCCGTCTTGTTCGATCCCTCGCGGCTGCAGGCGCTGCAGCAACGCTATGTTGACGAGTTTCGCCAGTTGTGGAGCGGTCTGCTGCAGGCGGACGCGGCCAATCCATCGGCCCTGCTGGAAAATGATCGGCGCTTCTCCCACAACTCCTGGGCAGAGAGCCGTATTTCCCGCTACACCGCGGCGCTCTACCTGCTGGGCGCGCGGGCTCTGTTCGATCTGGCCGAAAGCGTGCAGACCGACGAGACGACGCGGCAGAAGCTGCGCTTCGCGGTGCAGCAATGGGTCGATGCAGCCGCGCCGTCCAACTTTCTGGCGCTCAATCCCGAGGCGCTGGAGAAGGCGGTGCAGACGCAGGGTGAAAGCCTGCGCGCCGGGGTGGAAAATTGGCTCAAGGATCTGAAACAGGGTCGAATGACGCAGACCGATGAATCGGTTTTCGAGGTGGGCCGCAACGTGGCGACCACGGCGGGTCAGGTGGTGTTTGAAAACGAGCTGTTCCAGCTCATCGAGTACACCCCGCTGACCGAGCGCGTGCATGCGCGGCCGCTGCTGTTCGTGCCGCCTTTGATCAACAAGTATTACATCCTCGATCTGCAGCCCGACAACTCGCTGGTGCGGTTTGCGGTGGAGCAGGGACACCGGACTTTCGTCGTATCGTGGCGCAACCCGGACGCCAGCATGGGCCGCCTGACCTGGGACGACTATGTGCAGGACGGCGTGATTCGCGCCATGGAGGTGGTGCGCGACATCGCGGCGCAGGGCAGCGATGGCAGCATCAACACCCTGGGGTTCTGCGTGGGCGGCACCCTGCTGGCCAACGCGCTGGCGGTGCTGCAGGCGCGGGGCGAGCAGTTCGCCCATAGCGCGACCCTGCTGACCACCATGGTCGATTTCACCGATACGGGCATTTTGAGCGTTTACGTCGATGAAGCCTCGGTGGCCCTGCGCGAAGCCACGCTGGGCAAGGGCGGCCTGATGACCGGGCGAGAACTGGCCTCGGCTTTTTCCAGCCTGCGGCCGAACGATCTGGTGTGGAATTACGTCGTCGGCAATTACCTCAAGGGCGAAACGCCGCCGCCGTTCGATCTGCTGTACTGGAATTCCGATTCGACCAATCTGCCGGGGCCGCTGTTTGCCTGGTATCTGCGCAACACCTATCTCGAAAACAAGATGCGCCAGCCCGGCGCGCTCACCGTGGCCGGGGCGCCGCTGAACCTGCAGGCGGTGAAGCTGCCGACCTATGTGTATGCCTCGCGCGAAGATCACATCGTGCCGTGGAAAACCGCGTATGAAACCACGCGCATCCTCGGCGGGCCGATGCGTTTCGTGCTGGGCGCTTCGGGGCATATCGCCGGGGTCATCAACCCGGCCAGGCGCAACAAGCGCAGCCACTGGACTTCGCCCGCCCGCCAGCGCAAACTGCCTGCGCAAGCGCAAGCCTGGTTTGACACTGCAACAGAACATCCGGGAAGCTGGTGGACCGACTGGGCGCAGTGGCTGGAAAAACAGGCCGGGCCGGAAGTCGCCGCGCCGAAAAAACCCGGCAACGCACGCTACAAGCCGATCGAGCCCGCGCCCGGGCGCTACGTCAAGGTGCGGGCCTGATTCTCTGCAAGCGGCCTTTTTATCTTTCCATGCGTCATCTCACTCAAAAGGAAATTCGATCATGACTGATATCGTCATCGTGTCCGCCGTGCGCACGGCGGTGGGGAAATTCGGCGGCGCGCTGGCGAAAGTGTCGGCGGTCGATCTGGGCGCTCTGGTCATCAAGGAAGCGGTCGCGCGCGCCAAGCTGGAGCCAGGGCAAGTGTCCGAGGTCATTTTCGGGCAAGTGCTGCAAGCGGGCTGTGGACAGAACCCGGCGCGTCAGGCCAGCATCAAGGCAGGGCTGCCGGACAGGGCGCCCGCGATGACCATCAACAAAGTCTGCGGCTCCGGCCTGAAGTCGGTGATGCTGGCCGCCCAGGCGATCCGTGATGGCGATGCCGACATTGTGGTGGCGGGCGGGCAAGAGAGCATGAGCGCCTCGCCGCATGCGCTGCCGGGCTCGCGCGACGGCCAACGCATGGGCGACTGGAAGATGATCGACACCATGATCGTCGATGGCCTGTGGGATGCGTTCAATCAGTACCACATGGGTGTCACGGCCGAGAACGTGGCGAAAAAATACGGCATCACCCGCGAAATGCAGGACGCTTTCGCCGCCGCCAGCCAGAACAAGGCCGAGGCGGCGCAGAAAACCGGGCGTTTCGCCGACGAGATCGTGCCGGTGATGCTGCCGCAGAAAAAAGGCGAGCCCATCGCGTTTGCCACCGACGAGTTCGTGCGGCATGGCGTGACGCCGGAGAGTCTCGGCGGGCTGCGTCCGGCGTTCGACAAGGGCGGCACGGTCACCGCAGGCAATGCCTCGGGCCTCAACGATGGCGCCGCGGCCGTGGTGGTGATGTCGGCCCGGCGTGCCGCTGAGCTCGGCCTCAAGCCGCTGGCGACCATCCGGGCCTATGCCAACGCCGGTATCGACCCGGCCTATATGGGCATGGGGCCGGTGCCGTCGTCCACACGCTGCCTGTCGCGGGCCGGCTGGACGCCGCAGGAACTCGACCTCATGGAGATCAATGAGGCGTTTGCCGCGCAGGCCATCGCCGTGAACCAACAGATGGGCTGGGATGCCGCCAAGGTCAACGTCAACGGCGGCGCCATCGCCATCGGCCATCCCATCGGCGCCAGCGGCTGCCGCATTCTGGTGACTTTGCTGCACGAGATGAACAAGCGCGATGCGAAAAAGGGCCTGGCCTCGCTGTGCATCGGCGGCGGCATGGGCGTGGCCATGGCGCTGGAGCGTTGAACCCCTGCAGATTGATCAAACTTAAACCAAAACAAGGAGAACAGAATGAGCAAAAAAGTGGCTTATGTCACGGGTGGCATGGGCGGCATCGGCACGGGCATCTGCAAACGGCTGTGCGAGGCAGGGCACAAGGTCATCGCGGGCTGCGGCCCCAATTCCAGCCGCAAGGACAGCTGGCTGGAAACCATGCGCTCGCAGGGCTTCGATGTCTATGCCTCCGAGGGCAATGTGGCCGACTGGGACTCGACTCAGGCGGCTTTTCAGAAAGTATTCGCCGAGCACGGACAGGTGGACATTCTGGTGAACAACGCCGGCATCACCCGCGATGCGGTGCTGCGCAAAATGACGTATGAAGATTGGGATCTGGTGCTGCGAACCAATCTCTACTCCATGTTCAACGTGACCAAGCAAGTGATCGACGGCATGGTTGAGCGGGGCTGGGGGCGCATCATCAACATCGCGTCGGTGAATGGCGAAAAAGGCCAGTTCGGCCAGACCAACTACGCTGCGGCCAAGGCGGGCATGCATGGTTTTGCTATGTCGCTGGCGCTGGAAGTGGCTTCCAAAGGGGTGACGGTCAACACGGTGTCGCCGGGCTACATCCTGACCGACATGGTCAAGGCCATCCGGCAGGACGTGCTCGACAAGATCGTGTCTTCCATTCCGGTCAAGCGTCTGGGCACACCCGAAGAAATCGCCTCCATCGTGGTCTGGCTGGCCAGTGAGGACGCCGGGTTCACCACCGGCGCCGAATTCAGCTGCAACGGCGGGCTGCACATGAGCTGAGTCGCGATGTTGCGGTGCGGGAAAGACTCGGTGGCGCTCGCCGGGGAATATGGTTCAATCAGCAAATCTTTCCCCTGCGCACCTTCGCATCTTTTTTCCGACCGCTTTTGCCGACTGCATCCCACCGCCATGCCCAAGTCCGATATTCCTCTGCGCATCATCAAAAAGTACCCCAACCGCCGTCTTTACGACAGCGAGGCGAGCGCCTACATCACCCTGAGCGATGTCAAGCAACTGGTGATGGACGGGGTGCGCTTTGTGGTGCAGGACGCCAAGACCGGCGAGGACCTGACCCGCAGCATCTTGCTGCAGATCATTCTGGAAGCGGAGAGTGGTGGCGTACCCATGTTCAGCTCGGTCATGCTCGAGCAGATCATCCGTTTCTACGGTCACGCCATGCAGGGCATGATGGGCAGCTATCTGGAAAAGAATGTGCAGGCGTTCATCGACATCCAGAACAAGCTCGCCGAGCAGTCGCGCGACGTGTATGACAACGCGGCCATCAACCCCGAGGCGTGGACGCAGTTTCTCAATGTGCAAAGCCCCATGTTGCAGAGCGTGTTGGGCAATTACCTCGAGCAGAGCAAGAACCTCTACATGCAGATGCAAGAGCAGATGCAGGAGCAGGCCAAGCAGATGCTCGGCGCCTTTCAGCCGCTTGCGCCCAAGAAATGAAGCCCTGGTGAGCGTCCCCAGGGCTGGGCAATCCCCACCCCAACCCTCCCCACAAGTGGGGAGGGAGTGATCTCACCTCCCCCACGTCGTGGGGGAGGTCGGGAGGGGGACGGCCCAGCCCGCCCCCCGCGGGGGATGAGGCCCGCGGCTCCAAGCTGCCCTGCGGCAGCTTGGACGGGGCCGAATCCGAGCGGCTTGCAAGCCGCGAGGTGGACAAGGAAACTTGGGGCGGCCCTGCGTTTCCTTGAGCTGAGGGAGTGAATATATTCGCCGCGTCTCAGCGACAATGTCGGGATGGAAACATCCCTCACGTCAACATCGCCTGCTGCAGCCGTGGCGCCAAAAATCGGCTTTGTCTCGCTCGGCTGCCCCAAGGCGCTGGTGGATTCCGAGCGCATCCTGACCGAGCTGCGCGCACAAGGCTATGACACCTCCAAGAGTTATGCAGGGGCGGATCTGGTCATCGTCAACACCTGTGGCTTCATCGACGCTGCGGTACAGGAAAGTCTCGACGCCATCGGCGAGGCCTTGGCCGAAAACGGCAAAGTGATCGTCACCGGTTGCCTGGGCGCGCGCAACGACGCGGCCACGGGCAACAACCTGGTGCGCGAAGTGCACCCCAAGGTGCTCGCTGTCACCGGGCCGCACGCGACAGACGAGGTGCTGCAGCATGTGCACGCCGTCCTGCCCAAGCCGCACGATCCCTTTGTTGACCTCGTGCCGCCAGCGGGCATCAAGCTCACGCCCAAACATTACGCCTATCTCAAAATCAGCGAGGGCTGCAACCATCGCTGTACCTTCTGCATCATTCCGGCGATGCGGGGCGATCTGGTGTCGCGCCCGATCGGAGAGGTCTTGAGCGAGGCGCGTGCGCTGTTCGCTTCGGGCGTGAAAGAACTGCTGGTGGTCAGTCAGGACACTTCGGCCTATGGGGTCGATGTGAAGTACCGCACCGGCTTCTGGGACGGTCGACCGATTCGCACTCGCATGACCGAACTGGTCGATGCGCTAGGCGGTCTGGCCGCCGAGCATGACGCCTGGGTGCGCCTGCACTACGTCTATCCCTATCCGCATGTGGATGAAGTGCTGCCGCTGATGGCGCAGGGGCGCATCCTGCCCTATCTGGACGTACCTTTGCAGCATGCCCACCCGGACGTGCTCAGACGCATGAAGCGCCCGGCCAGTGGCGAACGCAACCTCGAACGCATCGCCCGCTGGCGCGAGATCTGCCCCGAACTGGTGGTGCGCTCAACCTTTATCGCGGGTTTCCCAGGCGAGACGGAAGCGGAATTCCAGACCCTGCTCGATTTCATCCGCGAGGCCGAGCTCGACCGAGTTGGCTGCTTCGCCTATTCGCCGGTGGAGGGGGCGGCCGCCAATGCGCTGGCCGATCCGGCGCCCGAAGCGCTGCGCGAAGAGCGCCGTGCCCGCTTCATGGCCGTGGCTGAAGAGGTGTCCACCCGCAAACTGCACAAGCGGGTGGGGCAGGTGATGCGGGTATTGGTCGATCAGGCAAGCCGCGAGGGCGGGGTGGGCAGAACCTTCGCCGATGCGCCGGAAATCGACGGCAAAGTGCATTTGCTGCCGCCCGATAAGCCCTCGACCAAAATGCGTCTGGCGCAAAGCGGCGGTCAGTTCGTGCGCGCCCGGATCGTGCGCACCGACGGTCACGACCTGGTGGGTGAATTGGTCTGAGCGGCTCCAGGGTTGAGCGGCCCCCGGCCCCTAGATTTACTGCGAGCCGATGGCTGCCTTGAGCGCGGCCGCATCACGCGCAAAACCGATGTGTGCAATCTTGCCCTGGCGAACCTGCATGACCGTCACCGCGTCTTTTTCGTGCGGCATGAAGGCAGCCTGTTCTGCCTTGCTGACCAGCAGGATGGAGTAAGGGCGCTTGCGCATTTTGGGCAGGGCGAAGGTCTGGGTGACAAACCCCGGCATGCCGCTGATATCCGCGAGGAACACGATGCCCTGCTTGTGCATCGCTTCGACGCCCAAGGCCGTCAGGTAGGCGTTGACCACGTCTGAGGGGGCTTTTTCCACCGCGAACAACACGATCCGGGTATCAGCGCCCGGAAAGTCTTCCTTCTTTCCGTGCTGATTCTCGAATTGCGTCTGGGGCAGGGCGTCGCCCACGCCCAGCGGTGAAGCCAAGGCCAGCGCGGGCGAGGCGCTGGAGCCCAATACGGCGGCGACTAGCGCGGCGGATAAAAAGGTGCGGCGTTGCATTCGAACTCCTGTAAACGAATGCAACATCAGAACAGATTGAAGCCCGGAGGTTCCACCCCGGGCAACATCATTAACCAGCCCGCTTGAGGCTGGTCAAAACCTGATGACGCGAAGTCGCAAGCCCGAGCCGTATTTAGAGGTGGATGCCGAAGGCCGACATGTTCTTGTAGATCATGTAAACCGCCACCACGGCTACCAGCACTGCAAAAATCAGGTTGAGCGTGCCTTTGCTGCTCTTGCCCAGATGGGTGGCCAGACGTGCGCCAAACACGCCGCCTGCAATGCCCCCGGCGATATAAAGCCCCGCAACCGTCCAGTCGAGCAGGCCGGAACTCGCATAGTTCACCGCTGTGGTCAGGCCGAATGTGCCTACCGAGAACAGCGAGGAACCCACCGCCGCCAGCATGGGCATGCCGGTTGCGAACACCAGGCCCGGCACGATGAGAAAACCGCCGCCGATGCCGAAGAAACCCGAGAGCGTGCCGACGATGCCTGCGGATAACACCAATTTCCACATCGAGAACTGGCCGGGATTTCCTTCGATTTCGCCGGGCTTGACCTTCTTCGGGCGAATCATCAAGGCGGCGATGACCAGCATCAGAATGGCAAAAAGGAATAGCAACTTTTTGCCGTCGACCGCCTTGCCCAGAGAAGAACCGATATACGCCGCAATGGCGCCGACGATGGCAAAGATCACCGCCTCTTTCCAACGCACATTGCCCGCTCGTGCGTGCGGAATCAGATTCAGATAGGCGTTGATCGATACCGCCAGCGCCGTCGTGCCAATCACGACGTGGGGATTGGGATAACCCACTAAATAGAGCAAGAGCGGCACCGCGAGGATGGAGCCGCCTCCGCCGATCAGGCCGAGCGTAAAACCGACTATCACGCCAGAAACGACGGACAGGATGTGTTGGGTCAGGGTCAGGTCTGCGAGCATGGTGGCGACAGCATATAAGAACAGTCTTATGAGTTCTGTGAGGATTTGTGCTGATTTGTGGCGAGGCGATGATTTACGTCTTTCGGAAGTGACGCGGGTGACGAGGTGTAAAGCCTGCGCGAAGTTTGTGACATGTAGGCGATCCGTCAGGCAGATTGTCGAAGCTTCGCGCGGACTGGCAACGCGCCAGCCACCACGGCAAAGCCATCGCCGTGTTCCCTGAAAACAACGAGGAGATTGAAATGGCTGAGAAAAAAGCGATCAACCCGGCGCCGCTGGGACTTTCCGGATTTGCCTTGACCACGTGGTTGCTGAGCATGGTGAATGCCGGCTGGTTTCCCGGCGCGGATGTGCCGATGGTGCTGGCCGCGGCCTTTGCATTTGGCGGAACGGCCCAGTTTGTCGCAGGAGTTACCGAGGCATTCGCTGGCAACAGTTTTGGCTTTGTGGCGTTCTGCGGATACGGCGCGTTCTGGTGGAGCTTCGCCCTGTTCGTCGACTTTTTCGCCAAGGGCGTTGGCGGCCCGTTCGTCGGCTGGTATCTGCTGCTCTGGGGTGTATTCACCACTTATCTGTGGATCGCCACCTGGAAAAAGGGGCGCGCCCTGATGCTGATTTTCACTGCGCTGGTTCCCACCTTCTATCTGCTGGCTGCTGGCGCAATGACCGGCAACAATGGTCTGACCGTATTCGGCGGTTATCTGGGACTGATTACGGCGGCGCTGGCGTTTTATCTTGCAGGGGCCGAAGTCATCAACGAGTCCTGGGGGCGCGTGGTATTGCCGGTTTGACGATCTGTCGAGGGAATGTGGCAGGCCCATGCTTGATATAGCCGACGCTGCAGCGCAGCATCAAAACGACTGAATCAGCATGAACTGATTCAGTGCAGCGTCAGTTTTGCGCTGCAGCATTCCGGTAAGAGTTCCGCGTCCGGCTCGAAGCCCTTCCGGCCGGGCGCGGCCATCAGGCGCGGCTGACTTATCGGGCAGACCGGGCACTCGCACCCAGAGCCTGTTCACATCATGAAAAATCGCTGGATCGTTCTCGGCGTGGTCGTTGCTTTGTCCGCGCCTATTGCCTGGGCCAGTCTGGCCCAGACGCACTCCTCACAACCCGACGCACCTAAGAGACGGATGGTTCCGACCGCGACCGCGCACATTGTGTCGCGCTCGTTGCCCGACAACCTGCAGATCCGCGCCGCAACGGGGCCGCAGGGCATCCCGGTGCAGGAATACATCGGGGCCGATGGGTCGCTGTTTGCCATCACCTGGGAGCCTGTCGGGTTTGGTCGTCGAAAGCGTTCTCGGAGAGCGGCGTAGCCAAAATGGGGCCCAGCTTGGACAGTTTTTGCCGGATTTACCGCCCCATAGCCGCAGCTATGGGGCAAAAAGCCGCTGGCGCAGGGCGACGCAGCGCCAATTTGCAGCCCGCGATCCTCAAGTCCGACAGACTCCTGGCGTCCAGTCCCACGCCGTTGATCTGAAAGAGGGTCGTCGGGCCAACTACCCGGTTGAATTCGGCATGCCGGATTCCGGTGTCGGCACTCATCACCTGCACATCACCCGCTTCGGTGCGCCCGCGATTGCCGAGGCTGTCTTCATGCGTGATGGCGCTCTCGCGTACATAGGTGATGATTTCCATGTCGGCGTGAGGGTGGGGTGCGAACCCGGTCGATGCGCGATGGCGTCATCGTTCCAGACGCGCAGCGCCCCCCAGTTCATGCGCAGAGGGTCGTGATGCCCGGCAAACGAAAAGTGGCGCCGCGTGTCCTGCCATTCGAGGCGGTCGCCGCCGAGTTGTTCAAACGGTCTGCGTTCGATCATGCCGTGCGCCCGTTGGAAGATGGATTTGTAAGGCGCAACACAGTGCAAGGGCAGGGGGTTTGCAGGGGGGCAATTCGGCAGGAGACGTCTGCATTTCCGGCGCCTTGCCTCTAAACTAGGGCCTGTTAACGCTATTTATACCCCCGGCCCGAAGGGTTGCCCCCAGACG
>DYKQ01000080.1 GCA_020722545.1 Thiomonas intermedia | reverse complement strand
CACTCCCTCCCCACTTGTGGGGAGGGTTGGGGTGGGGATTGCCCGGCCCTGGGGGGCTCATTGACGCCCGAATCCCCTCAGGGCAGGCGGGGATGACGTTGCACTGTAAGGTTCGGCGTGTTGCAGCGACTACAAGCTGTCGCGATGGAATAAGGTTGCCCGATCTGCCGTCTATCGAACGGCATTCCAGTCCGCCGCACAGGAGCACGCCATGAGCAAGCGTCAAGACCAAGGTTTCGAACACCCGGATTCTTCGGAAATCACGCCGAAGGAAGTCTATAAAGATCGTCGGCATTTTCTCGCGGCGGCCGGAGTCGGTGCAGCGGCAGGCGTGGCGGCGCTCACTGCGCATCGTGTGCAGGCGACCGCAACCCCTGCGCACGGCGGCCTGCCCGCACCGGGCAAGTTGGCCGCGCTGGCCGCGCAAAAGAACGCCGCCCTGTCCACCACGCAGGCGGCGACGCCTTACAAGGACGTCACGACCTACAACAATTTCTACGAATTCGGCACGAGCAAGAGCGATCCGTCCCAGAATGCGGGGAGTCTGAAGACCCGGCCGTGGACCGTGGTGGTGGAGGGCGAGGTGCACAAGCCGCGCACCTTCGGCATAGACGATCTGCTCAGGCTTGCACCGATGGAAGAGCGCATCTACCGTCATCGTTGCGTCGAGGGTTGGGCGATGGTGGTGCCCTGGCTGGGCTATTCCCTCTCCAACCTGCTCAAGGCCGTCGAGCCCACGGGCAACGCCAAGTATGTCGAATACATCACCTTGCTCGACCCGGCGGAGATGCCGGGGCAGAACGACCCCATTCTGCAATGGCCGTATCTCGAAGGGCTGCGCATGGACGAGGCCATGCACCCGCTCACCCTGCTCACGTTTGGCCTGTATGGCGAGGTGCTGCCCAATCAGGACGGCGCGCCGATGCGCATGGTCATTCCCTGGAAATACGGGTTCAAGGGCGGCAAGTCCATCGTCAAGATCCGGCTGGTGGAAAAACAGCCCGTCACTTCGTGGATGCGAGCCGTGCCGCAGTGGTACGGGTTCTACTCCAACGTCAACCCCGACGTGAGCCCGCAGAACTGGAGCCAGGCCAATGAACGCATGATCGGACAGGGCGGCGCCTTCGGCGGCCTGTTCGCACCGCGCATTCCCACGCAACTGTTCAACGGCTATGGCGCGCAGGTCGCCAGCCTGTATCAGGGCATGAATCTGAAAAAGTTTTTCTGAGCGCCATGACTGCCGCGTCGTCGCGCTCTCTGCCGCGCCGGGTCTTGCGCAGCCGGGCGTTCAAGCTGCTGTTGTTCGTGCTGTGCCTGCTGCCTTTCGCCGGTTTGTTCTGGCGTGGCTGGAGCAACGATTTGGGGCCCAACCCGGAACAGACCGTGATCTGGACCACCGGCCTTTGGGCGCTGCGACTGCTGCTGATCACCCTGTCGGTCACGCCCTTGCGCAAGCTCACCGGATGGGCCGAGCTGGCGCGCTTTCGGCGGATGTTCGGCTTGTTCGCGTTTTTCTACGCGCTGCTGCACTTCACCGCGTGGCTGGGGTTGGTCAACGGTTTCCGCGTTGACATGGCCTTGCGCGATGTGGTCAAACATCCCTTTGTGCTCGCCGGAATGACCGCCTTGCTGCTGATGACCCCGCTGGCGCTGACCTCCACCAACGGCATGACCCGCCGTCTCGGCGCCCGCCGCTGGCAGGCCTTGCACCGCCTCGTTTATGGGGTCGGCGTGCTGGCGGTGTTCCACTTCTGGTGGGGCAAGCTGGCGAAAAACAATACCGCCAGCCCCACGGTCTATGCGCTGATTCTCGCGCTACTGCTGGGGCTGCGGCTGTGGTGGGCCTGGCGGGCGGCGCAGGCTCGCCGCGCTCAACTGCACCGTACAAGAACCCGCGACGATCAGAGCAACAGTCCGGGCGGAAATCAGGTCGTCAATCAGGGCAAGAGCCGTTCGCTGGCATAGAGCTGCTCGGGTGTTTCGCGCGGGCGAATCAGCGTGGCGGTGGCGCCGTCGACCATCACTTCGGCGGGGCGGCCGCGGCTGTTGTAGTTGGACGCCATCACCATGCCGTAGGCGCCGCTCGACAAAATGGCCAGCAGATCGCCTTCCTCCAGCACCAGCGCGCGGTCGCGGGCCAGCCAGTCGGCCGATTCGCACACCGGGCCGACGATGTCGTATTTCAAGGCGCTGCCTTCCCGTTGCTCGGCGGGGACGACGGCCTGCTCGGCCGAGTAAAGCGCGGGGCGGATCAAATCGTTCATGCCGGCGTCGACCACGGCAAAGTGCTTGACCGGGGTGGACTTGAGAAACAGGGTGCGCGTGAGCAGCACGCCGGCATTGCCGACGATGGAACGACCGGGCTCGATCACGACGGTGCGATGACCGAAGCCGCGTGCGGAGATGCGCGCCAGCAGCGGGCTCAGCCATTCCTGCGGCGTCGGCGGGGTTTCGTCGGTATAGCGGATGCCCAGACCGCCGCCGAGATCGATGTGCTCGATTTTCGCGCCCTTGCGCTCCATCTGCTCCACCAGATCGAGCACCTTGTCCAGCGCGTCCAGATAGGGTTCGACGGTCGTGATCTGCGAGCCGATGTGGCAGGCGATGCCCACCAGTTGCACTTGCTCGAACTGCGCAGTCTGCAGCGCAAGTTGCGCAGCCTGATCTTGCGAGATGCCGAATTTGTTGGTTTTCAGACCCGTGGAAATATAGGGATGCGTACCGGCGTCGACGTCCGGGTTGACGCGCAGCGCCACACGCGCGACTTTGCCCGCGGTTAGTGCAACCCGGTTGAGCACGGCCAACTCACTGGGCGACTCGACGTTGAAGCACTCCACGCCGACATCGAGCGCAAACCGCATGTCGTCTGCCGACTTGCCCACGCCGGAAAACACCACTTTTCCCGCATCGCCCCCTGCGGCCAATACCCGTTTGAGTTCGCCCGCCGAAACGATGTCGAAGCCCCAGCCCAGGCGCGCGAGCAGCTGCAGCACCGCCAGGTTGGAGTTCGCCTTCACCGCGTAACGCAGGGCGACGTGCACCGGGCTGGCCTGCGCCGCTTCGCTATAGCGTTGCGCCGCGTCTTCGATCGAGGCGCGCGAATAGACATAGGTCGGGGCGCCGAATTCAGCCGCCACGGCGGAGGCGGTGACGTCCTCGATTTTCAAGGTCGAGCCGACATAGGCGATATGGGGATGCCCAGGCAGGGCAGGGAGGAGCAAGGTCTTCATCAGGGCGTCCGAAAAAGGGCGGCAAACAAACGCGGCAAACAAATGCTGTAAACCGAGGCGACCAACGCTCAGCGCGGCGCGGCTGAGGCTGAATGTGCTGGGGCCGGCGTGGGCAGATACAAAGGGCCGGTCTGACCGCAGCCGCCTAGCAAAGCAACCACCCCCAGCGCGGCCATCAGGCGTAGCAGGGGGCGCAGGTGATGCGGTCGATTAAGCTGTCTATCCATCGAAAATCAGTGTATCAGCCGCCCTATGTCCGACACGCTCGACGACACCCGTTATCTGCAGATTGCCGAACAGGCCATGGCCGCCATCGAAGCGGCCGCCGATGCCGCCGACCTCGACTCCAAACGCGACGGCTCCGTGCTGCGGCTGGAGCTCGACAGCGGAGATCAGGTCATCATCAACCTGCAGCAGCCCACGCATCAGGTCTGGCTCGCCTCGCGTGCCGGAGCGCATCACTACGTGTGGAGCGGCAGCCATTGGTGCGACACCCGCACTGGCGAAACGCTGGGCGCGGCGCTGCACCGGGTCATGCAGACGCTGAACGCGCCGCCTCTTGACTTGCCCACGCTGTAGGCCCGTTCGCCGTCAATTGCCTTTGAACAGATCGAGGATGGAGTCGCGCTCTTGCGGCGAGACCTCGGGCGGCGGCAGGGGGGCTTCCAGTCCGAGGCTGGCAACCCCGCCGCCATGGGCGAAGTTGCTGTACACCGGCTCGCCGTTTTCCACCACGATGCCCGGCGGTTGCGCATAGCTGGCAACCGGCACGTTCTGCAAAGCCGTCTGCATGTAGCGAATCCAGATCGGCAGGGCGAGCGCGCCGCCGGTTTCCTTGTTGCCCAGTTTTTTCGGCGTGTCATAGCCCACCCAGGCCACCCCCACCAAGCTGGGCTGGAAGCCGCAGAACCAGGCGTCGAGAAAGTCGTTGGTCGTGCCCGTCTTGCCGTAAAGGTCGGGGCGCTTGAGCGTCGCCTGCGCCCGCGCCGCGGTACCCGAGCGCGTGACCTCCTGCAGCAGACTGTCCATGACATAGGCGTTGCGCGGCGAAATCACGCGCAGTTTTTCATCGCCCGCTTGCTGCGGCCGATCCTGAAACAGCACCTGCCCTTGGGAGTCGGTGATCTTGCTGATCAAAAAGGGTTTGAGCAGATAGCCGCCGTTGGCAAACACGCTGTACGCCCGCGCCATCTGCAAGGGCGTAACCGTGCCCGCGCCCAGCGCCAGGGTGAGGTAGGGCGGCTGGCGGCTGGCCTCGAAGCCAAATCGGGTGCTCCAGGCTTGCGCGAACTTCGGGCCGATGTCGTCGAGCACGCGGATGGCCACCATATTCTTCGACTGCGCCACGGCACGTCGCAGGCTGATCGGCCCTTCGTATTTGCCGTCATAATTTTTCGGCTCCCACGATTCGCCACCTGTCTGCGCCGCGGAGAAAAACATCGGCGCGTCGTTGACCACGGTGAGCGGAGTGATGCCTTTTTCCAGCGCGGCCGAGTAGATGAAGGGCTTGAAACTCGATCCCGGTTGCCGCCAGGCCTGGATGGCGTGATTGAACTTGTTGCGCGCGAAGTCCAGGCCGCCCACCATCGAGACGATGGCGCCATTGTTCGGATTCATCGACACGAAGGCCGACTGCACCTGCGGCAGTTGGGTGATGACCCATTGCCCTGGCCCATCCTCCGCCAGCCACACCACCGCCCCGGCGCGCAGCTTGATGGCGGGCTGCGCCTTGTCCGACAGTCCGAGTGCGCGCACCTGCCGCAACCCCGCGCCTGAGACGGTCACGATCTGTCCCGCCTCAGTCATCACTTTCACTTCGGCGGGCTTTGCGCTGAGCACGACGCTGCACACCATGCCGTCGGCTGCGAGTCGGTCGGCGCAGGCCTGTTCGATCGCACCGGGAATCGCGTCCACCGCACTTGGCAGATCGATGAAGGCGTCGGGCCCGCGATACGGCTGGCGCAACTCGTAAGACAGCACGCCGCTGCGCACCGAGCGCCACGCCGCCAGCTGATCGCGCAGGCGTATGGTCGTGTAAACGTTCAATCCCCGCGTGTAGGCGGCTTCGTGATAACGGTCGAACACCATCTGACGCACCGTTTCCGTGATGTAGCCCGCATGCAGGTTGTTCTCCGTCTGCGCGGTGCGCAGCGCCAGCGGCTCGTCCCGCGCCTGTTGCGCCTGCGTCGGGGTGATCCAGCGCAGTTTCTGCAAGCGCGCGATCACATGCAACTGGCGTTGCCGCGCCCGCTGCGGGTTGCTGATGGGGTTGTAAGCCGAGGGCGCTTTGGGCAGACCCGCCAGCATCGCCATCTGCGCCAGGGAGAGCTGGTCGAGCGGTTTGGCGAAATAAGCCTGCGCGGCCGCAGCAAAACCGTAGGCCTTGCGGCCGAGGAAAATCTGATTCATGTAGAGCTGCAGAATCTGGTCCTTGCTCATCTGCTGCTCGATCTTCAGCGCCAGCAGCACCTCGAACAACTTGCGGGTGAAGGTCTTTTCGCGCGACAGATAAAAATTGCGCGCCACCTGCATGGTGATGGTCGAGGCGCCCTGACTGCGCGAGTGCTCCAGATTCGCCAGCAGCGCGCGAGCCACCCCGGGCCAATCGATCCCGCCGTGCTGATAGAAGCGGTCGTCTTCGGTGGCCAGCACCGCTTTTTTCATCAGATCGGGAATCTGCCCAATGGGCGTGAACACCCGGCGCTCCTCGCCGAACTCGCCCAGCAGCACGTTGTCCGCCGAATACACCCGCAGCGGCAACCGGGGTTGATAGTTCTGCAATTCCGAGATGTCGGGCAGTCGCGGCCAGCTCAACGCCAGCACCAGCCCCACGACCAGCGCCGCCGCGATCAGCAGCCCCACGACCGTGACCACCAGGCCGATCAGGGCGCGCAGCCACCAGGGAGAGCGAGCGCGCGGGCGCGGCGTCGGAGAGGGCGAGGCGGTAGAGGAGGAACTCATCGAAGCGGGCGGACGCAAGGTTCCGCAGAAGGCTTACGCGGCTTGCGCGCAGTAGAGAATGAGGCGGCCGCACGACCCTCGAGCAAACGCTCGGAGGGGGCGGAAAGAAAATTTTGTTGCAAATTATAAAAATCCCCGCCGTTGTACCGTAAGAAATCACAAACGCTCACCTGCCTAGCCGTCGTGGGAGTTTTGCAACGTTTTTCGGATGAGTCGGGGTTTACACGTTAGTACATCAAGGACTTGTTGGTAGGATCGAAGGAAAAATCTGAGTTCGTGGCGCAAACAAACCGGGGTGCGGGTTGATGCACCAACGGGGGCTGGCACGCATTTCGGTGTGCCAAAGGCTGGCCTGCGAGCTTGCGCACAACGTTGCAAATCAATCGGGGGGTCTTCAGTGGCCACATTTGGCAGTCTGTTTCGCAAGCGCTATGCGCCAATGATCGGGCTGGATATCAGCAGTTCCAGCGTCAAGCTCGTCGAGCTCGATAGGGATGACCGCGGCCAGTACACCTTGCTGCGCGCCGCCATGGAGCCTCTCGAAAAGGGTTCCGTGGTCGATGGCAACATCGAGAAGCTCGACGATGTGGTCGAAGCCGTGCGCAAGGTCGTCCGCAAGAGCGGCGCCAAGGCCAAGCAAGTCGCCATGGCCTTGCCGTCGTCGGCCGTCATCACTAAAAAGATCGTTCTTCCGGGCGAGTTGCGCGAAGAAGAAATCGAAGTGCAGGTGGAAAGCGAAGCCAACCAGTACATCCCTTTCGCCATCGACGAAGTCGCGCTCGATTTCAGCGTTCTTGGCCCCAGCGCCACCTCTCCCGGCGACCAGGAGGTGCTCATTGCCGCGTCCCGCCGCGAAAAGGTGGATGACCGTCGCGGCGTTGCCGAGGCCGCCGGGCTCAAGCCTGTGGTCATGGACATCGAGGCCTTCGCCTCCCGCCTGGCCGCGCAGCGCCTGATTGAGCGTCTGCCTCGCGCCGGGCTCGATTTGCTCGTGGCGCTGTTCGAGGTGGGCGCCACCTCCACCAGCCTGCAGATTCTGCGCAACGGTGAAACCCTTTACGACCGCGATCAGGCTTTCGGCGGCGCCCAGCTCACCCAGATGATCGCCCGCACCTACGGTTTTTCGCTCGAAGAGGCCGAGGCCAAGAAACGCGCCGCCGACCTGCCGGACGACTACGCCACGCAGGTGCTGGCGCCCTATATGGACAGTCTCACGCAGGAAATCGCGCGTGCGCTGCAGTTCTTCTATCGCGCCACGCCGTTTGGCCGGGTCGACTACATCCTGCTGGCCGGCGGCTCGTCGGCCTTGCCCGGTCTGGCGGAAAAAATCACCGCCACGGCCTCCGTCGCCTGCATGGTCATCAACCCGTTCGAGGGCATGGCGGTTGCCGAAACCGTGCGTGAGAAAAAGCTGCGCAGTCAGGCGCCGTCCTATCTGACCTGCTGCGGCTTGGCGATGCGGCGTTTCCTGCAATGACGCAGCAACGGGATCTGTCATGAATATCGTGTTGATCAATCTGCTTCCCCACCGGGATGCCAAGCGCAAAAAACGGCGCGAGGCCTTCTATGCGGGCGTTTTTGCCTCCATTCTGGCGGGCGGGCTGGTGCTGGCGCTCGGCTATACCGTGCTCAGTGAAATGATCACCCAGCAACAAAGCCGCAACGACTTCCTGAAGGCGGAAAACGCCAAACTCGACAGCCAGATCAAGGACATCGCCTCGCTCAAGGCCGAGATCGAAGCGCTGCGGGCGCGTCAAGATGCGGTTGAGGGTCTGCAGGCCGACCGCAACCTGCCGGTGCACCTGTTCGACGATCTGACCAAAGACACGCCGACCGGGGTTCAGCTCTCGCAGATTCGCCAGGACGGGGCGACTGTGCTCATTCAGGGCGTCGCGCTCAGCCAGGAGCGCGTGGCCGACTTTCTGCGCAACCTGAGCCGCCCCGACGGCTGGCTCGAAAAGCCTGAACTGATCGAGATCCGCTCGCAGATTGCTCCCGCTTCGGCGGGCAATGTGGCGCGCGTCGTGGCGCAGTTCCAGTTGCGCGCCACTCTCAAGCGGCCTACGCCGTCGGGCGCTGCTTCGGGTGCGGCGCCAGCGGCCAAGAATCCTTCGTGAGGCGACACTGATGGCGACCTCCAAACTCTCAAAAATCGACCTGAACGGCGCGTTTCAGGACATCTCGGCACAGTTCCGCGGGCTCAACCCCAACGATCCGGGCGCTTGGCCGGCCTGGCCGCGCAACACCGTCTATGCCGCTGCCTTTTTGCTGACCCTGGGGCTGGGCTGGTATGCCTGGCTGTCGGGCACGCGTGACGAACTCACTTCGGCCCAGCAGCAGGAAGTCACCCTGCGTCAGGAATACAAGCACAAACTCGAACAGGCCGTCAGCCTCGATCTGCTCAGGGCGCAGAAAGCCCAGGTGCAGCAATACGTGGCCCTGCTGGAAAAACAACTGCCGAGCAAGGCCGAAATGGACGCCCTGCTTTCCGACATCAACCAGGCGGGCATAGGCCGCGGCTTGCAATTCCAGCTGTTCAAACCGGGTCAGGTGGATGTGAAACCCTATTACGCCGAACTGCCGATTTCGATCAAGCTCGAGGGCGGCTATACCGATCTGGCGGGTTTCGCCACCGATATCGCCAAGCTCTCGCGCATCGTGACCCTCAACAACATCAGCCTGACGGCCAATAAGGGCAAGACCGGCGCCCCGATGGTCATGGACGCCACGGCCAAGACCTTCCGCTATCTGGACGCCGAAGAAATCGCCGCCCAGGCCAAGCAGGCGAAAAAACCGGGAGGGGCGAAATGAGTTTGCACGGCGTTAGCCCACGTCAGCACTTTCAGCGCTTTCGTTTGCCGCTGATTTCGGCGGCCCTGTTGTCAGCGGCCCTTCTGTCGGGCTGCGGCCAGCAGCATGAAGACCTGCGCGAGTGGATGGCGCAACAGCGCGCCAGCATGCACCCGCGCATCAAACCCATCGAGCCGCCCAAGCCTTTCATTCCTGCCGTTTACGACCCGAAGATCGGCGCCGATCCGTTTTCCACGACCAAACTCGAAGTGGGCGTGCGGCAGGAGGTGCAGCAGCTCAATCCGCTGCTGCAGGCCGAACTGGCCCGTCCCAAGCAGCCGCTTGAAGCGTATTCACTCGACCAGATTCAAATGGTGGGCAGCGTGAAGATCAAAGGGCGGCAATATGCCCTGCTCGAGGCGGGCAACCTGTTGTACCGGGCGCATGTCGGCGAGTATGTCGGCCAGCACTTCGGAAAGATCATCAAAATCACTGATAGCGAAGTCGATTTGAGGGAACTGGTGCAAGACGCCACAGGCGATTGGGTCGAGCGCCCGGCAACCCTTCAATTGCAGGAGAGCACACAATGAATACGCCTTTCAAACGGCCGCTTTTTAACCGATGCCTGGGCATTGCACTGTTGACCGTTGCGGCCGTATTTGGGCTTGGGTCCGTTCCGGCTTACGCCGCCAACAACGCGATCCAGAACGTCACCGCCAGTCGGCAGGGCACGGAAACCGTGGTGCAGGTCAATCTGGCGCAGCCTCTGAGCGCCGCGCCCAATGGGTTCGTGATCGACCAGCCGGCTCGCATCGTGCTCGATTTCCCCGGCGTTGATTCGGCGCTCAATAGCCAGACCGTCAACTTCGAGCAGGGCAATCTGCGTTCGGTCAACGTGGTGCAGGCCCAGGGTCGCACCCGCATGGTGCTCAACCTGCGCCAGTCCGCCACCTACAAAACCCAGTTGGAAGGCAATCGCCTGCTCGTGCTGCTCAATACCACGCACGAACAAGCCGCCGCGACTTCTGCCGCCACGGGGGCTCCGCAAGCCCAGACCGTGCACTTCGCCGACAACCTCAACACCCATCAAGTTGCGCTGCAGGCCATCAACTTCAAGCGCAGCACCGACGGCGCGGGCCGCGTGGTGGTCAGCCTGCCCAACAATCAGGTCGGCGTGGACATTCACCAGCAGGGCCAGAACATCGTCGTCGATTTCCTCAAGACTTCGCTGCCCGCCGATCTGCGCCGCCGTCTCGACGTCACCGACTTCGCCACCCCTGTCACTTCCATCACCACCTTCCAGATGGGCGACAACGTGCGCATGGTCGTCCAGCCCAATGGCGACTACGAGCAAAGCGCCTACCAGGCCGACGATCAGTTCGTGCTCGAACTGCGCCGGGTCCAGCCCAACCCCAACGCGCTCGTGCAGGGCAACGGCCCCGGCTACCACGGCGAAAAGCTCTCGCTCAACTTCCAGAACATCGACGTGCGCTCGTTGCTGCAAGTGTTCGCCGACTTCACCCATCTCAATGTGGTGGTGAGCGATTCCGTCACCGGCAACCTCACCCTGCGCCTGAAGGACGTGCCCTGGGATCAGGCGCTGCACATCATCCTCCGTGCCAAAGGCCTGGGCGAACGCAAGGAAGGCAATGTGCTGTGGATTGCCCCGCGCGACGAAATTCTCGCCCGTGAAAAAGCCGATCTCGAAGCGAAAAAATCGCTCAGCGCCCTGGAACCATTGAAGTCCGAGACCTTCCAGCTCAACTACCAGAAAGCCGCTACCGTGGTCGCCATGCTCACGGGCGCCGCTGGGGGCGTGCAGCCTGGCGCGGCGGCAACGCCTTCTCCGATACTGTTGCCCGGCCTGTCCAGTTCCGCAGCCCCCACCTCGCGCATCCTCTCCCCGCGCGGTACGGTGCTGGCTGACCCCCGCACCAACCAGATTTTCGTCACCGACATCCCCTCCAAGCTGGAAGAAGTCGCCCAACTCATCGCCAAGATCGACAAACCCGTGCGTCAGGTCATGATCGAAGCGCGCATTGTGGAAGCCAGCGATCAGTTTGGACGCAGCCTTGGGGTGAAGCTGGGATTTCTGGATGCTCGCGGCATTCAGGGGGGCGTGCCGGGTACCAACATAGGCGGCGGTACTTATGGCACGGTTTCTGGAGATTACCTTGGCGTGGCCAACCAAACGAACCAACCGGGCTCCTCGGCCGCTACTTTGGCAGATTCCCAGTTTGTAAATCTTCCAGCTACGGCGCTGGCAAATAGTATTTTGCAAGGCGTTAATCCTGGCACTTTAGGCATCAGTCTTTTCAATGCGGCAGCCAACCGTTTTATCAATCTCGAACTATCCGCGATGGAGGCAGACGGCAAAGGAAAAATTATTTCCTCACCGCGTGTCATTACGGCGGATTTGAGCAAGGCAACCATCGAGCAAGGGACTGAAATTCCTTATCAGCAGGCCACTTCCAGCGGCGCCACTGCGGTGACTTTCAAGAAGGCCGTTTTGAGTCTGGATGTCACCCCGCAAATTACCCCCGATGGGAATGTGATTATGAACGTGGAAATTCACAAAGACAGCCCAGGCCCAACAACGGCAGGTGTGCCCTCCATCAATACCAATACGGTCACGACCCAAGTGCAGGTGGAAAACGGCGGCACCGTGGTTCTGGGGGGTATTTTTACATCCCAAGAGCAGAATCAGACCGACAAGGTGCCGCTGCTCGGCGATATTCCGGT